>CANPXW010000019.1 GCA_947587025.1 uncultured Oscillospiraceae bacterium
CTGCTGCCCCGCAGCGAGCTGGAGGGGGAGATGGGCGACTCCACCGTGGGCGTGCTGGCCCGGCTGATGAGCCAGGCCCTGCGCAAGCTGGCGGGCATCGTATCCAAGACCAACTGCATCGTGGTGTTCATCAACCAGCTGCGGGAGAAGATCGGCGTGATGTACGGAAACCCCGAGACCACCCCCGGCGGCCGGGCCCTGAAGTACTACGCCAGCGTGCGTCTGGACGTGCGCCGGGTGGAGACCCTCAAGTCCGGCGACGAGATGATCGGCAACCGCACCCGCGTCAAGATCGTCAAGAACAAGGTCGCTCCCCCCTTCAAGGAGGCCCAGTTCGACATCATCTACGGCGAGGGCATCTCCAAGATAGGCGAGATCATCGACCTGGGCGTGAAGCTGGACATCATCGAGAAGGCCGGCGCCTGGTTCACCTGCTGCGGCGAGCGCATCCAGGGCCGGGACGGCGTGCGGGAATTCCTGCTGGAGAACCCGGACAAGGCCGCCGAGATCGAGGCCGAGATACGGGCCAATGCCCACAAGCTCATGAGCCCCCAGGCCCTCAAGGCCGCCAAGGCCGCCGGCCGGGCCGTGGACGTATCCGCCGATGACTTCGACGACGGCCCCGAGGAATAATGCCCGCTGACGAGCAGCAAAAATATACCGTCCGGTCGGTGATGAACGACCCGGCGGGGGAGCTGGAGCCGCCGAAAAAGGCCCCCCAGTCCCCCCTGGAGCGGGCGAAAAAGCTGGCCCTGGAGTACCTCAAGCGGCCCCACTCCGAGAAGGAGCTGCGGGACAAGCTCCGGCAGAAGGGCGTGGCCGAGGCGGACATCGACACGGTGACCGCCCTGTGCCTGGACTACGGCTTCGTCAACGACGCCGAGTACGCCGGCATGATCGCGCGCCACTACGCCGCCATGGGCTATGGCCCCGGCCGGGTGCGCACGGAGCTGAACCGCCGGGGGGTGCCCCGGGAGCTGTGGGACGACGCTCTGGCCCAGCTGGGGCAGCAGGACGAGACCATCGACCGGCTGCTGGCCGCCCGGCTGCGGGGGAAGGACCCCGCCGACCGCAAAGAGCGGGACAAGGCCGCCGCCGCGCTGTTCCGCAAGGGCTACGGCTGGGACGAGATACGCGCCGCCCTTCGTCGGAATGGCTTTGAGGATTCATGACCCCCGCGAGCGAGGGCCATTCATCGGTCAAAACCATTCCTCCTCTCCCCAAAAGGCAGGCGTGCCTTTTGGGGGCCCCATGAGGGGCCGACGACGAATAACGTTTAACATCCACCAAAGACAATAGCGGGAGAGCGAAGCCCGGGCAGGGCGAGCCGCGCGGCGGGCCGCGCGTCAAAGTCAAAAGCCATAGAACGTTTGGCTTTTGACTTTCTGCCGGCGGGATCCACTTCCGCAGAGCAGTTTCAATTATGTTGGTTCATTTCACCGCACTCGGTTGTGCCAAGAATCTCATTGATTCCGAACAGATGCTGGCGCTGATCCAGGCCGCCGGCCACCGGATCACCGCAGACCCCGCCCAGGCGGACGCTGCGGTGGTCAACACGTGCGCCTTCATCGAGGCGGCCCAGCAGGAGGCCATCGACGCCATCCTGGAGCTGGCCCAGCTGAAAAAGACCGGGTCCCTCAAGCGCCTGGTGGTCACCGGGTGCCTGCCGGAGCGCTATCAGGGCGACATCCTCCGGGAGATACCGGAGATCGACGCGGTGCTGGGGGTGGGCAGCTTTCCCGACATCGTGGCCGCGCTGGAGACGGACGAGCGCCATTTCGCCCGGTTTTTGGACAAGAACGCCCCCCTGCCGGAGCTGGACCGGACCGTGACCACCGGGCCGGGCTGGGCATACATCAAGATCGCCGACGGGTGCGACAACCGCTGCGCGTACTGCGTGATACCCTCCATCCGGGGGCGCTACCGCTCCCGGCCCATGGACGCCATCCTGGCGGAAGCGGAAAAGCTGGCCGCCGGCGGTGTGAAGGAGCTCATATTGGTGGCCCAGGACGTGACGGCCTACGGCCGGGACCTCCGGGACGGGACGAGCCTCGTCACCCTTTTGCGGCAACTGGTGCGGGTGGACGGCATAGAATGGATACGCCTGCACTACCTCTACCCCCACGAGATCACCGACGAGCTGATCGACGTCATCGCCTCCGAGCCGAAGGTGGTCAAGTACCTGGACATCCCCATCCAGCACGTGAACGACGCCATCCTGCGCCGGATGCGCCGGCCGGAGACCCGGGCCTCCATCGAGGCGCTGTTCGATAAACTCCGCGCCCGTATCCCGGAGGCGGCGCTGCGCACCAGCCTGATCGTGGGCCTGCCCGGCGAGGGCGAGGCGGAATTTGAGCAGCTTCTGGGGTTTCTCCGCGAGCAGCGCCTGCCCCGGGCGGGGGTATTCGCCTTCTCCCCCCAGGAGGGCACCCCGGCGGCGGATATGCCCGACCGATGTAGCGCCCAGGAGGCGGAGCGGCGCAGGGACGCGGTGATGGCCCTGCAGAATGAGATCATGGACCAGTACGACCGCAGCCGGGTGGGCGGCACCCTCACGGTGCTGTGCGAGGGCGTGGGCGAGGACGGCCGCTGGGCCGGCCGCAGCCAGGCCGACTCCCCGGACGTGGATGAGCAGGTCCTGTTCATCGGCGGCGCCCAGCCGGGCAGTCTCGTCCGGGTGCATATCGACGCGCTGGAGGACGGCTGTCTCACAGGGCATACCGTATAATAACTGAATAATAAGGAATATCTGCATATATGTTTGATTATCTGAAAGAGACCATACACGCCTACCAGGCCCGCGACCCGGCGGCCCGCAGCGCGCTGGAGGTCTATCTGCTGTACCCCGGCGTGAAGGCGGTGATGCGCCACCGCCGGGCCCACTGGTGCTGGACCCACGGGCTGAAGTTCCTGGGCCGGGCCATCTCCCAGCGCACCCGGAAAAAGACCGGCATCGAGATACACCCCGGCGCCACCATCGGCCGCCGGCTGGTGATAGACCACGGCATGGGCGTGGTGATAGGCGAGACCGCCGAGATCGGCGACGACGTGCTGCTGTACCAGTGCGTGACCCTGGGCGGCACCGGCAAGGAGCACGGCAAGCGCCACCCCACCATCGGCAACAACGTGCTCATCGGCTCCGGCGCCAAGGTACTGGGCCCCTTCAAGGTGGGGGACAACAGCCGCATCGCCTCCAACGCGGTGGTGCTCAGCGAGGTGCCGCCCAACTCCACCGCCGTGGGCGTGCCCGCCCACATCGCCCGCATCGCCGGCGAGCGTACCGACTTCGCCGCCCGGGTGGACCAGATCAGCGTGTCCGACCCGGTGGCCCAGGAGCTGTGCGCCCTGCGCAGCCGCGTCATCCAGCTGGAACAGCTTACAAAGGAGAAAAAGGAGTGATAAGCCATGCGCTTTTATAACGACCTGACCATGCAGAAGGAGGACTTTGTCCCCATCACCGAGGGCAAGGTCACCATGTACAGCTGCGGTCCCACCGTATATAACTACATCCACGTGGGCAACGCCCGGCCCATCATCATGTTCGACGTGCTGCGCCGGTACCTGGAATACCGGGGCTATGCGGTGACCTTCGTGCAGAACTTCACCGACGTGGACGACAAGATCATCCGTCGGGCCAACGAGGAGGGCGTGTCCTCCGCCGAGATCGCAGAAAAATATATCGCTGAGTACTGGAAGGACGTGAAGGCCCTGGGCGTGCGCGAGGCCACCGTCCACCCCAAGGCCACCGAGAACATCCCCCAGATCATCGAGCTGGTGCAGACCCTCATGGACAAGGGCTACGCCTACGAGGTGAACGGGGACGTATATTACCGCACCGCCAAGTTCCGGGACTACGGCAAGCTCAGCCACCAGAACCTGGACGATCTGATGCACGGGGCCCGCGTGGAGGTCAACGATGTGAAGGAGGACCCCATGGACTTCGCCCTGTGGAAGGCCGCCAAGCCCGGCGAGCCGGCATGGGACTCCCCCTGGGGACCGGGCCGGCCCGGCTGGCACATCGAGTGCTCGGCCATGTCCAACCGGTATCTGGGCAAGACCATCGACATCCACACCGGCGGCAAAGACCTGGTCTTCCCCCACCACGAGAACGAGATCGCCCAGTCCGAGGCGGCCAACGGCGTGCCCTTCGTCCACTACTGGCTGCACAACGGCTTTATCAACGTGGATAACCAGAAGATGAGCAAGTCCCTGGGCAACTTCTTCACCGTCCGGGACGCGGCGGACGCCTATGGCTACGACTGCATCCGCATGTTCATGCTCATGAGCCACTACCGCTCCCCGCTGAACTACTCCGTGGACGTGCTCACCCAGGCCCAGGCCGCCCTGGACCGGCTCAAGACCGCCAAGGAGAACCTGGACTTCTTCGCCGCCAACGGCCGGGACGGGACCCTGACCGAGGCCGACGCCGCCTTCGTAAAGGACCTGGACAAGTACCGCCAGCGGTTCATCGAAGTCATGGACGACGACTTCAACACCGCCGACGCGGTGAGCGTGATATTCGAACTGGTGCGCCAGATCAACACCGCCGTCTCCCCCGCAGCGGACCCCTCCAAGGCGCTGGCCGCCGCCTGCCGGGACCTGTTCATGGAGCTGTGCGATGTGCTGGGCATCCCCTTCGGCCAGACGGAGGACCTGGACAGTCAGATCGAGGAGCAGATCGCCGCCCGGCAGGCCGCCCGCAAGGCCAAGAACTGGGCCGAGGCCGACCGCATCCGGGACGAACTGAAGGCCGCCGGCATCATCCTGGAGGACACCCCCCAGGGCGTGAAGTGGCACCGGGCGTGATAAGGCCGCAAAACCTATACACCAAAACCGTGTCTATATGTCAGACACGGTTTTGGCTATTTTGTCTCTTGTGTACAAATTAATATTCCTTCATAATAATGGCAGAAATTCGTCGCAAGGAGCATTTTTCAATGGCGCAGACAGAAAAGAGACTGGATTCCAGCCGCATGGGAGAGATGCCGGAGGGGAAGCTGCTGCTGAGCCTGGCGGTGCCCATGATGCTGTCCATGCTGGTGCAGGCCCTTTATAACATCGTGGACAGCGTGTATGTCTCCCGGGTCTCGGAGGACTGTCTGTCGGCGCTGAGCCTGGCCTTCCCGGCCCAGAACATCATGATCGGCCTGGGCACCGGCACGGGCGTGGGCGTGAGCACGCTGGTATCCCGGGCCCTGGGCAGCCGGGACGAGAAGCAGGCCGGCCGGGTGGCCGGTACGGCGGTGGCCCTGGGGCTCTGCTGCTGGGTGCTGATGGCCCTGTTCGGGCTGTTTGCCGCCGACTGGTTCATCCGCTCCCAGACCCAGGTGGAGAGCATCCGCGCCTACACCGACTCCTATCTGCGCATCGTCACCATCTGCTCGCTGTTCGTCTACCAGGAGATCACCGTGGAGCGGCTGCTGCAGTCCACCGGCCAGACGAAGCTGTCCATGTGGACCCAGATGGTCGGCGCGGTGACCAACATCATCCTGGACCCCTTCTTCATCTACGGCTGGTGCGGCCTGCCCGCCATGGGCACCGCCGGCGCGGCCATCGCCACCGTCATCGGCCAGGCCGCCGGTACGGCGGTGGGCTATACGTTCCACTTCAAGAAGAACCGGGAGCTGCCCATCCGCCTGGCCGACATCCGCCTGCCCTGGCCCATCGTCCGGGACATCTACCGGATAGGCTTCCCGTCCATCCTCATGGTGGCCATCGGCTCGGTGACCAACTACCTGATGAACATCATCCTGGGGGCCTTCACCTCCACCGCCGTGGCGGTGTACGGGGCCTACTTCAAGATCCAGAGCTTCTTCTTCATGCCCGTGTTCGGCCTGAACAACGGCATCATCCCCGTCATCGGCTACAACTACGGCGCCCGGAAAAAGCAGCGCATCTACCGCACCATCCGCTACGGCGTGATATACGCCACCTGCGCCATGCTGCTGGGGGTGTTCTGCTTCCAGGTGTTCCCTCAGGTGCTGCTGGGCATCTTCTCCCCGTCGGAGACCATGCTGGCCATCGGCGTGCCCGCCCTGCGGCGCATCAGCCTCAGCTTCCTGCTGGCCGGGTTCTGCATCGTGGCTGGCTCCGCCTGCCAGGCCCTGGACAAGAGCATGTTCTCCTTCTTCGTGTCCGTGCTGCGCCAGGTGGTGGCCCTCATCCCCGCAGCGTGGCTTCTGAGCCTGACCGGGAACGTGGACAACGTCTGGTGGTGCTTCCCCATCGCCGAGCTGATGAGCCTGGCCGCCAGCGTGTTCTTCCTGCGCCGCGCCCTGCGGGACATGGAGAAAAAGCTGTCGGACGCTCCCTGAGCAAAAAACATATGTACAAGCCCCGCCGGTCATCCGGCGGGGCTTTTGCGCTTTTCCAAATCAAAGTATTGACATCGGGAAAGTTTTGTGATAAATTTGTTTCATATCGTAACCAAATTGTAACTTTTCGGAGAAGGACCGGTGCGCGATATGGCAGAAACAGGCTTCACCCCCACAGCGCTGCTGGGGGGCTATCTGCGTCAGGCAGGCCCGGACGGGGCGGTAAAGCTGGCGCGGGAGCTGTGCGCCCAGCTGAAGGGCGACCCGGACAGCTTCCACGGCGGCGTCTGGCCGGGCAATGTGGACCTGGACGTGGAGGGCAAGGCCGTGCTGGGCAAGCCCGACCACACCCCCGCCGCCCAGCGTCCGGCGGACGCGGTGGAATACACCGCGCCGGAGTTTTTCTGGCACGGGAGCACCTCCGCTGCGGCGGACGTGTTCGCGGTGGGCCTGATGCTCTACGCCGGGTGCAATGGGGGCTATCTGCCCTTCCAGCCCACCGAGGGGGAGCCGACCAACAAGGACCGGGCCGACGCTCTGCGCCGGCGGATGAAGGGCCAGCCGGTGACCGCGCCGGAGGGCGTCAGCGCCGAGCTGAAAAAGGTCATCGAAAAGGCCCTGGCCTACGACCCGGAGGAGCGGTACATCACGGCGGCGGAGATGCTCGCCGCGCTGGGCCGCACAGACGAGGCTCTGCCCTCGGCCAAGGGGGCCGGCGCGGCGGCGGCCGCAACGATGGCGGCAGCAGCAGCCCCGGAGGCAGAGACGCCCGCGCCGGAGACGGATACCACCGCGCCGGAGGCGGAAGCTCCTGAGCCAGAGGCGGATGCTCCTGCCCAAGAGGCGGAGGCCCCCGCACCGGAGGCAGAGGCTCCCACATATGAGATAGTGACCCCCGTGCCCGAGGCGGATATACCCGCCTATGAGATAGAGACCCCCGCGCCCCGGACGGAGACGTCCGCGCCTAAAACGGATATGCCCGCGCCCCAGGCAGACGCGCCCGCCCCTGAAGCGGAGACGCCCGCCGTCAAAAAGTCCGCGCCCCAGGCGGCGCGGAAGGACGCGCACACCGGACCGGCCGCCCCGGCAGGGCAGGCCGCGCCCCAGCATCCCGCCGGGACCCGCCAGTCCCATCCGCAGAAGGGCCGTCCGGCCCAGTCCCATCCCCGGCAGGCGGCCTCCGCCGTGCCGGCTGCCCAGCGCAAGCGCCGTTCCAAGACCGCGCCCGTGCTGGCGGCCCTGCTGGCCGCCGCCGTGCTGGGAGGCGGGTGGAGCGTCTATCGGTTCCTGCGCCCCGGCAAGCCGGAGATGTCCCAGCCCTTCGCCCCGGCGGCGGTGGAGACATCGGAGCCCGAGCAGCCCACGGCGACCGCCCTGCCCACGGCCACGGCAAAACCCACCCCCACCGCCAGGCCTACGGCCTCGCCCCGGCCCTCCGCCTCTCCCCGGCCATCCGTATCGCCTCAGCCCACGCCTGTCGGCGGCGCGGCCGCGATAGAGACCGGCGCCGGGACCGGCGCGGGTACAGGCGCCGCCGTGAACACAGGCACAGGCGCCGGCACGAGCACCGCGTCCGCCGGCTACGGCACAGGCGCCAGCTCCAGCGGCGGATATGGCGGCGGCTACGGCTACGGCGGCAGTTACGGCACCTCCGGCGGCGGCGGTTCCTCCAGCTATACCGTCCAGTCCGCCGGCGGCACGGTATACCTCACCGGCGACTATGTACGGGTCCGTTCCGGTCCCGGCACCGGCTATACCATCCTGGCCCTCACCCGCAAGGGGGACAGCCTCACCCGCACCGGCACCGTCTCCACCGGCTGGACCCAGGTGAACTACAACGGCGTCACCGGCTACGTCTACAGCCAGTACCTGACGGACAAGGCCCCCGCCGCGCCCACGGCCACCCCCAAGCCCTCGCCCTCCGCCACGGCCACGCCTTCGCCCTCGCCATCTCCATCCCCCGTGCCCGCCAAGACATACGAGGTCAAATCGGAGGCCCTGACCTATGAAAAGGCCAAGGAGGCGGCCGGCGCGGCTGGCCTGGCCACGGTGACGAGCCAGGAGGACTTCCAGGCCCTGAAGGAGACCCTGGCCGACTCCGGGCTGGAGTACGTCTGGATAGACGCAGTGAAGTCCGAAGAGGATAACAGCTGGAGCTCCGGCGGCGTGAAGCTCGCCAAGGACTGGTGGGCCGAGAATGAGCCCGACCCGGCCAACGATCTGCTGCTGCTGCAAAAGACGGCGACCGGCTGGCAGTTCATCACCGTCAAGTCGGATGGCTTCTCGCTGGAGACCTACGCCGACAAGCTGGGCTATGTGACCAACAAGACCGAATGACTCTTTCCGGCCCTGACCGCACGTCAGGGCCGGGATTTTTTTGCCCCGCCGCCCCCCTTTGACCCCTTTCGACCCGGCCGGTGCGCCATTCTATAGGAAGCACGGTCAAGGAGGCAAGGCGCGGATGCGGCGGGTGATATTGGCGGTGCTGCTGGCGGTGCTGGCGGCGCTGATCGGGTCTAGGATGGCGGCGGAGCGGCCGGCGGTACAGACGGCGGTCCTGGATACATACTGGCCTCCGGAGGAGTATAACGTGCTGGACCTGGACAGGCCCCAGGTCCCCCAGACCGCCGGCAGCACCCTGCTGTCGGAGCTGGACAGCTGGTATTTCTCCCGCACGCCCACCGCCAAGGGGGACTATACCGGCCTGCTGGCGGGAAAGAGCCTCATCCTGCTGCTGGCGGAGCAGTGGACGCCGGAGCAGGCGGACCCGGCCAGCGCACCCTCCCTCTGGAGGCTGGAAAGCGAGGGACTATGTTTTCAGGACGTGTACGCCCCCGACTGGTATCAGGGCGCGGACGGGCGGCTGTTCGCCCTGCTGACGGGGCTCGTGCCCACCAACCTGGGCGACGGCACCGCCCTGGCCTGGGTCGGGCAGCAGCACACGTATCTGCCCTGTTCGGTGGGCACATGTCTGGGCGGGATGGGCTACGCCTGTTTTGCCTGGCCGGGGGACAAGACCGGCGCCGCGTCCCTGGAGGCGCTGGACTTCGCGGTCCGGGAGCGGCCGGTCACCGACGGGGACATGCTCGTCCAGGCGCTCCCTCAGCTGGGTCAGGGGCCCTTCGCGGCCTTTTTCGTGCTCACGGGGGCCGACGCGGAGCAGACCATGGGCAGGCTGTGGCGGGCCCTGGCCGACACAGGGCTGGAGGACGACGTGCTGCTGTGTCTGCTGGCGGAGGGCGGCGAGCCGACGCGGGGCAGTCTCACGCTCTGGTGGAAGGGCGCGCCGGCGGGGCGGGTATCCGCCGGGCCCTGCTCGGAGCTGGACGTGACGGCAACGCTGCTGGACCTGCTGGGCGCGCCCTACGACGCCCGGTTCCTGTCCGGCCGGGATCTGCTGGCGCCGGAGGGCAGCGGCGCGCCGGTGGCGCTGGGCGGCAGCGCGTACGCCGACTGGGTGACGGACGCCGGCCGGTACAGCGCGGCCGAGGAGCGCTTCGTCCCCGCCGACGAGCGCTTTTCCGGCGAGCAGGAGACCATCCGGTACGTGCTGCAGATGCGCCAGGCGGTATATGAGCAGTACGTCTATACGCGCCGCGCGATGGAGCGCGACTATTTTCGCTCCCGGCTGGGTCAGTAAAAATTGTTGCGTTTGCGGGAAAAATGGATTATAATGCAATAAACTGCTGGGATAATACCCAAATGCACGCAGTACGCCGGCGGCGTCCTGCGGGATGATGGGAGGGAAAACGATATGAGACTTCAACGGCTCGCCATCCTTCTGCTGGTGATGATCCTCATCGTCGGCCTGGAGGGCATGATGCTGCGCACTCTTACCGACGACGGCGAAACGGCCGCCGTTCCCCAGCCGTCTCCGGAGCCCTCCGACGATCCTGCGGCCCCGGCGGCCACGCTGGGCATCCAGACCCAGATACCCACTCCCGCGCCCACTATGCCCGGCTTCACCAGTCCCCCGGTGGGCGGCGGCGGCAGCACCAGCAGCGACAGCGGCAGCAGCAACAACAGCAGCAGTAACAACAGTAACAACAGCAGCGGTTCCTCCTCTCCCACCCAGGCTCCCGCGCCCACAAATCCCCCCGCGCCCACTCCCGCGCCCACCGAGCCGCCTCCTCCCACGGACCCGCCCGGGACCTCCATGGGCAGCGGCAGCTTCTCCTCCAACACCGGCGTGGGCCTGAACCTGAACGTCGACTGGGAGGCCAGGGACCAGGGCAACGGCACCTGCCGGGTGTACATCAACGGCACCATCAACTCCTACAGCCTGGGCGTGTCCAGCCACCCGGTGTCCATCAGCCTGGGCGGTTACTCCACCTCCGTGATGGGCAAGGGCCTGGATGTCCCCGAGGGCGGCATGCAGAGCAACAGCCTGTTCTCCACCTACATCGACGTGCCCTCCGGCACCAGCGGGACCATGACGGTCTCCTGGCGCTTCGGCGGCACCTACAGCGATGTGGAGATCATGGACGTGGTGGCCACCGGCGACGTGTACACCAGCTGATAAGAGCATAACGACAAACAGCGCCGGGAGCGTAACGCTCCCGGCGCTGCTTCTATGTCCTGTCACAGTCCCTGGGACTGCTTGAAGGCACGCACGGCGTCCGCCGTCTGGGCGTAATCGGCCTTCACCTGGTCCAGCAGACCGGCCGCCGCCCCGGCGTCACGGCCCCGCAGGGCCTCGGTCAGCTCGTGGCTGGAGTGGCCCAGCTTGGTGAAGCCCAGGTTCTGGCACACGCCCTTGATGGTGTGGCTGGCCCGGAAGGCGGTATCCAGATCGCCGCCGTCCATGCTGGTGCACAGCAGCTCGTAGCTGGGGTCGTCCAGGAATTTCAGCACGAACTTCTGGATGAGCCTCTCGCTGCGCAGACGTCCCAGCACGTCGTCGTAGTCGGCCTCCATGGCCGCGTAGCACTCCTGCAGAGTCATTGGTCTGTTCCTCCTTGCTCGTCGTCGATGTCAGAAATGGCGGAAAGGGTATCCTTCAAAGATTCATCGTAGAACCGGTACTGCGCCCGGCCGGCCCGCTTGGCGGCGTACAGGGCCGCGTCGGCGGCCTGGAACAGCGCCTCGTAGCTCTTGCCGGTGAGCTGGGCCAGGGCCACGCCCATGGTCACGGAGATGTCGTAGTTCTCGTAGGGGCCGCACAGGCTGTGGAAGATGCGGTCCACGGTGCGCTCGATGTCGGTGTTGTACTCCAGGAAGAGCAAAAACTCATCCCCGCCTGCCCGGCAGGCGATGTCGGAACCGCGCACGCTCCGGTGCAGCCGGTCGGCCACCACCTTGAGCACCTGGTCGCCGAACTGGTGGCCGTACTGGTCGTTGGCGGACTTGAAGAAGTCCAGGTCGAAGATGGCCATAGCGTAATTGCTCTGGGGGCGGTCGGCCATGCGGGTCTCGATGCGCTCCTTGGCGGCAGCCCGGTTGTAAAGGCCCGTCATGGCGTCACGGGCGGCCTTTTTCTCCAGGTAAGTCATCTTCTCATGGGTGTCGTGGATGTCGATGGCCTTGCCCAGCGCGCCCTCGAATCGGGGCGGCATGTCCGTGGACCAGATGGAGCGCAGGATGATCTGGTACCAGCGGGACTGGCCGTCGTAGGTCAGCTGGCAGTCGTAGCTGATGTTGGGAGCCTCCGCCGTGGTCTGGCGCAGCTTCTCCAGCATTTCGGCCCAGCCGTCGTCCCCCAGCACGGCCTGCAGCTTGGGGTCCCGGCCGGGGTCCATGATGATCTCGTCCAGGCCCAGGGTCTGGGCGCCCCAGGGGGTCATGCTGATGACGGACGGGGAGATGGTGTACTCGAACTGTATCTCCCTGGTCATGGCGGCGAAGAAGCTGTACTTCATCCGCTCGTAGTCCAGCAGCCGCAGCGTGCGGTCCGAGACGCTGCTGTTGGCGGGGCGGACCGACTCCTGCACGATGTTCCGGCTCTCCCGGGCGGCGCTCTGCTCGCCGGACTCGGCCAGCAGGGCGCGGATGCTCTCGGCGTTCTCCGTCAGGCACTCCAGCAGCAGCGGGTTGAACACGCCGCACTGGCCGCCGGTGATCATCTCCACCGCCTTCTCATGGGAGAAGGGGGGCTTGTATACCCGGGGGCTGGTCAGCGCGTCGTACACGTCCGCCAGCGCCACCACCTGGGCGGAGATGGGGATGTCGTCCCCCACCAGGCCGTCGGGATAGCCCTGGCCGTCGTACCGCTCGTGGTGCCAGCGGCATATCTCGTAGGCCGTGCGTATCAACGGGTCGTCCTTATGCCCCTCCAGCGCGTCCAGCATCATGGCTCCCTTGATGGAGTGGGTCTTCATCACGGTGCACTCGTCCACGGTCAGCCGGCCGGGCTTGTTGAGGATGTGCTCGTCGATGACGATTTTGCCGATGTCGTGCAGGGCCGATCCCACGCTGATACAGGAGATCTCCTGGCTGGTCAGGCCGTAGCGGTCGGTCTTGCGCATCAGCGCCCGCAGCAGGAAGTCCGTCAGCGTGCGCACGTGCAGGATGTGCTGGCCGCTCTCGCCGTTGCGGAACTCCACGATGTGGCTGAGTATCTCTATCATCAGGCTGCTCTGGCGCTCCGTCTCCCGTATCTGCTCCTCCACCATGGCCGTCAGCCGCTTCTGCTTGGCGTACAGCAGCAGGGTGTTCACCACCCGCCGGCGGACGATCAGCGCGTCGAAGGGCCGGGCGATGAAGTCGCTCACCCCCAGATCGTACGCCTTGGCCACCTGGGCCGATCCGCTCTCGGCGGAGATCATGATCACCGGCACTTCCGCGATCAGGCCGCTCTGGTTCATGGCCGCCAGCACCCCGAAGCCGTCCAGCCGGGGCATGACGATGTCCAGCAGCACCAGGCTGATGGCGCTGCCGTGGGAGCGGAGCATGGCCAGGCCATCCACGCCGTCCTCCGCCTCCAGTATCTCGTACTCGTCCTCCAGCATGTCCGCCAGGATGGAACGGTTCATCTCCGAGTCGTCAACGATCAGTATCTTTCCCTTGTCCATTTCCTCTCCTGCCGCCGGCGCTGTGCGCCGGCAAAAATGCTATTTTCTGTGACAGACGCCCTTCTTCGGCGGTCACTTCAGCCACTTTTTGAGCATCTCCATCAGCTTTTCCACCTCCACGGGCTTGGACACATGGTCGTTCATGCCCGCCTCCTTCGCCCGCAGGATGTCGTCCGCGAAGGCGTTGGCGGTCATGGCCACGATGGGCACCGTGCCGGCGTCGGGCCGGTCCAGGGCCCGGATGGCACGGGCCGCGTCGTAGCCGTTCATCACCGGCATCTGGATGTCCATGAAGACCAGGTCGTAATAGCCGGGCTGGCTCCCAGAGATCTTTTTCACCGCCTGGGCGCCGTCCTCGGCCTGGTCCACGTCCACGCCGATGAAGCTCAGCAGCTCCTGGGCGATCTCCCGGTTGAGCTGGTTGTCCTCCACCAGCAGCACCCGCTTGCCCGCGAAGCTGCCCTCCTCCAGCGCGGAGGGGGCCAGCTCCGGCTGCCCGCCTTCGCCGGCCAGCACCGACTTGAGGGCGAACACCAGCCGGGAGCGGAACAGGGGCTTTTCGATGAAGGCGGATATGCCCGCCTGCCGGGCCTCGGCCTCGATGTCGGACCAGTCGTAGGCCGACAGGATGATGATGGGCACGTGGTCCCCCACCTGCCGGCGTATCTGGCGGGCAGTTTCCACTCCGTCCATGCCGGGCATCTTCCAGTCCAGTATCACTGCGGAGAAGTCCTCTCCCGCCTGGGTGGCGGCCAGGGTCCGGTCCACGGCCTGCCGGCCGTCCGTCACCCACTCCGGGCGCATGCCGATGCCCTGCAGGATCTCGCAGGTGGTCACGCAGCAGGTCTCGTCGTCGTCCGCCACCAGCACCCGCAGATCGGCAAGCTGGCCCACGTCCTCCGCCGCCAGGTCCTGCAGGCGCAGATGCAGCTGCACGGTGAAGGTGGAGCCCTGGCCGGGCTGGCTCTGGACCCGGATGTCCCCGTCCATCATCCGCACCAGGTTGCGGGTGATGCTCATGCCCAGGCCGGTGCCTTCGATGTTGCCGGACTGCTTGGAACGGCTGAAGGGGTCGAAGATGGTCTTGATGAACGCCTCGTCCATGCCGATGCCCGTGTCCTGGCAGACGAACTCATAGCAGGCCATGCCGTGGATGCGGGAGACGCTCTCCCGGATGGAGAAGGTGATGGTGCCGCCCTCGGGGGTGAACTTCACCGCGTTGCCCAGGATATTGACGAATATCTGCTGCAGGCGCAGGATGTCGCCCAACACGTCCTCGTGCTCGATGTGGTCGATGTGCACCCGCAGCTGCTGGCGCTTGGCGTCCACCTGGGCGCGGATGATGGTCACCACGCTCTCCACCATGTCCGCCATGGAGAAGGGCTCCTCCGACAGGGTCACCTTGCCGCTCTCGATCTTGGACATGTCCAGCACGTCGTTTATCAGCGCCAGCAGGTGGCGGCTGGAGATGGTGATCTTGCTCAGGCAGTCGGTCAGCCGCTCCGGGTCGTCCAGATGCATGGCGGCCACCGCCGTCATGCCCATGATGGCGTTCATAGGGGTGCGGATGTCGTGGCTCATACGGGCCAAAAATTCGCTCTTGGCCCGGTTGGCGGCCTCCGCCGCCTCGGAGGCGTTTTTCAGCGCCAGGCGTATCTCCATATCCCGCTCCCGCAGGGCGGTCACGTCCTGGATGGCGAACAGCACGTCCACCGGCAGGCCCGCCTTCCGCTCCAGGCAGAGGATGTAGATGTTCTCCCAGCGGTGGCCGCCCCGGTCGATCTGATAGGCGAACTGCAGATAGGGCACGTCCTCGGTCAGGTGCCTCTGCACATACTCCCGGCCGATGACCTGGCTCATCTGCTCGCCGGTGTCGGCCATGTCGATATACATGCCGTCCAGGCGGGCGATCAGGTCCGTATACGCGCCCTGCACCGGCACGCCGCCGATGCCCTTGTCCAGATAGCGGTAGGTATCCGTCTCAAAATCCACCAGCGCGAAGCGGGTGAACAGCGCCGGCACCGCTTGGACGATGCGGCTCATCTGCTGCTTTTCGTCCACCAGCCGACGCCGCTGCCGCCAGTTTCTCACCAGCAGATAGCCCACGTAGACCAGGAACGCCAGCGCCAGCTCTATCTCCAGCCGGATGCCGGCGGAGTTGGCCTGGCGGGTCATACTGCTGGTCAGGGAGGAGGGGAAGGTCTGCACCAGCACCCAGTCCCCGCCGTCCAGGGCGATGGCGTAGGCGCTGCCGGCGCCCTTGGAGCCCTTGTAGGAGAAGCTGGTGAAATCCACGTCGTTGGTGGCGTCCAGGGTGTCCCGCAGCCGCAGAAGATCCTGGGGCGTCAGGCGGTCGTCCCGCTCGATGCGCTCCAGCAGGTTCTGCCCGGCCAGGTCGGCCTGCGAGGCGAGGATGATGGTGCCGTCCCGCTCCAGCAGATAGGTGTTGCCCTGCACGCCGAAGTAGTCGGAGACCAGCACCTCCTCCACTGTCTGCCCCCGCAGGATGCAGCTGAGCACGCCGATGATCTCGTTGTTATAGTAAAACGGCGCGTAGAAAATGAGCAGCGTCTCGTTGGTGATGCGGCTGTTGTGGACCACGCACCGCCCGGCGTTGCCGGCCATGCCGTCCAGAAAATATTCCCGGTCAGACAGGTCCGCCGTCTGGCCGTCCGCCGTCAGGTCGGTGCCGTCAGCGGAGATGAACTCCACATAGTCGAACATGGAGCGGCTGACCATGTCCCGCAGCACATCCGTGTCTATCTCCGGCCGGGCCAGCGTCGCGCCGTACAGATGGGCCATCTGCTCAACGCTGCGCTGGGACATGTTCAGCAGTTCTTCGATGCGCGCCTCCTTCTGCTCGGTGGCGGTCTGGATGATGCTGTCGTTCTGCTCCAGGATGCGCTGGTCGTTGTCCCGCACGAAGGTGAAGAAGGACAGCAGGATGAACGCCAGCAGCGCGCCGAGGACTATGGCGCCTGTGATGATGTCGCTTCGTGATCTCTTTTCGGTGTTATCCATCCGTTCCCTCCGGCGGTCCCGCCCGCACGCGTCGTCTGAAATATCTGCATTTTTATATTGTAACATGCCGGCGGCCCCGATGCAACTGAAAAGGCCTGCCCGGCCAAAACAGAACAGGGGCCTGTTTTGGCCGGGCAGAGCGTCCCGTGCGTCGGCCCGTCACACGACGGCCAGCTTTTCCAGCAGCTCGTCCACGTCCACGGGCTTAGCGATGAAATCGTCCATACCGCTGTCCAATGCCTTGGCGCGGTCGGTCTCGTAGGAGTTGGCGGTGCAGGCGACGATCTTCACCGTTTTGGCGTCCGGCCGGTCCAGGGCCCGGATGGCCGAGGCGGCCTCAAAGCCGTCCATCTCCGGCATGAGCAGGTCCATGAGTATCACCCCGTAGGTCTCCGGCGCGGAGGCACGGAACATATCCAGGGCTGCCCGGCCGTTCTCCGCCAGCTCGGCCCGGTAACCGGCCCCCTCCAGCAGCTCCAGCATGATCTCGCCGTTGAGCTCGTTGTCCTCGGCCACCAGCACCCGGGGCTTCTCGTCCCGGCGGGGCGCGCCGCTCTCCCGCCCGGCGGCGGGCATATCCGCGCTCGGGCCGGAGAAGGTGAACAGGAACGTGCTGCCCTTGTCCTTCTCGCTGGTGAAGGTCAGGTCTCCGCCCATCATCCGCGCCAGCTGGCGGCTGATGGGCAGGCCCAGGCCAGTGCCCTCGTTGCCCTTGGACACGGTGTCCAGCTCCCGGGCGAAGGACTCGAAGATATGCTTCTGGAACTGCTCGCTCATGCCCCGGCCGGTGTCGGTCACCTCTGCGGCGGTGCGCACGGTCCCGTCCGCCTGGACGGTCTGGTGCATGCTGAAGGTCACCTGGCCGCCGGGCGGGGTGAATTTCCGGGCGTTGTCAAGCAGATTCAAAAGCACCTGCTGGATGCGTACATCGTCGCCCAGCACGCAGGGCTGGGCCAGGCAGATGTTGGCGCGCAGGGTCAGGCCCTTCTCCTCCATGGCGCCGCGTACGATGGCCTCCACCGTGTCCGCCAGGTGCTCCAGGTCCACCGGGCGCGCGTCCAGCTCCATCCGGCGATCCTGCAGCCGGGACATGTCCAGGATGTCGCTTACCAAGCTGAGCAAATACCGGGCGGTGGAGTCGGACTGGCGCAGATAGCCGTCCAGCCGCTCCGGGTCGTCCAGCTTCTGCCGCATCAGGTAGTTCAGGCCGATCAGGCCGTTGAGGGGCGTGCGTATCTCGTGGCTCATGGTGGACAAAAACTGTCCCCGCACCTTGGCGTCGGCCCGGTCCTCCATGGAGCGGACACGCTGGCGCACCAGCAGCACCGCCAGGGCCACGATCACCAGACCCGCCGCCGCCAGCACGGCCACCATGTGCCGGTACCGGGTGAGAAAATCGCCCACGGTGAAGCGGTATTGGTTGTCCATCACGCCCCGGATGATGCAGGCGCTGACCGCGTCCTCGCCCATGGCGGCGATGGCCTTGTCCAGGATGTCGATGAGCATCTGCCCATCCGCCGGGTCGATGCCCTCTCCGCCGCCGAAGGCCACCACCGCCGAGAAGCACATCTGGTCGTCCAGGCCCATCATGGGGATGACCTGCAGCTCGTCGTAGGCCGGCTTGGACATCCAGTATTCCGCCACATACTGGTTCTGGATGGTCACGTCCGCCTCGCCGGAGCGGATCGCGCCGAAGCAGTCCTCGGTGGAATCGTAGTCCACCAGCACGAAGCTGGGGAACATGTCTCCCAGCACCTTGCGTATGGTCTGGGAGCCGGTGGACAGGGCCGCCCTGAACTGGCCGCCCTGGCTGAAATCCGTGTCGCCTCGGGCCACGATCACCTTCCGGCTGGACAGATAGGGCTCGCTGATGAGGATGCCGTTGGCGTTCTTGTTGGCCTCGTTGTACTCCACGCTGGTGACCAGGGCCAGCTTCTCCTGCTGCAGATACTCGTAGGTGACGTCGCCGGTGGGCAGGGCCACGTATTCAAACTCCAGCCCGCTCAGCTGGGCCACCCGGTCCAGGATGTAGCGGGAGATGCCGGCGAACTGGCCGTTCTCGTCCATGAAAGTGACGGGGATGCGGTCCTGCACGAAGCCCACCCGCACCGGGCCGCTGGCCTGCACGTAGGCGGCCTCCTCTTCCGTCAGAGACACGCCGCTGCCGCCGCCGTTGGCGGCATACGCGCCCATGGGCACGGCGCACAGCAGCAGCCCCGCCAGCAGCAGCGGGACCAGTATTTTCCCGAGCTTTTTTCCCATTCTGAAAGACTCCCTTCAGCAAGCCCTCGGGCCGCGCGGCAAAGAGAAGATACCTTAAAATATCCAATGTGATTTTAGAACAAAAGTCGGCCGTTGTAAAGTTTTTCCGCACAAAACGGCCCCATTTGCACATGAAAAAACGGACCCACAGCAAGCGGGTCCGTTTCGTACGCGCTCAGGAGAGCAGCATCCGGTCGTTATCCAGGGCCTTGCCCACATTTTCCTTGAACATGCGCAGCAGATCGTTCACGCCCAGACCCGTCCGCTCATCACCCTTCAGGTCCAGCAGGATGCGGCCGGAGTCCATCATCAGGGTCCGGTTGCCCAGCTCCAGAGCCGAGGACATGTTGTGGGTGATCATCAGGCAGGTCAGCTTCCCCTCCCGGACGATGCTCTCGGTGAGAGCGAGAACCTTTTCCGCCGTACCGGGGTCCAGGGCGGCGGTGTGTTCGTCCAGCAGCAGCAGCTTGGGGGGCACCATGGTGGCCATGAGCAGGGTCAGGGCCTGGCGCTGGCCGCCGGAGAGCAGCCCCACCGGCTGGCGCATCCGGTCCTCCAGGCCCATGCCCAGCAGGGCCAGCTTATCCCGGAAGGCGGCCTTCTCCGCCTTGGAGACGTGGCTGAGCCAGCCGCCGCCCCCCGCCGCCAGGGCCAGATTCTCCTCGATGGTCATGGCCGGCGCGCTGCCCCGCATGGGGTCCTGGAACAGCCGGCCGATGGACTTGGCCCGCTTGAACTCCGGCTGGAAGGTCACGTCCTGGCCGTCCAGGACGATGGAGCCGGTATCGGGCAGGAAGCTGCCGGCGATGGCGTTGAACAGGGTGCTCTTGCCCGCGCCGTTGGCGCCGATGATGGTGACGAAGTCGCCCTTTTCCAGGTGCAGGCTCACGTCCGTCAGGGCGGTCTTTTCGTTGACCGTGCCGGGGTTGAAGGTCTTGGAGATGTGGGAGAGGGTGAGCATGTCAGCCGTCCTCCTTCCCGGACCCGGCCAGCCGGCGGCGGAGCATGGGCACCTGGCTCTTGAAGTAGGGTCCCGCGATGGCGATTATCACGATCACGGAGCTGACCAGCTTCAGCATGAACGCGGGCATATTGAACCGCAGCGCGATGGTGTACACCAGCCGGAAGATGACCGAGCCGATCACCACGCCCACCGCCCTTTTCGCGACGGAGCCCCGGCCCATGAAGGTCTGGCCGATGAGAAGGCTTGCCAGGGCGATGGTGACCATGCCGGAGCCGATGTCGATGTTCACCGACTTCTGGCTCTGGGCCAGCAGGCACCCGGACAGGCCCGTGAAGGCATTGGAGATGCACAGGCCCACCGTGGTGGTGAACACGGGGTTGATGGAGGAGGAGCGTACCATGTCCGGATTGTCGCCGGTGGCCCTTATGGCCAGGCCCAGCCGGGTGCGCAGGAACAGCGCCAGAAACAGGATCACCAGCGCCACCGCCGCCAGCGAGATGACCAGCTCATGCTGGCCGGCCAGGGGCGTATCGGCCAGAAGGTCCTTCATCCGGGTAAAAATGGTCACCGTCTTGTTCATGTTCAGCAGGGACGACTTTCCCATCACCGCGATGTTGATGGAGTAAAGGCCCGTGTTGACGATGATGCCCGCCAGCAGGCTCTCGATGCCCATGCGGGTCTGCAGCACGGCGGTGACGAAGCCGCTGAGCACCCCCGCGCCCATGGCGGCGGGGATGGACAGATAGGGGTGGCCGGCGATGGCGACCACAGCGCCCACTGCGGCCCCCAGCGTGAAGCAGCCGTCGGTACTGAGGTCGCACACGTTGAGCATGGAGTAGCTCAGAAACAGGGCCAGCACGGTCAGCGAGCAGGTCAGGCCCAGCTCCAGCGCCGTCTGTGCCAGGCTCCATATGGCGGATAGTGACATGGGATAGCTCCTTTTAAGCAGGATATAGGGGGCAGGGGCGAACGCCCCTGTCCCCGCATCGTTTTTCGGTTCTTTGTTTACTCTGCCGCGTCAGCGAATTCCTCGGCGGTCTCGATGGGCTTGACGGCGGTGCACAGGGGGGCGAACAGCTCCTCCAGCTCCTCGAAGGTCTTGCCGGTGATCTGCTCGCACACGTCGGTGTTGATGGTGGCGGTGCCGTTATCGAAGGTCATCACAGGCAGCTCGGCGGGGTCCTCGCCGTCCAGCAGCACCTGAGCGATCATGTTGGCGGTCTCCACGCCCAGGTTGGCGTAGTCCACGCCGTAGCCCATGAACGCGCCGTTCAGGGCGAAGGAGTCAGCGCCGGTGTAGTGGGGGATGCCGGCCTCGGCCAGGTCCTCATAGATGCTCAGCTCAGCGGTCATGATGGTGTTGTCGGAGGGGGTGAACACCGCGTCCACGCCGTCGTCGATCAGCTGGGTGACCGCCTGCTGGACCTCGGGGATGGAGGTGCCGTTGTACTCCTTGTACTCCACGTTCTTCTCATCCAGGAATTCCTTCGCGGCGGCGATGGGGGTGGCGGAGGAGTCCTGGCCGATGTCATACAGCAGGCCGATCTTGTCCGCGTCGGGATCCTCGGCAAAGATCAGGTTCATGACGGCGGTGGTGTCCAAAAAGTCGGAGGTGCCGGTGATGTTGGCGCCGGGGGCTTCATTGCTCTCCACCAGGCCGGCGGACTCGGGGTCGGACACGGCGGAGAAGATCACGGGGATCTGGTTCTCCTCGGTGGCCGCCTGCATCTGCATGGCCACGGGGGTGGCCACGCCCACCATCAGGTCCACCTCGTCGGCGATGAAGTTGGAGATGATCTGGTCCATCACGGTGGTGTCGGCGTTGCAGTTATCGTAGCTGACGTCGAAGGTGACGCCCCTCTCCTCGCCTATGGCGTCCAGCTGCGCCTGGATGTTCTCCACGATCTGGTTCAGGGACGCGTCGTCCACGTAGTTGCAGATGCCGATCTTATAGGTCTCGCCGTCAGCGAAGGCGGCGGAGGCCAGGGACAGGACCATCATAAGGGCCATCACAGTGCAGATAAGCTTTTTCATCGTTATATTCTCCTTTTCATGCTTTCTCATTTTAGTTTTTTGGTTTGATTTATGTTCATGTTTCGTGGGTGTCCTTCACGCCCGCCATCGTTTGGACAATATGAACATCTTCATGTACCTCCCCTTGGAAAATAAAGATCCTGTCCCTGCATTTCTGCTGGGACAGGATGTTATAAACTCCTGCGGTGCCACCCGGCTTGACGCTCACGCGTCCGCTTTGCTCCGCGCCATCACGCGGCGGCGTTTTTCACGAAGCGCCTCTCTCCGTCTCACATAGGGCAGATAAACTGCCTTCCGATCGCCCTCCGAAGTCCATTCGCCGCTTCCCGCCTGTGCCGCGCTCTCAGCTGTGCGCCGCTCTCTGTGACAAGCACTGGAAGGGCTACTCACTCTTCATCAACGGTTTATCGTATTAAATTGTCTGCATTATAGCGCGGGCTTTCCCGTTTGTCAATACCTTTTTTGCAGGTATTTTTTGGTATTTTTTCAGCGCTTGCACAGCTCACCGGCGGTGTCGGCGGCCAGGGCGGCGTTGTTGAGCACCAGCTGGATGTTGGACTCCAGGCTGTCCCCGCCGGTGATCTCCTTGACCCGGGCCAGCAGGAAGGGGGTCACGCGCTTGCCCTTGATGCCCTGGGCCACGCTCTCGGCCACAGCCTGGTCGATGGCGGCGTTGATGACCGCCGGGTCCATGGACCACTGCTCCGGGATGGGGTTGGTGCACAGCATGCCGCCGGGGTAGCCCAGGGCCCGCTGGGCGGCGAAGGCCGCAGCCAGCTCGGCCGGGGTGTCGGCCCGGAAATCCACGCCAAAGCCGCTGACGCGGGTGTAGAAGGCGGGCAGCTCGTCGGTCTGGTAGCCGCATACGGGCACGCCCTTGGTCTCCAGGTACTCCAGGGTCAAGCCCAGGTCCAGGATGGATTTGGCCCCGGCGCACACCACCAGCACGGGGGTGCGGGCCAGCTCTTCCAGGTCGGCGGAGATGTCCATGGTGACCTCCGCGCCCCGGTGCACGCCGCCGATGCCGCCGGTGGCGAACACCTGTATGCCGGCCAGGGCGGCCACGATCATGGTGGCGGCCACGGTGGTGGCCCCGTCCTCATGCCGGGCGCACAGCACCGGCAGGTCCCGGCGGCTGGCCTTGGTGACGGCCTGGCCCTTCTTTGCCAGGTATTCTATCTCTTCCTTCTCCAGACCGGCCTTCAGCCGTCCGCCGATGACGGCGATGGTGGCGGGCACGGCCCCGTGCTCCCGGATGACCTTCTCCACGGCGAAGGCGGTCTCGGCGTTCTGAGGCCAGGGCATGCCGTGGGAGATGATGGTGCTCTCCAGGGCCACCACGGGCTTGCCGGCGGCCAGAGCCTCGGCCACCTCGGGCTTTATGTCCAGATACTGATCCATGCTTGACGTTCCTCCAATAATTTTCTACAATAAGAGTATGCCTTACAACAGGAATGGGTCGCCGGCCAGCACGAAAACGATGCTCAGCGCTATGGCCAGCTCCAGCGCCAGGATCACCGGCACGCCCACCGTGAATTTGCGCTTGCGTATCTTGTGGCGGAACAGCAGCATCCCAGCCAGGGCCCCGATGCCGCCGCCCAGGGCGGCCAGACCCAGCAGAGCCGCCTCCGGGATGCGCTCCCGGTGCACCCGCGCCCGGTGTTTGTCCAGGCCGAATACAGCCAGCGTCAGCAGATTCACGGCTTCCAGATATATGAGCAGTACGGTGAAAATATCCATAGCCGCAGTATACACTTTTTTCCCAGGGAGGTCAACCGATGGACACGAGAAAGCTCTATTACGAGGACGCGTATACCCGGCGCTTCGAGGCCCGGGTGCTGCGGTGCGAAAAGGCCGGAGAGGGCTGGGACGTGGAGCTGAACGCCACGGCCTTCTTCCCCGAGGAGGGCGGCCAGTCGGCGGACACGGGCGCCCTGGGCCCGGTACGGGTGACCGACGTGCGGGAAAAGGACGGACACATCCTCCACCGCACCGACGGGCCCCTGCCAGCGGGCGATACGGTGGAGGGGGTGCTGGACTGGGCGGAGCGGTTCCGCAAGATGCAGACCCACACCGCCGAGCACATCGTCTCCGGCCTGGTGCACACCGCCTTCGGCTTTGAGAACACCGGCTTCCACCTGGGCGCGGACTGCTGCACGGTGGACTTCGGCGGGGAGCTGACACGGCAGCAGCTGGACCGGATAGAGGACGAGGCCAACCGGGCCGTGTGGCAGGACCTGCCGGTCCGCGCCCGGTTCCCCCTGTCCTTCGAGCTGGCGGGGATGGAGTACCGCAGCAAGCTGGCGCTGACCCGGGACGTGCGCATCGTGACCATCGAGGGGGTGGACGCCTGCGCCTGCTGCGCGCCCCACGTGTCCGGCACGGGGCAGATCGGCGCGGTGAAGATACTGGACTTCATGCGCCACCGGGGCGGCACCCGGCTGTGGATGAAGGCCGGCTCCGACGCCCTGGCGGACTACCGGGCCCGGTACACGGCCGCAGCGGCCATATCGGGGCTGCTCAACGTGCCCCAGCCGGACATCGCCGCCGGGGTGGAGCGGCTCATAGAGCAGCGGGACGGACTGAAGAGGGACCTGGCGGCGCTGCGCCGGCAGATGGCCCTGGCCAAGGCGGAGTCCCTGCCGGAAACGGAGGGGCATCTGCTGGTGTTCTTCGACGGGGACGAGGACGCCCTGCGCGCGCTGGCCAATGCCGGCATGGAAAAGTGCGGCGGGGCATGCGCGGTGTTCTCCGGCGCCGACGGGGCCTGGCGGTTCGTCATGGCCAGCCGCGCGCTGGACATGCGCGCGTTCATCAAGGAGCACGGCCCGGCGCTCCGCGCCCGGGGCGGCGGCCAGGAGCGGATGGTCTCCGGCCGCAGCGCCGCCTCCAGGGCGGAGATAGAGGCATTTTTCAAATAACGTGTATAAGCAAAAGGCGCGGCCGCACGGCCGCGCCTTTTGCTGTCTTTCTGCGGATTCAGTTCGTCCCGCCGGAGACCATCTCGGTGATGTTGCGCTCGTCCTGGGCCAGCTGCTGGATGGACGCGCGCAGATTCGCCATGGCGGTGTAATCGCACTGGTGGTTGATGCCCACCATCTGCTGCACCGTATCGCCGTTGAAGACGATGATGGGCCCGGACTGGTCGGACAGGGTGACGAACACGGTGATGACGTCCGAGCCCTCCGGGGGCACGGTGGTGGCCGCGTCGGCGGTGATGGCCGTGACCTGCTGGACGAAGGACGCCGCCGTGCCGCCGTCCAGCGTCAGGTATCCGTGCTGGCCCTGGATGTTGTAATCCACGAACACGCCCTCCACGCTGATGCCGGGCAGCTGCCCGTAAACGGCGGCATACGCCTGGCCGATGTCCTCCCGCAGGCCGGTGATGGGGCCGCCGGCGAACTGGGGCACCGTGCTCTCCGGCAGGATGGAGACGGAGGACAGCTCGTCCGCGCCGTCCAGCCAGTAGTATACCGGGCCGTAGTCGTCGTTGACCGTCACGGTCAGGCAGGGACCGGTGAAAGAGAAGGTGTAGTAGGAGTTGTCGGCCAGAGTGAACACGTAGTCGGTGGTCTGGGTCAGGTCGATGTTCTGGTCGGGGTTCTCCTCCACCCTGGCCACGCGGGCGTTGGCCAGCAGGGAGAACACCTGGCCGATGACCGCCGGGTCCCGGCTGGACAGGGTCGCGCCGCCGTTGAAGCGCCTGCCCACGGACAGCATCTGGCCCTGGTCGAAGCCGTCGGCAAAGGCGCGGATGGCGTCGTCGTAATACAGGTCGAAAATATCCCAGCCCTCATGGTAGCCGGGGAAGGAGATCTGGCCGAGCCCCTCGCCGCCGGAGACGGTGTAATCGCCGTCGGTCATGGAAAGGTCGCCGCCGGCAAAGGTCACGGACAGCTTGCTCCCGTCGGCCAGCGTGAACGTGTAGACGGTCTGCGCGCCGCCGCCCTGGCCCGCCGGCTGCTTGCCGGTGACCCGCATGGAGCGCAGCGCATCGCAGGCGGCGATGATGGAGGCGCGGTCGAAGACGGGGGAGTTGTAGCCCCGCTCCGGCGTGTAGATGCTCAGCGCCACGGGCGTATCCTTGTAATAGCTGGACGCAAACTCCGTCCAGCCCAGAAACTCCATCAGCGCCCGCTCATGGAAGGCGTCCGCAGCCTCCGGAGGGCCGTCCACCGGGGCAAGGCTCCCGTCGGCCTCCGTGCCGGGCATGATGCTCACGAAATGGCCGCAGCCGGCCAGGCACAGGCACAGGGCCAGCGCCGCCAGCGGCACCAGGATCTTTTTCATAGAGGGGTCTCCCTTCCAGAGCAGCAGTATGATACAGTATACCACGCCGGACCGCCGCTGTCAAAAGGGGCGGGAAGAGCGCTGGCCGGCGGATGTAAGCGATTACATATCTTGTCATTTTGCCCAGTTTTAGAAAACGTTTGCGGAAAATTTTTAATAAAATTTGCAAATTGTCCTTGCATTTTTATCAAAACAGTGGTACATTCAGTTCATGAATGGGAGGGTCTTCGGATCGTTCCCTATGTTAGGACCCGATAATGTAAGGGCTTACATTTCCAGAAGGGAGGGTCTCGCGTGAACGCCACCATATATGACGTGTCCCGGTTGTCCGGCGTGTCCACCGCCACCGTCTCCCGGGCCTTCTCCGAGCCGGGCCGGGTCCGCGCCGAGACCCTGCGCCGGGTATACGAGGCGGCGGAGGCCCTGCACTACCACCCCAACGCCATCGCCCGGGCCATGGCCCGGCAGCGCACCGACAAGATCGCATACCTTATCTGCAAAAAGGGCGCCACCATCCTGGACGAGTTTTACGCCGGCATCTGCGATGGCATCATGCGCACCGCCAACCGCTCCGACTACCAGCTGCTGGTGTCCACCGAGGAGGACTGGCGGCTGACCGTCAGCGCCGGCCAGAGCAAGCAGATCGAGGGCGTCATCCTGGGCGGCAACGCCCAGCCGGAGATGATCTCCGGCTTCCAGAGCCAAAACGTGCAGGTGGTGCTGGTGAACAACAACATCGCGGGAGTGCCCTGCGTGGTGGCCGACGAGGCCGGCGGCGTGGGCCAGGTGGTGGACCATCTGGCGGACCGGGGCCACCGGCACATCGCCATGCTGGTGGGCCGCGTCAACCCCTATGTGGTCCGGGAGCGCTACGGCGCGTTTTTGGCCGCCATGGCGCAGCGGGGCCTGCCCGTGGGCCCGGCGGACGTGCGCATGTGCGACGCGGACGTGGACAGCGCCACCGAGGCGGCGTCCGAGCTTTTGCAGGGAAGGGATCGTCCCACGGCCATCGTGGGCGGAAACGACGTGGTGGCCGCCGGGGTCATCAAGGCCGCCCGCCGGCTGGGCATGCGCCTGCCGGAGGACCTGGCGGTGACCGGCTATGACGACAGCGCCGTCTGCCCCATGCTGGAGCCGGAGCTGACCAGCGTGCACATCGACTGCCGCCAGATGGGGGAGCTGGCCGTGGCCAGGCTGACGGCCCTGCTGGACGGGGAGAGCGAGATACCCCCGCTGACCGTGGTCCCCACGCTGCTGCGGGTGCGGCGGAGCACGTGAGCCGCTTTACACAGACTTTACCCAGACTTGACCATATGCCGCTGGCAGGGGACCGGGCAGTCCGGTATGATGGACCCAGCCGGCAAAAGGAGGTACCCACATGAGATCGAAACGCAGAGCGATGACCGTGGTGAAGGTGCTGCTGTGCGCGCTGGCGCTGCTGGTGGCCCTGTTCCCCATCTACTGGCTGCTGGCCATGGGCATCCGGCCCACCGACGAGATGCGCGGGCACATCTCCATCATCCCCCGCTCCCTGACGGGAGAGCACTTCGCCCAGCTGTTCACCCAGGAGGGCTTCGGCCAGGCCATCGTAAACAGCCTGCAGACCACCTTCGGCTCGCTGGTCATCTCCCTGGCGGTGGGCATCTGCGCGGCCTACATCCTGGCCCGGCGGCGGTTCCGCTTCGGGCTGAAGAAGCCGGTCACCTACTGGGTGCTGCTGGTGCGCGTGCTGCCGCCGGTGGCCTTCACCATCCCCCTGTACATCATGTTCAACAAGGTGGGCATCCTGCAGACCAAGCTGCCGGTGATGCTGGCCTGCGTGCTCATCAACGTGCCGCTGATCATCTGGTTCCTGATAAGCTTCTTCCAGGACTTGCCGGAAGAGGTGGAGGAGAGCGCCAAGGTGGACGGGGCCACGGAGTGGCAGCTGTTCGTGCGCATCGTGCTGCCCCTGGTGGCGCCGGGCATCGCGGCTGTGGCCATGCTCTCGTTCATGTACGCCTGGAACGAGTACACCTACACCGTCATCTTCACCCGCAGCCCCTCCAACTACACCGTGCCCCTGGCCCTGAGCCTTTTGAACAACGAGGACAACCTGACCAACTTCGGCCTGGTGGCCGCCGGCGGCATCATCTCCGTGGTGCCCATCACCCTGTTTGTGATCTTTGCGCAGAACTACTTGATCTCCGGACTTTCAAGCGGCGCTGTCAAAGAGTAACAATGAAACAAAATCTACATTAGGAGGAACACACATGAAAAAGCTGCTTGCCCTGACCCTGGCGATGCTGATGGTCCTGAGCCTCGGCACCGCCGCCTTCGCGGACGAGGATCCCGTCAAGATGACCCTCATCCTGCGCGACGGCACCTACGCCGACGTCATCGAGGAGTGCCTGCCCGCCTTCGAGGAGGAGCACAACGTCACCTGCGAGGTCCAGCGCCTTTCCGAGGACGACCTGCGCACCGGCATCGCCCTGGACGCCATCAACCCCGTGGGCACCTATGATCTGTGCATGGTGGACGGCTCCTGGATGGCCGAGTACACCGAAAACGGCGTTCTGGCCAATCTGACCGAGCTGGGCTATGAGCTGGACGACGACATCATCCCCGCCACCACCACCATCTGCTATGTGGACGACCAGCTGTATCTGGCCCCCTACTATGGCAACGTGACCGTGCTGATGTACAACAAGGCCAACGTGGAGGCCGCCGGCTACAAACCCGAGGACATCCAGAGCCTGGAGGACATCCTGGCCATCTGCCAGAAGGCCCAGGCCGACGGCAAGAAGGGCTTCATCTACCGCGGCGACACCCAGAACAACCTGGTCGTGGACTTCCTGCCCATCCTGCTCAGCTATGGCGGGTGGGTCGTCGACGAGGACAACAAGCCCACCGTGGACACCGACGAGTTCAAGGCCGCTATGCAGTTCTATCTGGATCTGATCGCCACCGGCGACGCCGAGGTGAAGGATGACCTGATCGCCTCCGTGGACACCGGCGCGGGCACCATGGGCATCGGCTGGCCCGGCTGGTACACCCCCACCGCTGACTCCCCCGCCGACTACATCGCCCTGAGCGGCGCCGCCACCGCCGACGCGGAGAAGTACAACTCCAACGTCTACGGCATCTGGACCATCGGCGTGCCTGCCAACGCGCCTCACCCCGAGCTGGCCGCCCAGCTGGTGGAGTATCTGATGGACCCCGACGTGCAGAAGTCCACCGTTCCCTCCGGCGGCGTGCCCTGCCGTTACAGCAGCCTGCAGGACGAGGATGTCCTGGCCGAGTATCCCCAGTATGAGGTGGTCTGCGCGGCTCTGGAGAGCGGCATGTACCGTCCCGTCATCGCTGAGTGGACCGAGTTCTTCACCACTCTGGGCACCGAGATGGACAACATCATCAACGGTGTGAAGGACATCGACACCGGTCTGGCCGATGCCCAGGCCGCTCTGGAGGAACTGATGGGCTGACGCCCACAGTGCCCCTTTTATCCCACGGCTGGGGCGCGCTGCGCGCCCCAGCCACCCCGGCCGCGCCGGAGATCTCCCGGAATGTGAGGTCTTTCCAATGAAGAAAAAACAGCTCACAGTCGCCCATCTGCAGTCCAGACGCTTCGGCGTGGGGATGCTCACCCCCACCATGATCGTGCTGCTGGTGATGACGGCCTACCCCCTGTTCTTCACGGTGTACTACAGCTTCACGGACTACAATCTGCTCAAGCAGCTGCGTAAGCCCGCCAATTTCATCGCGCTGAAAAACTACACCGACCTTTTGAAAAACGAGTATTTCCAGCAGGCCATCTGGAACACCGTCAAATTCACCGTGCTGGCGGTGGTGTTCGAGATGCTCATCGGCTTCGGCCTGGCGCTGCTGGTACACAGCCTGACCCGGGGCCAGAAGGTGATGCGCACGCTCCTGCTGCTGCCCTATCTGCTTCCCACCGTCACGGTGGCCCTCAGCTGGCGGATGATGCTCTCCCCCAACTACGGCATCGTCAATCAGGTCTTGCAGGCGCTGCACCTTCCGGTGTATAATTGGTTCTCCGATATACGGACAGCCTTCGGGATGCTGGTGCTCATCGACGTGTGGCAGAGCGCGCCGTTCGTGTTCCTGCTGCTGTATGCGGCGCTGCAGTCCGTGCCCCAGAGCCAGTACGAGGCCGCCCGCATCGACGGAGCCAATGCGTTCAAGACGCTGTTTTACGTGACCATCCCCAACATCAAGAACAGCCTGGCCCTGTGCGCGCTGCTGCGCACCATCGACAGCTTCCGCCTGTTCGACAAGGTGAATCTGCTCACCGGCGGCGGTCCGGCCAACAGCACCGCCACCATCACACAGTACCTGTATAATTTCGGCATCAGCTCTTTGAACTTCGGCTTCGGCAGCGCCGGCGCCGTGATCATGACCGTGCTGGTGCTCATCCTCTCCAGCTTCTATATCAAACGCGCGATGGGATAACGCCAATGGGACCTATGAAACTGACCTTTGTGAATGTGGGCTACGGCGAGGCCATCCTGGTCCGGTGTCCGGACCCGGACAGCCCTGGCGGTACGTTCGTCATGGTGATCGACGGCGGCAGCGGCGAGGCGGCGGAGTACGCCGACGGCCGCACCGGCCGCGTGCCCATGGCGGACTGGCTGGCCTCCCAGGGCCTGGACCACATCGACGTGGCGGTGATGACCCACATCCACGAGGACCATATATGCGCTCTGCCCGCCGTGCTGGCGCGCTGGCGTCCGGCCCGGCTGTGGCAGAGCCTGCCGGCGGACCTGCATAAGAGCCTGCCGGAGTTCGCCCCCTTCCCGGGGATAAACGCCTCCCAGGACAAGTTCCGCCGGGCGCTGAACGACTACCGGACCATCTGCGCCGCCATGGACGGGCGCATCGAGACCCTGTCCGCCGGGTGGAGCGCCAGCCCCTGCCCGGGGCTGACCGTGCGGGCGCTGGCCCCCTCGGCCCAGCGGGCCGCCGCGCTGGAGGACGAGTGCCGGACCCTGGCCGAGGCCAATGGCACGGACGGGTTCCCGGCGCTGCTCTCGGCCCTGGACGGCCGGATGAACAACTACAGCCTCATCCTGGCCCTGGAGTGGCAGGGCGCGCGCATCCTGCTGCCCGGCGACACCAACTGCGCCGGCTACGGCGGCGTCGACCCCGCCGCACTGCGGGCGGACATCTTCAAAGTGGGCCACCACGGCCAGCGGGACGGAGCGGACGCGCCGCTGCTGGACGCGGTCCGGCCCAAAGCGGTTGTGTGCTGCGCCTCCAGTGACCGGCGCTACAACAGCGCCCACCCGGACACCCTGGCCCTCATCCAGGCACGTGGCGCCAAGATGTACTATTCCGACTGCCCTGTGCCGGATGTGCCGCCCCACCAGGCGCTGACGTTTTGCATCGGCGGTGCGAACGCTATAGAGGCCAGCTATCAGTAAAAGGAGAAGCACGCGATGAAAAAGCAGTACGACGTGCTGGTGATCGGTCCGGTGTCCCTGGACCACAACATCGACTATGAGGGCCATGAGCGCAAGGAGGTAGGCGGCGCGGTGGTGGCCTCCGGCTTCGCTGCGGCCAAGAGCGGAAACCGCACGGCCCTGTTCACCAAGCTGGACCCGGCCGACGCGGACGTGGAGGCCCGCTTTGCCGGCTCCGGAGCGGACCTGTACTGGGCCCCCTCCCGGCACACCTGCTCCATCCGCAACCAGTACCTGACCGCCGACAAGGAGCGGCGCATCTGCACCTCCATGGGCGTGTGCGACCCCTTCCGGTTCGAGGAGCTGCCGGACGTGGACGCGGCCATCTACCACTTCGCCGGGCTGGTGTACGGGGACTTTGACGGCCCCCTGTTCGAGGAAGCGTCCCGCCATGGCAAGGTGGCGGTGGACGTACAGTGCCTGCTGCGCCACGTGGAGCCGGACAAGTCCATGGGCTTTCACGACTGGGCAGACAAGCGCAAATACCTACCCTGCATCGACTACCTGAAGACCGACGCAGCGGAGGCGGAGATACTGACCGGCCTGACCGACCGGGCTGAGGCGGCCAAACTCCTGTACAGCTGGGGCGCGAAAGAGGTGCTCATCACCCATAACACCGAGGTGCTGGCCTACGACGGAAAGCAGATATACACCTGCCCCATCAAGGCCCGGAACCTCTCCGGCCGCACCGGCCGGGGGGATACCACCTTCGCCGGGTACATCACCGAGCGGCAGCGGGCGGGGATAGAGCAGGCCCTGCTGTACTGCACCGCCCTGGTCAGCCTGAAAATGGAAACCCCCGGCCCCTTCCAGGGCTCCCGCCAGGACGTGCTGGACTACATAAAGCAATTCTACTGATAAACAAAAAATGCGCGCCCCGGACCGATGTCCGGGGCGCGTTGTCATGTTTAATTTTGCTTGAATTCCCGCAGGACGAGGCCGGGGTTTTTCTCCTCCGCCCAGCGGATAGACCACTGCCCGCCGAATACCAGCAGGTCGTTGCCCCGGAAGTCCTGGACCCAGCGGCTGTCGGTGCCCAGGTTGAGGCGGCTCAAGTCCATGTCCGTGTTCTCCACCCAGCGGACGTACTGGTATGGCAGGCCCCGCCGGCGCACGTCCACGCCGTACTCGGTCTTCAGCCGGTACTCCAGCACCTCCAGCTGCAGCACGCCCACCACGCCCACGATGACCTCCTCCAGGCCGGAGCCGGGAGCGTGGAATATCTGTATTGCGCCCTCCTGGGCGATCTCCATCATGCCCTTCTCGAACTGCTTGCGCTTCATGGTGTCGACGCGCTCCACGGCGGCGAATATCTCCGGGGCGAAGGTGGGGATGCCCTCGAAGGTCACCGGCCGGCCCTTGTCGCACACCGTGTCGCCGATGGCGAAGATGCCCGGATCGAAGATGCCGATGATGTCTCCGGCGTATGCCTCGTCGATGATCTGGCGGCTGTCGGCCATCATCTGCTGGGGCTGGGCCAGGCGCAGGGTCTTGCCGCCCTGGACGTGCAGATACTCCTTGTCCCGCTGGAACTTGCCCGACACCACCCGCATAAAGGCGATGCGGTCCCGGTGGGCCTTGTTCATGTTGGCCTGTATCTTGAACACGAAGGCGGAGAACCGCTCGTCGAAGGGGTCCACCGTCCCCTCGGCGGCCTGCCGGGGCAGGGGCGGGGGCGTCAGCTCGATAAAGCTCTTCAAGAAGGGCTCCACGCCGAAGTTGGTCAGGGCCGAGCCGAAGAACACCGGGCTGAGCTGGCCCCGGTGCACCTGGTCCAGGTCGAACTCATACCCCGCCCCGTCCAGCAGCTCCACGTCCGCCTCCAGGGTCTGGCGCAGGCTCGTGCCCAGCAGCCCGTCCAGGGCCTCGCCCTCGCTGAGGGAATGCTCCTCGGCATGGATACGCTGGGCGCCCCGGTGGGCGTCGCCGAAGGACAGTATCTTGCCCGACTGCCGGTCGTACACCCCCTTGAAGTCCCGGCCGCAGCCGATGGGCCAGTTCATGGGATAGGTGCCGATGCCGAACTCGTTCTCCAGCTGCTC
>CANPXW010000020.1 GCA_947587025.1 uncultured Oscillospiraceae bacterium
AGAAGCTCCTCTAGTTCTGCCGTCTTAACCTTTTTTGTAAGCGGGTTGGTATCCGCCATGATCTGCATGATCTGCTCGCACATTCGGTTCAGATGGACTGCTTCTTTATAGACCCTGGTAGGGATATGGTCCCGACCGGTCAAACTGGCACTCTCGCCCCGCTCCAGGTCCGGGTATCGCTTGACCATGTGTTTCCAGAACTCGTCCTGCCACCATGTCAGCTTCTTCTTATTCCCGATGATCTCCTTGGCGCATAACCGGCCGTCCTCGGTCAGCGGGACAAAACAAAGGTGCATATGGGGCGTTTTCTCGTCCATATGCACCACGGCTGATATGATCGTCTCTTTGGTCTGATGCTTTTCGATGAACTGAAGAGCAAATTCAAAGTATTCCCTTATCTCCGCTTTCTTTTTACCTTTGAAAAACCCCGGACTGGCCGTAATGAGGGCCTCTACCATGCGAACGCTGTCCGTGCGGGTACGGCAGCCGGACTCGCGGATCTGCTGCTCGACCGATCTGCGGTATTTGCCCTGTGGCTCCACGATGTGGAAATTGTATTTGCTGCGGCTCCGGTCTATATCGGGATTGCTGGCGTATTCCTCCTTGGTGCGCTCATCGTGGGCTTCGATCTTGCCGATGGCGGGACCCTTGTGCTTGAGAAAACGCAGAATAGCGTGTTGCGCCTGTTCCATCACTGCGGCCTCCGATCCTGGGGCTTCCAACGCTTAGACCAGTAGCGGTCGCAGACGACGATGCCCATGCGAAAGCTCTGCTTACAGTTCTGTGTGCAGCCCCGACAGATGGGGTTATATGTGATACGATTACGGCGGTTGAGGAAGAAAGACCATTCCTCCCGCCGTTTCTTGCTCATACGCGGCATTGTTACTCCTTTGCATACGATAATTGAGATTTGGGGTTCCGGGAAGATTTCTGTATATTCCCGGTGTCATTTTGGCGATTTTTCGGCGCTGTGAGCGCGTTTTCAAGTGCCCGCCGTGCCGGGACAGCGGGGCGGCGAAAAGCGGTGTTTTGTATCTTGTCGGGAGCATTGTGATCCCTCCTTCAGATTGGATTTGAGGGGCAAAAGCGCCTGCCGGGCGGCGGGCACTTCATCATCCTCTGCAATAGTTATGTTGGATTTCGGAAAAAACAGGCTAATGGCAGGACAAGCCCGTTTCAAAAAACAGGACAGCGCCTGTGAATGGACAGATACGCCATCCTCTCTCTGTGATAGTTATGTTGGATTTTTCAAAAAACGTGCAAATGGCAGGACAAGCTCATTTCAAAAAACAGGACAAGTGTGCTATAATAGAGAAAAACGAAAAACAGGACGGACAGTAATGGAACACAATATGCTGACGCTGGACTTCTGGCAGGATGCCGTGACATACGAGGGGCATACCGTACCCACCGGCACCCTGGGATGCAACGCGCTGAATATATCAGATGAAGTGTTGGACACGCTGGATGGGCTGTGTGCCCCACTGAACAGATTTATGGGGACGCTCCAGGCAGGAATGCCTGACGCAAGGCTTCTCCCAGCAGCACGGGAAAGTGCTATTCAGATATTGGATGCTCTTGTTGCCATTCCGCCGTTTTCATACCTGGACCGGGATTTCTATGCAAATGGCATAGAGGATGCTTTCACGCAGGAGGGCATAGAGGACTTCCAAGCCTACACCCTGGCGCTTATGACCGGAGGACTGAACGCGGAGACGACGGCACAGCACCGGCGCGGTATCCTGCTGGGACGGCTGACCCCGGTACTGGCACAGCTTGGCTTCTCACTGAGAGAATACAAGAAGGAAATGACCGCCTTTGCGGAAAAGCTGAACGGGTCGGAGGTGGAGCGGACCCCGGACGGCTTCGCATCGTGCTTTGGGGAACACTTCAAATCGGAACAAAGCGGCTCATGGATGGACATCACGAACATCTCTGTGCAGTATGTGTCTGCCGTTCTGCCGGGAGACGAGACGCCCCGGCTGGTAAAGCGGATGCACTTTGTCTCTTTTGTGGGGATGCTCCGGGCTGATCTCTTTGAGGGGCTATGTGTGGGTCATGCTCCAAGGAAGTGCCCCATTTGCGGGCGATGGTTTCTCACGACCAATGCGCGGCACACGAAATATTGCGGCGGCCTTGCACCAGGGGACAAGCTGGGCCGGACCTGCCGCCAGATAGGGAACCTGCGCGGCCGGGAGCAGCGGGAACTGGCAGATGACCATCCGCTGAAGATGATCTATGAGCGACGGCTGAATACCATAAACCGCAGCGTGAGCAGGGGGACACTGGACCGGGAGATTGCCTCCGCTATGAAAAAGCTGGCTAAGGACAAGCTGCTCCGCGCCATAAGCAGCAGCGAGTATGCCAAGGGCAGCTATGTCCAGGAAATGGAACAGAACGCTTTAATGGCGGAGGCAAAAAAGGTTCAATAATCCATTGGGAAAATCATGGGAAGGGAGGTGCGCCGCCATGCTGGATGGATACACATGGGATATGACCGGCTACATACGAAAGCACGGCTACCAAGTGCAAGAAAAAGGAATAACCACATGGGCGGCGGACCGTATCTTCCAACTGGACCCGGCCCCGCCGGAGATGGAACTGAACGATTACATTCTGGCGGCGATAGAAAAGAAGAATCTGCTCTACTTTTCGTTCTTCCTCCACCACTACGAACGGATGCTGAACGAGCGGGTCTATGAGTTTCGTTGCCGGGATGGATATGACCGCTATGACCCGGAGCGGGTCGTGGATATGAAAATGGCCTGTATGGAGGCTATCCTCAAACGGTTGCCGCAATACGATCCAAACAAGGGCGCGGCGTTCACAACATACATTTACCACTTTGTCGAGGACGCCCTGCTCAGTTTTCGTCTACGGGAAGAGGCGTGGTCCCTGTCATCCCTGGCCGTATATAAGAAAGTCCGTTTTGCCGCGTGGATGCAGGACACCGACAAGAAAGAGGATCACGCCGCGGCGTTTGCAGAGGAAAACAACTGCACGACAGAGCTTGCCGGAGACTACCTGAAAACAGCGTGGGAGTTTCGCAGAAAGAAGCCGTTTTACATCTCGCACCAGGACGAGGACGACGAAAAGACCAGTGCGGATGCCAGCTATGACAGAATCAGTTTTACTGCATCCATCTGGCGCGGTATGCAAGCTGAAGCGGTACGTCGGGCGTTTGAAAAACTGGATTTCCGTGAGCAGATGCTTTTGGAAAAACGCAACGCCGTCTGCATGACCTGCGGCCATGTTGGGTCCTTGCATGAACGCGCTGCATTTGAGGATATGGCTGTGATGTTTGAGGGCAGCACGGCCAGCGGCGCGGAGCGGGCATACCGGCGGGCTGTGGAGCATTTGACCATGCTGCTTTTTGAGGACGGCGCGATCCGGGCGATGCGGCTGCGGCAAAAATTCAAAACCGTTCATAAGAAAAAGATCACCGCCGCAGCCTACGAGTATCAGGCAGACTGCGACGGCGAATGGGGCGAGATACGTTTTGATTTTGAAACTGGCACGGCAGAGGTCATCCGACTTGCCGATTGGGACACGATGGGTTCCAAGGTTTTCGCAAAGCGGGCGATGCGGTTTCTTTTGAATGTGAACAGGGAGAGACTTCCGAAACAGGCGATACTAGCGTTTCCTCTGACAGATGGATCCGAGGGAAACGAACTACCATATGTCCGGCGATTCCAATTATAGTGCGATGAAGGGAGAGGCGAGAAAAAATGTGGCCAAATGGTTAGGGAGTAGAGAGATTTGTCATAGCGTTTGGCAGTGGACATCCCGATTGGGTTAGTAGATTAGCAAAGAGATGGAAAAGCAATATAACCTTGAGATTGACTTTATTATTGCTAGGCAGTAAAATGATAAAGTGAGACGCTGAAAGGAGCATTGATCCTATGAATGCAAAGATTATTGTCCTGTTTAATCATAAAGGTGGTGTCAGCAAAACAACGACGACTTACAATCTGGGTTGGATGTTAACACAGTTTGGAAAACGGGTACTCTTTGTCGATGGCGATCCTCAGTGCAATCTAACAGAGCTTTTTTTGCACGATGGATTTGACGATTACTATGTTAACCCGGAAACATGTCAACACAATCTGAAAGATGCTTTGGCGGTCGCGTTTGAAGGGAAACCATCTCCGATTACTGCAATCAATTGCTTTACACCGCCGAATAACGAAAAAGCATTCTTAATTCCTGGACACATGGATCTAGCGGAGTATGAGTCTTCTTTGAGCCTTGCGCTGAATAGTAATAATGCCATCGTTACTCTTCAGAACCTTCCGGGTTCATTTTACGAACTGATTCGGCTCTGCTGTGAGAAATATAGTATCGATTACGTGCTTATTGACATGAATCCAGGGCTTAGTTCAATTAATCAAACTTTTTTGATGATATCTGATGCTTTCATTGTGCCAACAAATCCGGATCCCTTTTCAACGATGGCACTTAAAACTTTGAGAAACGTATTGCCAAGATGGAAAAGGCAGGCGCAAATTGCACGTGAACTTTTCAAGGATGCGGCATATCCACTGCCTTCGTCAGAAATCAAGTTTGTCGGGGAGATAATACAGAGATTTAACTTGCGCAATCAAAAGGCAGCGAGACCATATGTAGGGAAAATTGACGAGATCAAAAGTTATATTGAGCATGAGTTCGTTCCTACACTGGCTCTGCTCGACATGGTGTATGATATCACGCCATTAATAGACGCTGGCAAATTGAAAGATCACTGCTTGGCAGAAATATCGGAATTCGGAGCTTTACTCCAAAAAGCAAACAATCATTCTGTTCCTGTTTTTGCGCTCACAAAGGAACAGATTGGAGAGCGGGGGCCAGTTCTTGAGCAGATGGAGTCTAGCAGAGAACGGTTTAAGACTATTATTGAGAATATGGCAAATGTCATATTGGAGTTAGTTCAGTGAATGTAGCATATAGTGTTTTTTCTGCTATAATACAGGATACAAAGAATTCTGATATTCTTTATACTTATTTACATGACGTTGTTAAACCACCATACGATTATTCTGATTTGCTTAGATGGCAGTGGGCACAAGCTGTTTCAGCATTGGATAAGTTGATACATGATTTGATTCGTGTTGGGATGATTTATACGTTTTTGGGCCTTCGCCAGCCAACACAGAAGTATTTAGCCTTTACGATTGATTTGAGAAGTTATGAGGAGATGCAACGAAATGAACTTCCAGCGGCAAATGTATTTGAGCGTCAAATAACACAACAACTTAGTTATCTTTCATTTCAGGAACCCACTAAAATTGCGGAGGGCCTATCTCTAATATGGAATGAAAATCATAAGTGGAGGTGTATTGCCGATAGATTGGGAGAGACCGAAGATTACACAAAAACGAAGTTGAAGAACATTTCTATACGTAGAAATCAAATTGTGCATGAGGGTGATTATTCTAGTTCGCAGCTCCAAAGACAACAGATTGCGCATGCAGATGTTGTTGATGTAATTGATTTCATATCAAGACTTGGAGAGGCCATCTATCAATTGGTCAGGTAGCTACCCCCAAAGCATTATAATTGTCGAGAAGCAGAGGGACATGTTTGATTCTGTTTATGAAACGGGGGCTTTTGTATACCTTTTGCGGCCCCGGCGACGCTGCTTCATGGCGGCCTTGACAGCCGCCATTTCGCACTGCCGCCTACACCCGAACAGGGAGAAATCGCATGGACGATTCATGCAATTTCTCCCTGTTCTGCTGGCGCGGAAAACGGTCTGTGGGCACCCATCCACAGCCCCTTTTCCGCGCCAGCGGCCGCAAAAGGTATAACACACTAGACTTTGCAAGCAAAGTCGTGCGCCAAAAGGGGCTGGCCGCCCCCTTTGGATACCCCTGCTTTTCGCCGTGAGTGGTACACAAACCGCTGGGCCGCTGTTTGTGTCCATCCCGGCGAAAATGCAAAAGCTGAGAAGATCACATCATATGATTCGATGTGATCTTCTCAGCTTTTGTCGCTTTGCGAGGCTGCGGCCTCGCAAAGCAAATAAGTAACAGCCCCATGCTCTTTGCCGTGACAAAGGCCGGGGCTGTTACTTATCATCGGGGACGTATTCCGCGATGTCTGCCAGTTGGCAGTTCAGGATCGTGCAGAGCTTGTTGAGCGTGTGCGTTGACACAGGCATATCGGTCTGAAGCCGCTGGACAGTTGCGTGGCTCATGCCGTATTTGAAGCGCAGGGTGTAGGTTGTGACTTTCTGTTCAGCCATGGTTTTCCACAGCGGCGCATAGCGAATCATACGATCAGCCCTTTCTTTACACTGCCTATTATGGCTGATATAATGGCCATGGCATATGGCTATTATTTAGCCATATAGAAGGGGGCGTTTTGATGATTGACAATTGCTGTGCATTTACCGGGCATCGTCCGAAAAAATTCCCGTGGGGATACGACGAATCGGACAGCAGATGCGTGGAACTGAAAGCGATGCTGAAGCGGAAAATTCAAAAGCTGATCGAGGTTGGCGTGACAGATTTTTACTCTGGCATGGCGGAGGGAACGGACACCTGGGCGGCATTGATCGTTCTTGAACTGCGCAAAACAAACCCCGCGCTGAAACTTCACTGTGTCGTGCCGTTCAAAGGGCAGGCGGACAAGTGGACAGCTTCAGCGCGGAGGCTTTATAAGAAGATTCTGAGAAAGGCGGATACAGTTACTTACATCAGCGAGGATTATCACGACGGCTGCATGATGGAGCGAAATCGCTACATGGTGGATCATGCGGCTTATCTGCTGGCGGTCTACAACGGTGAGTGGCGCGGCGGCACAGCAGCCACGGTCCGCTATGCTCGGAAGTTGGGGAGGGAGATTGTTGTGATTGAGCCTCTTTCTGACCTGTCCAACTGAAGGATTCTCAACGTGGTCGAAGCATGTCATATTGTTTTTCATTAGCCTTTGTGGTATCATCAAACTATGAATTATTACCCAGGGGGGTATTGCCATGGCGGGCAATAGTAATTTACATATGTCTCGAGCAGGAAAGACAGATGAGTTTTATACCCAACTGTCCACAATAGAAGATGAGTTGCGGCATTATCGGAAATATTTCAAGGACAAGGTCATTTTCTGCAACGCTGACGATCCGGCGATCGGAGAAGATGGGAGCGACCACTATGGAGATGGACTTGGCGGTTACACCAGCAACTTTTTCCGCTATTTTCAACTCAATTTTACCCAGCTGGGAATCAAGAAGCTGATCACAACACACTACGAGGCCGATAAGCCCAGTTATAAATTTGAGATCGTCAGCAGTGACCGAGATGATCAAATCGGATTGCCGGACTATGTGAAGACTCCCTTGGAAGGTAACGGGGACTTCCGCTCTCCTGAGTGTTTGGCCTTGTTGGAAGAGTGTGATATCGTTGTTACAAACCCACCCTTCTCGTTGATGAAGGAGTATCTGCCTCTGCTCGTGAACAGCGGTAAGCAGTTCTTGATCCTGGGAAACATGAATCACGCTATCTTAAGTGAAATATTCCACTATTTCCAAGATGACAAGGTCTGGCTGGGATACAACAGCGGTCATTTCTGGTTCCGGGTCCCAGACTATTATGAAGCCAAAGGAACTGACTTCAAAATAGATGAGCAGCATCAAAAATGGCGGCGGATGGGGAATATTTGTTGGTTTACAAACCTTGACATTGACAAACGCCACCAGCCGCTGGAACTGTATATCAAATACACACCAGAAAAGTACCCGAAGTACGATCAATACAATGCAATCAATGTAAACAAGACAGCTGAGATACCTGCTGACTTTGACGGTATCATGGGCGTACCAATTACCTTCTTGGATAAGTATAACCCTGAGCAATTTGAAATGCTTGGGGTCGACCGTTATGTTCCAGACAACCCACAATACGGACACAGATTTACCATTGATGGGAAAGAGACATATGCCCGAATTCTGATCAGGAGGGTGCTCAAATGAACATAGACCGAATCCAGGTAACAGTTCAGGACTTGATTAATGGATATGAGGAAAAGGGTCCCGACGGCATCGAAGGCGTGGTCGCATATGGTGGCAGGCTGGATGTCCGTCCGGCTTATCAACGCGAGTACATCTATCCCGACAAGGACCGGGATGAAGTCATCCGGTCCGTCAAGAAGAAGTTTCCCATTAACGTGATGTATTGGGCCAAGACCGCCGATGGCCGTTACGAACTGATGGACGGCCAGCAGCGCACTATTTCCATCTGCCGTTACGCGGCCGCCAAAGATGAGACTGACCGGCAGAGCTATGAGCAGTGCTTTTCCGTGGACAACCTTTACTTCTTTAATCTTCCGGAGGATATAAAGCAGAATTTCAGGGATTATGTGCTGGATATCTACGTCTGTGACGGTACGCCCTCGGAGGTGCTAGACTGGTTCAAAATTATCAATATAGCGGGAAAAGTTCTCTCGCCGCAGGAATTGAGGAACACATCTTACACTGGCCCCTGGCTGTCTGACGCAAAGCTTCACTTCTCAAAGCCAAATTGTATTGCTTATCGAATCGCCAAAGACTATGTGAACGGCTCCCCAATCAGGCAGGAATACTTGGAAACGGCCATTGAATGGATTGCCGCTAGAGACGGTTTAGGCTCTATCGAAGATTATATGGCTCTCCACCAGCAGGACGAAAATGCCAATCCCATATGGCTGTATTTCCGCCGAGTGATTGAGTGGGTAGAGGCTATTTTCCCTGTCAAGCGGAAAGAGATGAAAGGAATCGAGTGGGGCTTACTCTATAACCGCTTCAAGGATACTGAACTTGATCCTGATGCTTTAGAGACTCAAATTAAGGCTCTAATGATAGATGATGAAGTGACCAACAAAAAGGGCATCTATACATATGTCCTTACCGGTGAAGAGAAACATCTGAACCTGCGGGCCTTTACTGAAGCGCAAAAGCGGGCCGCATATGAGCGCCAAGGCGGCATCTGTCCCGACTGTCAAGCGGCTGGCAAGGCCAAGATCCATTATGAGTTCAACGAGATGGAAGCCGATCACATCACGCCGTGGAGCCGGGGCGGCAAAACAGTCCCGGAAAACTGTAAGATGCGGTGCTTGGAGTGTAATCGAAGAAAAAGTGATATATAAGAAAGCATCAGCTAAGGAGGATAAGATGTTTGATTTTCCAAAAGAAAAGGCCCGTATTATTAAGCAGGACCAGAGTGTCATTGAAGATGTAGACGCTTTATTTGACCGAGGAACTATCTTTGTGGATGATGCGTCTATTCCCATCGAGGATGGAGATATTATTGAGCGTACTTTGCCCAACGGAATCAATGAACGATATCTGGTAACCGATAATGGTTATTTTAGCGGTTCAGCAGGAATTCCTGCTCACTACCAAGTCAAAGTAGAGAAAATGTCGATGTTGAACACTGAAAGAGTAGGTCATGGTGGTTCCAGAGGCTCCAACAGCTTTAGTATCAACCTTACAGGTGCCTCGATCTCAAATATTCAAATTCAGCAAGGTACGACTAACTCATCTCAAACCTCAAAGTCTTCTAAGGGTTTTGACTATGATGCAGTAAGTGAGTTTTTAAATCAAATCAAAAAATATGATTTGAGCAAAACGGAATTCGGTGAAAATTCAGGAAAAATACAAGAAGTGATTGAGGAAACAGAAAGGGCCGTTGAATGCAAGGCCCATCCCTCTACTATAGAGCGGCTTTTGCATACATTGCGAGACCTAGCCATCGGCGCAACAGGCAGTTTGATTGCCAGTGGAATAGCTTCGCAGATACCTTTGCTGTTGACCAAATTGGGGCTATGAGGTAACTATGAGCGGGATAGTTTTGGATTTACAACAAGAAGCGTTGTCAAGTAGCAGTGACATTCTCTCGCTGTTAAGGAAGGCGTACTTGATTGCCAGGAAATTAAACCTCAAGGATTTTGAAGCGTGGGTGAATAGTGAGTTAAATGGATATGAGGTTGCTCGAGATGTACCTATACCCTCTTATCGGCATCTCCATGGTGCTGTGGAAGCATTGAATCCTATGCGCGGGTGGATTCCAGTTGTGCTCAATAAAACAGAATCCACATTGAATACACACGATGCTCGCGAATCAATATCCAGTTTGCTTGATGTATACAATAAATCAGGGAAGGACTATGCTGTTGTTGAATTCTCAGATAGTATGAATGCCTATTTATACAAACATGGAAGTGCTCCTTTTCCAACAAAATACCGCTTAAAAATTTCTACTAATCAACTGTTTAATATAATTGAGAGTGTACGGACTTCAATCCTTGAATGGTCAATAACGCTTGAAGAAAATGGCATTATCGGAGAAGGCCTACAATTCAGTGAAAGTGAGAAGGAAATTGCTACGACCAATCCGGTAGTAAATAATTATGTGACTAATATCTTTGGAAATGCAAACAATTCGCAATTTCAGCAAGGAACCACTAATTCAGAGCAGGCACAGTAAGAAATAAGCACCAGCTTGGCTATTTCCATGCTAGTGCTTATCTCTTGTACGCACAAGTAATTATAATCATATTTGCAATTAGGCTTATAATCCACAATGAATGAGCATGAATTGCAACTGTAGAATAAATCTATATTCCGACGAAGTCATAGGCCGGTCAAGATGCACAGGTACGATTTGAAGTGGCTACCGGTGAAATGTATCGGGTGGATGTTGCCGAGAAGGGCGAAGCGGTCCCAAAGTACAGGCGGGCCGACGCTGAAACCAGCGAGTACATCCGCAGCTACCTGGCACAGCTTCCCCAGGAACAGAAAATTCAAAGCTGTACCAACATGATCTGCGCCCAGATCAATCGGAATAACCGTTATGCTGCGGCGGAAATCAACGACTATGTGCGACGCATTGTCGGCGGCATGACAGAGGATGAGCTTTCTGCCATGGAGACAGCCATCCCGACCTATGCCAGAAAAATCGAAGAGAAGATCAAGACGCTGGAAGACGCTTACCGCGAAGACAAATTTGGACGGTGGCTTGACAGCGGAAAGATCGTCTGTCGGGATAGTTATATGCTGCCGAAGGTCATTACGCCTGCTGATACGACGGATTCTATCCCAAAGTCTCTGTATGAGGCGGAGAAAGACGACATGAATCCGGAGGAGAACGTACTTATTGATTCCGTTGTTAGCCTTGACAATGTTAAGTGGTGGCACCGGATCATTGACCGTAAGGGTTTCCGCTTGAATGGCTTTATCAATCATTATCCAGATTTCATGGTTATGACCAAGTCTGGAAAACTTGTCCTGATCGAGTACAAGGGCGACGACCGCGACAACAGCGACAGTGAGCGAAAACTGAAGCTCGGACGTTGGTGGCAAATGAAAGCTGGCGATAACTACCGCTATTTCATGGTGTTCAAGAACCGGGAATTTGGCATCGACGGAGCTTATACGATGGATCAGTTTATGGAGATCATGCGAGAGCTGTGAAAGAAAGGCTGGGGAGCGTTTGCGGCGAAGCCGGAAGATTGGCTTTATTGTGTGAACGGTTGAAATGAGGTGAGAGTATGACAGAATTTGACAATCTAAAGAATACCTATATTGTGACTATGCAATGTGCAATGGCAATGGGCAGGGGAAATCAATGGACAAAGCATGGCAATGATATTCTACACAAGTTCTGTGAAATGCTTGTTGATAGAAGCGACTATCCCGATGCAGATAAGCAAGCTATGAAACAGGAATTGGAATTGCTTAAAGAATCAATTGACGCTGAAATTGACGCCTGTTATCAAGACAGAAACGGAATATTGAAGTTCTAAAGGCTAGTATCCAAAAATCAGATGGAGATAACTAGTAATGTTTTGAGTAGAGTGGCTTTAGTTCCAATTGCACGATGTCTGGAGAATAGCATCCGTCGGTACGAGCATCGTTTGATGCAAGTACCGGCGGATTTGCTCAATCTAAAGATATGTACTCTGTCACGGATTTTAAGTAGGTTTCTGCGTCTCCGTTGAGAATCAAATCAGCATATGCCCGCGGATCATTATAAACGAGGTAGTCAAGCTCCGACCGCTGGTAAAGATTATCTGCAATCTCGTTCTCAACGGCGGTGCAATCAATGGAGATCATGCTGCCGTCGGTGTACATAAGCTCTACACATGCGGTATCCAGGTTGAACTCACAGGAAATAAGAGTTTTCATTTTGCATTCTCCTTAATCATCCTGAAATATCTCAATGCCTCAACGATAGCCTTTTCTTTCTCCGGCGGGCATTGGGGCTGCTTGGCGTTCTCTGACTTCGGCTTATTATAATTTTCCCGTTCGATAATCCCTAACTTTTGCTTCACCTGCGCGATGTAGAGGGAAGAGACTGTGAGGCCGCTGTGCTCTTTCACATACGCCTTGATCTCCCCATAGGTCGCGCCTTTCTGGAAACCGGACATATCCATATCCTCCAGAGAGAAATCGACCCTGATCTTTGTTGACTGGATTTCCCCCTTGGAAAGTTGAACAACAGTCTCTACATGGGCGGTGCGGGGGAACATGTCCACGGCGGTGCAGCGCTCGGCGGTATAGCCCATGCCGGCCAGCCGCTTCAGGTCACGGGCCAGGGTGGCAGGGTCGCAGGAGACGTATACCAGCGTTTCTGGTCCCATGCCGGCGATGGCGCGCAGCACCGCCTCGTCCATGCCCTTCCGGGGCGGGTCGGTGACGATCACGTCCGGCCGAAGACCGCTGTCCGCCAGTTTTTTCGCCACCTCGGCTGCGTCGCCGCATATGTACTCCGCGTTGGCGACGCCGTTTTTCTCCGCGTTCCGGCGGGCGTTCTCCACCGCCGACGGCACCACGTCGCTGCCGATGAGCCGGGCGGCGTCACGGGCCACGGCCAGGCCGATGGAGCCCGCGCCGCAGTAGAGGTCCAGCACCGTCCTGCCCGCCGGCCGGGCGTACTGGCCGGCCAGGGTATAGAGCCTTTCCGCCTGGGCAGTGTTCACCTGGAAGAAGGTCAGCGGCGAAAGCTCCAGGGACGCGCCGCACAGCGTCTCCGTCACCGTCGGACGGCCCCACAGCGTGCGCACAGGCCCGTCCAGCACCACGTTGCCGGGCATGGCGTTGACGCACAGCAGCACCCCCGTCAGCTCCGGGCAGGCGGCGCGCAGCGCGTCGGCGGCCCCTTCCGGCACCGGTCCCGCCGATACGATGCAGGCGGCGAAGTCAGAGCTCGTCCTGCGCAGGAACAGATGGCGCACAAGGCCAGTGCCGGCGGCCTCATCGTAGGCGGGCACGTCGTTTTTCTCCATCCAGTCCCGGAGAGCCCCTGCGGCCCGGTCGAAGGCCTCCGGCTGCAAAAGGCACCGGGGCGCGGCGATCACCTCATGGCTCCGGGGCCGGTAAAAGCCGCACACCGGGCCGGGAGCGAAGTTGTAGATGGCCTTGTTCCGGTAGCCCTCGGTGCGCTCCGCGCCGATGATGCGCTCCGCCTGCAGCTCCAGCCCGCCGATGCGCCGCAGCGCGTCGTTGACCCGGCCCAGCTTGAAGGCCAGCTCCGCCTCGTAATCCATGTGCATGCAGGCGCAGCCGCCGCACTTTCCGAACGCGGGGCAGGCCGGCCCGACGCGGTGGGGGGAGGGCTCCAGCAGCGCCTCGCCCCGGCCCCAGACCGCCGTCTTCGTCACCTTGACCACCCGCACCCGCCAGCGCTCTCCCGGCAGGGCGCGGGGCACGAACACCGCCCGGCCCTCCAGCCGGCACACGCCGTCGGCCTGGGAGGTCAGGCCGTCTATGTCCGCCTCGAACAGGGCGTTTTTCACCAGCAGCGTTTCCATGGGCCCATTTTAGCACATACGCGGCGCATTTGCGCCGCTTTTTCATAAATATGGGGACGAGAAAAGTTTTTTTGCAGAAAGGGCTTGTAATATTTGAAAAAGTATGATACTATTTCCGTAACTTTTGTTACACATATTACTGCGGGGTTACAAAATGAAGACGTCTTATCTGAAAATGAGAGCGATCCTGAGCGCGGCGCTGGCCCTTGCGCTGCTGACCGGCATCCCCGGCGCCGCCCTGGCGGACGGGGATGGGAGCACGCTCCCGCCGCCAGCGGTGGAGGAGGGAGAGCCCCTGCCGGAGAGCGGCGGGCTGCCGACCGGCGAACAGGTCCAGGAGCAGACGCAGGAACAGGTCCAGGAGCCCCTTCAGCCGGAGGGGGAGACGAACGAGTACTTCGAGCCGGGCACGTTCGAGCAGGACGTCATAACGCCGGAGACGGAGCCGACCATCCCCGTGGAGCCGGAGACGGCCGTCCCGCCGCTGCCGGAGGAGCCTGCCGTTGCCGCCATGGAGCCGGTGGTGGCCGTTCCGGCCGAGACGTATGACGACAGCCAGTGCCCCCAGTGGGACGACCCGCTGTACTATAAGCTCCAGGGGCAGATCAGCACCGTGTCCCTGGCCGGCAGCTTCGAGGGCTTCAAGCCCAGGGCCCTTGCCGCCAACGAGGTGCTCCACAAGGGCGTGGACGTCTCGGAGTACCAGTCTACCATCAACTGGACCAGCGCCAAGAAGGCCGGCGTAGAGTTCGCCATCATCCGCTGCGCCCTGCGCGGCAGCACGACGGGAAAGCTCTACAAGGACGGCCACTTCGCTGAGAACCTGGCCAACGCCCACGCTGCGGGCATAAAGGTGGGCGCGTATATCTTCTCCCAGGCCACCACCGTTAAGGAGGCCAGGGAGGAGGCGGATTATCTCGTCAGCGTGGTCAAGGGCTACAACATCGACCTGCCGCTGGTCTTCGACTTTGAGGAGACCTCCAACAGCGACCGCCGTCTGAAGATGAAAGATCTGTCCAGCAAAACGATGATGGACATCTGCAACGCCTTCTGCGAGGAGGTAGAGAAGGCCGGCTATCAGAGCATGCTCTACTCCAACCCCAGCACCATCAATAACCATCTGATCCGCAGCCAGATCAAGCGGCTGTGGCTGGCCCATTACGCCACGAAGTCTGATTACACCGGCTCGTATGAGTATTGGCAGTGCGGCTACGGCACTATAGAGGGTATCCCCGGCACGGTGGACCTGGACTTCTGGTTCGAGCCCAACGGCGTGTCTGTGCCGCCGCTGAACGAGAACGTGGTAAAGCCCAGCGCCAGCCCCAGCCCCACGCCCAAGCCGACGTCCAGCCCAGAGCCGGGCTCCACGCCCGCGCCCAGTCCCACGCCCAGCCCCGAGCCGGAGACGCCGGTGTCTACCCCGCCGACGGTGGTGGCGCCGGAGAACATCGTCAACCCCTTTACCGACGTGACCACCAGCAAGTGGTACTATAACAGCGTGCTGTGGGCCTACGGCAAGGGCGTGATCAACGGCCTGTCTGCCACCAGCTTCGGCCCCAATGCCACCGCTACGCGCGGTCAGCTGGTGGCCATGCTGTACCGGCTGCAGGGCCAGCCGGCCGTGACCGGTTCCTCGGGCTTTACGGACCTGGCGGAAGACTATTACCGCGACGCTGTCACCTGGGCCTCCCACAACGGCATCGTCAGCGGCTTTACCGAGACCCTCTTCGGGCCCAACAACAAGGTCACCCGCGAGCAGCTGGCGACCATGCTGTACCGGATGGCGGGCAGCCCCTCCGTCTCCGGCGACCTGAGCCGGTTCACCGACGCCAGAGCGGTGCACAGCTATTCCGTCAGCGCCCTGATATGGGCCGTTGGCAAGGGCGTGGTCACCGGCTATGACGACGATACCATCAAGCCCGCCGAGCCCGCTACCCGGGCGGAGGTGTGCACCATGCTGGGCCGGTTCGCATCCCTTGGATAAATGAGGTGAGCATGTGAACAACAACAAAAACGGCCTGCTGACCGGTGTTTTATATGTGCTGCTGATCCTGCTGGTGGTGGGTCTGGGCGTGCTGCTGTTCTTCAATTTCCAGGCCAACGAGCAGCAGAATGCTGAGATCAGGGCGGCGGAGGAGGCGGCCAATACCACCCCCACGCCGGAGCCTACAGTCACGCCGGAGCCCACGGCTACTCCCAGCCGCAACACCGAGACCGTCACTCTGGCCTTTGCCGGGGACCTGGTGGGCCAGGCCGGCTTGACCACCGACGCCGAGCACAAGGCGGACGACGGCACGGCCAGCTATGATTTCACCGACGAGCTGTCGGGCGTGCGCAGTTCCCTGGCCGGCGCGGATATATCCGCCTGCACCCTGGTCTCCAGCGTGACGGCGGCGGGGGGCTATGACTCCTACCACATGCCCCCGGCTATAGCCACGGCCCTGCACGACGCGGGCTTCATGGTGGTCAACGCCGCCACCGACCACGTGATGGACCGGGGCCTGGAAGGCCTGGTGGAGACGGTGAACAGCCTGAAAAACAGCGGCCTTGCCGTGGTGGGCGCCTATGCCGACTCGGGCCGCTCCATGCTGCTGGCCAACGTCAAGGACGTGAAGGTGGGCTTTCTCAGCTACACCTACAGCACCGCCGGCGGCACCAGCGAGCCGGTGTCCGTGGCGGACAACAGCTGGTGCATCGACCTGCTGACCACCGACTATATGACCGCCAAGGAGACGGTGGACTATACCAAGATCGACGCGGACGTGGCCGCTATGCGTGACGCCGGCGCGGACATCGTGGTCTGCTTCGTCTACTGGTGGGACAACACCCAGTATTACACCGCGCCCCGCGCCAACCAGACCGAGGTGGTGGACCACCTGCTGGAAAACGGCGTGGACGTGATCGTGGGCGGCGGGGTGAAGGTGCCCCAGCCCATCGAGGTCCGCACCGTGGACCGCGCCGACGGCACCAAGGCCAACTGCGTGGTGTGCTACAGCCTGTCCAACCTGATGAGCTGCTTCGGTGACGAGAACACCAACGTCTCCGCCGTGGCCAGGATAGAGATAAGCCGCGACCTGGACGAGGGCGACGTGTGGATAAGCGGCGTCACCACCCGGCCGCTGTTCATGCTGGACACCGACGACTACGAGGATTACAGCGAGCCCGGCTTCAAGTACCGGCTGCTGGACGCCAGGGAGGCCATGCGGGCCAAGGAGGACGGCTCCGACACCGTTCTGAGCGAGAACGCCTATACGGCCGTGCAGGAGGATATCGCGGCGATGCAGACGCTGCTGGGCGAGGATTACGACGAGCAGCTGGGCGGCGTGAGCATCGACTATCCCTATTAAAAGAGCGCCAGCGCTCCCACATATGTATAACACGCGGCGATGACGCCGCACAGCGCCCGGCCCGCAAGGTGCCGGGCGCAGCTTATGTCCGTGTCTGCCACCGCTCCCAGGGTCTGGCAGTGTACGGAGAGCCCTCCCCAGCCCAGCAGGAAGGCGGCGGCCGCCAGCATGCCCGGCTCCGGCGCGAGCCCCGCCATGGACGCGATGCCGCCGCCCAGCTCGAAAACGCCCCGGAGCAGAGCGCGGGGCAGCGGCGAAGGCGGCAGCAGCGGCTCCGCCAGCGCCGTCAGCGCGCCGAAGAGCACCACGTACCCGCATACGGCCAGCGTACTGCCCACAGCGCGGGATACGGCGGCGGGGAGCGCCTGGGACAGCGGCTGTGCCATTGGGGCGGGCGCGGCCGCCGTGGAGCTCCGCTCCGCTTTGCGGCGAAACAGCAGACCGACCGTCGCGGCGGCCAGCACATGGCAGACGTACAGCAGCAGTCCCGCCCTGGGACTGCGGAACACGCCTCCGGCGGCGCCCAGGATGAAGGCGGGGCCTGAGTCGTTGCAGAAGGCCAGCAGCCGCTCTGCCTCGTCCCGGTCCACCCGTCCGTCCCGGCGCAGCCCGGCCACCACGGTGGCACCCAGGGGATAGCCGCCGGATATGCCCAGAAAAAAGGCCTGGGCCCCCGCTGGAGAGACGCCCAGCAGCCGCTCCATAGCCCCGCCGAAGAGCCCGCCCAGCAGCTCGGGCAGACCCAGCGACGAGAGCATGTTCGCCAGCACGAAAAAGGGCAGCAGGGAGGGGATGAGCGTGGCCGCGCACACGGCCATGGCCTGCCGCGCCCCCTCCGCCGCCTGGGCGGAAAAGGCCAGCAGGCCGGCGAACAGCGCCAGGGCGGCGGCCAGAGAAAGATACTTTTTCATGCCCACAGTCTATGTGCGGGCTGTCCTTTTTTGAACCCGGTCTGCATAAAATCGTCCGGGGTGATGAAAGTGACGGGAAGAACTTCGATCGCGCGCCGGGTGATGTCCCGGCTGGATCTGCCGGCTGAATCCCTGCCGGGCGCGATGCGTATCACCATCTCCGGCGGCACGCGGGTGCTGGTGGAGGGCCACCGGGGCCTTCTGGAATACGCCGACGACCGCATCGCGGCGGCGGGACCAGGCTGCCGCATCCTTATAAAGGGCGAGGGGCTGGGCCTGGTGGCCATGGATAGGCAGGAGCTGGTGGCCTCCGGCAGGCTGTGGGCGGTGGAGCTGGAATGAGCCGGGGACGGTATCTGGCGGGCTGGGTCACGGCGGAGGTGTCCGGCGCGGAGCCGGAGCGGTTCCTGACCGCCCTGGCCCAGCGGGACATCCCGTTCTGGAATGCTGCGCCGCCGAAGGACTACGTCCTGACGGTATGTCTGCCCTACAGGATGGGGAAGCTGGTGCCCGGACTGGCGAAAGGCCTGGGCTGCGAGGGCCGCGTCCGCTCCCGCCACGGCCTGCCGGCGCTGTGCCGGCGGCTGCGGCGGCGGTACGGACTGATGGCCTGCCTGCTGCTGGGGGCTCTGCTGCTGTTCGCGGGCAGCACCTTCGTCTGGCAGATCGACGTCGAGGGGAACGTGACTGTCCCTGAGGGGCCCATCCGCCAGGCGCTGCAGGAGTGCGGCGTGGACATCGGCGCCTTCTGGCCGGCCTTTTCCCAGGACGCCATCCGCAACGGCGTCATCCTGCGCGTGCCGGCCATCCGGTGGATGACCGTCGACATCCGGGGCGGCCATGCCCATGTGATCGTGCGGGAAAAGCGGGAGCATCTGCCGGTGGTCCAAATGAGGGAATATGTGAAGATCGTCTCGACAAAGCCGGCGCTGGTGGACGAGGTGCAGGCCCTGCACGGCACGGCGGAGACGGAGCCGGGCCGGGCCGTGCTGCCGGGCGAGACCCTGATCGGCGGCTATACCACCGGCCGGTTCGGCGTACTGGGGCCGGGGCGCGCCGTGGGCCGGGTGACCGGGCGGACCTGGTACGAGCTGACCGCGAGAGCCCCTCTGACGGAGCAGAGCGAGGCCCCCGCAGGCAGGGAACGCGGTCAATGGGCGCTGATCCTGGGAAAAACCCGGATAAATTTTTATAAAGGCAGTAGTATTTGCCCCGCTGGTTGTGATAAAATCATAGAGAGCCATCCCCTGGCCGTGAAGGGACTGTTCACGCTGCCCATCGCGCTGGAGCGGACGGTGACCGTTCCCGTCCGACGGCAGGATGTGCCGGCGGAAGGACTGGAGGAGCGGCTGGAGGGCCTGCTGACGGAGCGGCTGCTGGCGGCCATCGGCCCGGAGGGGATGGTCACGGAGAGCCATTTCACGTCCACCGAGGGGGACGGGACGCTGTATGTGACGCTGCGGGCGGAGTGCCGGGAGCCCATCGGCGCGGAGATCCCGCTGACAGACGCGGACCTGGCGGAGATACAGGCGAAAATACCACCTAAAACAGAGGATCAAGGTACATGATAGAGAAAACGATGAGCATCGACCGGATGGAGAACGTGATCAGCGTGTTCGGCTCCTTCGACCAGAACCTGCGCATCATCGAGTCGGAGCTGGGCGTGTCCATCACCAACCGGGACGACGCGCTGAAGATCGCCGGCGAGGCGGAGAACGTCATGCACGCGGAGAAGGCCATCACCGGGCTGCTGAGCCTGGCCGCCCGTGGGGAGACCATCGACGCGCAGAACGTGCGCTACATCGTGAAGATGGTCATGGCCGGCCAGGAGGACAAGATCGGCGACATCGCCCGGGGGGTGCTGTGCATCACTGCCAAGGGCCGGCCGGTCAAGCCCAAGACCATCGGCCAGAAGAACTATGTGGACGCCATCAAGAACAACACCGTCACCCTGGGCATCGGACCGGCGGGCACCGGCAAGACCTACCTTGCCGTGGCCTGTGCGGTGGCGGCGTTTCGGGAGAAGAAGGTGGACCGCATCGTGCTCACCCGCCCGGCGGTGGAGGCCGGCGAGCGGCTGGGCTTTCTGCCCGGCGACCTGCAGAGCAAGGTGGACCCGTATCTGCGGCCGCTGTACGACGCGCTGTTCGACATGCTGGGGGCGGACAGCTTCCAGAAGTACATGGAGCGGGGGGACATCGAGGTGGCGCCCCTGGCCTACATGCGCGGCCGGACCCTGGATGACAGCTTCATCATCCTGGACGAGGCCCAGAACACCAGCCGGGAGCAGATGAAGATGTTCCTGACCCGCCTGGGCTTCGGCTCCACGGCGGTGATCACCGGCGACGTGACCCAGATCGACCTGCCTGCGGACAAGGTCTCCGGCCTGAAGGAGGCCATGCGGGTGCTGGAGGGCGTGGAGGACATCGCCATCTGCCGGCTGACCGGGGCGGACGTGGTGCGGCACGTGATCGTGCAGCGCATCATCGAGGCCTACGAGCGCCACGCCAAGGACAAGCCCCCGGTGAAGACCTACAAGCCCGGCGGCAAGGGGCCCGGAGGGCGGCACTGATGGAGAAGCTGAAGCTGTCCCTGCGGTGCGAGCACGGCGTGAAGTGTTCGCCGGAGCTGCGCCGCCGCATCAAGACCGCCGCCAGGGCGGTGCTGGACGCGGAGGCGGTGCAGGGGCCCTGTGAGCTTTCCGTGCTGCTGACGGACGACGAGGGCATCCATGTCATCAATAAGGAATACCGGGACGTGGACAGGCCCACGGACGTGCTCAGCTTCCCCCTGGGGGACACGGACCCGGCCACCGGCCGGTATCTGCTGGGGGACATGGTGCTCAACGTCTCCCGCGCCCAGGCCCAGGGGGCCGAGTACGGCCACGGGGCGGAGCACGAGATAAGCTACCTTACCGTGCACAGCGTGCTGCACCTGCTGGGCTACGACCACGTGGACGAGGGACCGATGAAAAAAGAGATGCGCGCCAGGGAGAAGGCCGTCATGGCCGTCCTGGAGCCTGATACGAGAACGGAGGAAGCATGATCACCAGGACCGCTATGATCACCATCTGCGGACGGCCCAATGTGGGCAAGTCCACCCTGACCAACACCCTGGTGGGGGAGAAGATCGCCATCGTGTCCCCCAAGCCACAGACTACCCGCACCCGCATCCTGGCGGTGACCAGCCGGGGCGAGACCCAGTTCGTGTTCGCCGACACCCCCGGCTTCCACCGGGCCCGGACCAAGCTGGGCGATTACATGGACGACGTGGTGCGCCAGAGCGTGGCGGACGTGGACGCGGTGGTGCTCATGGCCGAGCCGGTGCCCCAGGTGGGGGACATCGAGAAAAAGCTCATCGCCCGGATAAAGGAAAACGGCGTGCCGGCGGTGCTGGCCGTCAACAAGGCCGACACGGTCCAGGACAAGCGGAACATCCTGCCGGTGATCGCCGCCTACAGCGCGGAATACGACTTTGCGGCCATCGTGCCCATCAGCGCCCAGACCGGCGACGGGGTGGAGGAGCTGCTGGAGGAACTGGACAGGTTCGCTCAGCCGGGACCGGCGCTGTTCCCCGACGACGTGATAAGCGACCAGCCGGAGAAGCAGATATGCGCCGAGATCGTCCGGGAGAAGCTGCTGCTGTGCCTGGACCAGGAGATACCCCACGGCACCGCCGTGGTGGTGACGAAGTTCGCAGAGCGGGACGACGGCAGCGGCATCATCGACCTGGACGTGACCATCTACTGCGAAAAGCAGAGCCACAAGGGCATCATCATCGGCAAAAAGGGCGCCATGCTCAAGCACATCGGGGAGCTTGCCCGCCATGACATCGAGGATTTCATGGGCACGAAGGTGTTTTTGCAGACCTGGGTGAAGGTGAAGGAGAACTGGCGGGACCGGGACGGCCTGCTGCGAAATTTTGGCTTCACCAACGAGTAATGAGAATCGCCCTGCCGTGGCAAACTAACGCCACGGGGTGATCGGATTGCAGCAGGACCTTTTATGGGAATTGTTTTTGGATACGGGCGACCCGATGTGCTGGGTGTTGTATCGGTATGTTGGCGAGCCGGAACGAAGCTGACCTTCTGCGGAAGGTCAGCCGGGGAGAGCGGTACATAGGATATGTTTGCGACGGTGAAGGGGCTGGTGCTGCGCCAGGTCCGCTATAAGGAGGCAGACCGCATCCTCACGCTGCTGACGGCGGAGGAGGGCAAGCTGACGGTGAAGGCCAGGGGCGCGCTGCGCCGGGGCAGCAAGATGGCCGCCGCCAGCCAGGACCTGTGCTATTCCGAGTTCACCCTGTTCGGCAACCGGGGCCGGTGGACGGCGGACGAGGGCTCCAGCCTGGAACAGTTTTTGGGCCTGCGGGAGGACATCGCCCAGCTGGCCCTGGGGGCCTATTTTGCCGAGCTGCTGGACACGGTGTGCCCGGAGGAGCAGCCGGCGGGCCCGGCCCTGCAGCTGGCGCTCAACGCCCTGTACGCCCTCAGCCGGGGCATGTATACCCCCGCCCACGTGAAGGCGGTATTCGAGCTGCGGCTGCTGAGCCTGGAGGGCTTTCAGCCGGAGGTGGACGCATGCGGCGTATGCGGCCGGCAAGAGCCGGACGGGCCCATGTTCTCCCCGGCCTCCGGCATGGTCCACTGCGCCGGCTGCGCGCCGGGGGCGGCGGGGGCGTCGGTGGCGCTGGACGGCCCGGCGCTGGCGGCTATGCGCCGCATCGTGCTGGCCCCGCCGAAAAAGGAGTTCTCCTTCGCCCTGCAGGACGATTCACTGGAGCGGCTGGGCCGTGCGGCGGAGCTGTTCGCCCGGTATCAGCTGGATAAGAATTTCTATTCTCTCGACTATTGGAAGAGCGTAAAATGAACCTATACGAGAAATCATTACAGACCATCGAGCTGCCGGCGGTGCTGGAGCTGCTGGCGGCCAAGGCGTCCTCGGACGGGGCCAAGGCCCTGGCGCGGGCGCTGCGTCCGGCGTCGGAGCCGGGCCGGGTCCGGGACCGCCTGGCGGAGACCACCAGCGCCAAGACCATGGTGGAGACCAAGGGCAGCCCCTCCTTTTCCGGGCTGAAGGATGTGCGTCCCTCTCTGGCCCGTGCGGATATGGGGGGCATGCTCAACACAAGAGAGCTTTTGGACATCGCCGGGGTGCTGTTCTGCGCGCGGGCGGTGTCCTCCTATGCCTCCGGCCGGGGGGACTGCGGAAATTTGAAGCGCCTGTTCACCGCCATCAGCCCCAACCGTTTTTTGGAGGAGAAGATCACTGCCGCCATCACCGGCGAGGAGGAGATCGCCGACGGGGCCAGCGCGGAGCTGGCGGACATCCGCCGGAAGATGCGGGCCGCGTCGGCCAGGGCCCGTGACGCCCTGCAGAAGATCATCACCGCGCCCAGCTACGCCAAGGTGCTCCAGGAGGCCATCATCACCCAGCGGGGCGGCCGGTTCGTGGTGCCCGTGCGGGCGGAGAAGCGCGCCGAGCTGCCCGGCCTGGTGCACGACGTGTCCGGCAGCGGCGCGACGCTGTTCGTGGAGCCCATGGGCGTGGTGAAGGCCAACAACGAGCTTCGGGAGCTGGGGGCCAAGGAGAAGGCGGAGATAGAGCGCATCCTCATGGAGCTGAGCGCCGAGTGTGCAGCGGCACGCGGGGGCATAGACCTGGACTACACCGTGCTGACGGAGCTTGACCTCATCTTCGCCAAGGCGGAGCTGAGCTATGACCTCAACTGCGGCGAGCCGATACTTACGGAAAACGAGCTCATCCTGAAAAAGGCCCGGCACCCGCTGCTGCCCCGGGGCACGGCGGTGCCTATCGACGTGACCCTGGGCGGGGAGTACGACACCATCGTCATCACCGGCCCCAACACCGGCGGCAAGACCGTCACCCTCAAGACCCTGGGGCTGATGTGCGCCATGGCCGGGTGCGGGCTGCACATCCCGGCGGGGGACGGCAGCGCCGTGCCGGTGGTGAGCGACATCCTGGCGGACATCGGCGACGAGCAGTCCATCGAGCAGTCCCTGTCCACCTTCTCCAGCCACATGGTGAACATCGTGGCCATCCTGAACGAGTGCGGACCGGGCAGCCTGGTGCTGCTGGACGAGGTGGGCGCGGGCACCGACCCTACCGAGGGCGCGGCCCTGGCCATCTCCATTCTGGAGTACGCCCGCCGGGCGGGGGCGCTGCTGGCGGCCACCACCCACTACGCGGAGCTGAAGGTGTACGCCACCAACACACAGGGGGTGGTGAACGCCTCCTGCGAGTTCGACGTACAGACGCTGCGGCCCACCTACCGGCTGCTGGTGGGCATACCGGGCAAGTCCAACGCCTTTGCCATCAGCCGCCGCCTGGGTCTGCCGGAGAGCATCATAGAGGACGCCGGCCGGCGCATCGACGCCGGGAGCACGGACTTTGAGCGCACCATCGAGCGGCTGGAGGCCCAGCGCCTTGCCCTGGAGCGGGAGACCGAGGCCAGGGAGAAGGCCAGCCGAGCCGCCCAGGAGGACGCGGCCCGCGCCGAGCGTATGCGCCGGGAGCTGGAGGTGCGCCTGGAGAAGGCGGAGCAGAAGGCTCGCCGGGACGCCGAGCGCATCATCAAAGAGGCCCGCGCCGCCGCCGACGAGGCCTACCGCCAGATCGACCGGGAGCGGGCCATGGGCCTGGAGGAGATAGACCACCAGCGGGTGAACGAGGCCCGCGCGGAGCTGCGGCGCAGGCTCAACCTGGCGGAGGACGCCGTCCGCAGCCGGGAGGACATATCCGCCCCCAAGCGCCCCGCCCCCAGCCGCCCCGTGCAGGCCGGGGACACGGTGGAGCTGCTCGCCACCGGGATGCAGGCGGATGTGATCAAGGTCAACGACAACGGCACCCTGGCCCTGCAGGTGGGGGCCATGAAGGTCACTGCCTCTCCCCAGGAGGTGGCGCTGCTCGAAAAGCCGGGGAAGAAAAAGATGTCCGTCTCCGCCGCCGCCGGCAAGGCGCTGCGGACCGCCTCCGTCAGCCGGGAGCTGGACGTGCGGGGCATGATGGCCGACGAGGCGGAGCTGGCCGTGGAGCGGTATTTGGACGCCGCGTCCGCCGCTCGCTTGCAAACGGTCACCATTATCCACGGCAAGGGGACAGGAGCCCTCCGCAGCGCCGTACAGCAGCTGCTCAAGCGTGACCGGCTGGTGAAGAGCTTCCGTCTGGGACGCTATGGGGAGGGGGAGACCGGCGTTACCATTGTGGAACTGAAATAAAAGATTTCTTCCAAATCGTTTCCAACTGTGCAATCCTACAAATCCTTTGTAGAGCCATGCAAAACATTTGCGAATCTGCGAATAATTTGTTAAAGTAGAGTAAACTTTCATGTGTAAAGGATCGGTGTACTCCCATGATCAATCGTGAAGTTACCATCAACAACCAGGTCGGCCTGCATGCCCGGCCCGCCACCTTCTTCATCCAGAAAGCCAACGAGTTCAAGAGCGTCATTTGGATCGAGAAGGAGGACCGCCGCGTCAACGCCAAGAGCTTGCTGGGCGTCCTCTCCCTGGGCATCGTCAAGGGCACTACCGTCAACATCATCGCTGACGGCGCCGACGAGACCGAGGCGGTGGAAACGCTCACCGACCTCATCGACAAAGAGTTTGCCGAGTAATTTCCTTTCTGCAAGAGAAAAGGGTGTGTAAGTTCTGCACACCCTTTCTTGCTGTTTGTAAGGGGCCGCTGATACGATGGACAAGATAGCCGAACTGCGGGAAAAAGCGAATAAGCTGCCGCTATTGCCCGGCGTGTACATCATGCAAAACGCCGCCGGAGAGGTCATCTACGTGGGCAAGGCCAAGGCCCTGAAAAACCGGGTGACCAGTTATTTCCGGGGCGAGCATCTGCCTAAGGTGGCGGCCATGGTAAGCCATGTGGACGACTTTTCCGTCATCGTGGCCGCCTCGGAATTCGAGGCGCTGATGCTGGAGAACAGCCTCATCAAGCGCCATAAGCCCCACTACAACATCCTGCTGCGGGACGACAAGACCTACCCCTGGCTGCGGCTGGACGAGCGGGAGCAGTACCCCCGCTTCACCATCGTGGGCCGGGTGGCTCAGGACGGGGCGCGGTACTTCGGCCCCTACGGCGGCCGGAGCGTGACCCACGGCATACTGAACGCCCTTGCCAAGGCCCTGCGTCTGCCGGCCTGCGGCAAAAAGTTTCCACGGGACATCGGCAGAGACCGGCCGTGCCTGAACTTCCACATGGGCCTGTGCGAGGGCTGGTGCCGGGGCGAGCCGGACGCAGAGGAGTACCGCCGGCGGATGGACCAGGCGGCCCAGCTTCTCTCCGGCGGGGCGAAGGAGCTGGCGGCCCAGCTGGAGCGGGAGATGACCCAGGCGGCGGAGGAGCTGCGCTTTGAGAGCGCCGCCAAGCTGCGGGACCGGCTGGCGGCGGTGAAGGAGCTGGGCAACCGGCAGGTGGTGCTCAAGGCCGCCCGCGCGGACACGGACGCGGTGGGCTTCTGCCGCAGCGCCCGGTGCTCCTTCGTGGTGCTGCACTACGCCGGAGGCGACCTGGCGGGCAAGGACCTGGAGCAGATGCCCGAGCCGGTGGAGGACGACGGGTCGGCGGTGTCGGCGCTGGTACGGCAGTATTACGTGCGACGGGGCGCCTGGCCCCGGACGGTGCTGCTGCCGGTGGAGATAGAGGACGCCGAGCCCCTGGGGCAGATGCTGACCCAGCTCGCCGGACATAAGGTGGAGCTCGTCACGCCCCAGCGGGGGGTGAAGCGGGAGCTTTTGCAGGCTGCAGAGCGCAACGCCCGGGAGGAGAGCGCTCGCGCCGAGAGCGAGGCGGAGCGGCGCGTCAAGACCCTGGAATGGCTGCAGAGGATGCTGGGTCTGGAGGCTCCCATCCATCGCATGGAGTCCTTCGACATCTCCAACACCGGAGATTTCGGCATCGTGGCGTCCATGGCGGTGTTCGTGGACGGAAAGCCCGCCCGCAGCCAGTACCGGAAGTTCAAGATGAAGACCGTGGAGCACCAGGACGACTTCGCCAGCATGCATGAGGCGGTGGGCAGACGCTTGGCCCGCTATCAGGAGGGGGACGAGAAGTTCGCGCCTCTGCCGGACGTGCTGTTCATCGACGGCGGCGCCGGTCAGGTGGCCGCCGCGCTGCAGGCCATGGCCGAGCAGGGCTTTGCGCACATCCCCGTGTTCGGCATGGTCAAGGACGACCGCCACCGGACCCGCGCCCTCACCGACCCGGAGGGCCGGGAGATCGGCATACAGGCCAACCCGGCGGTGTTCGCCCTCATCGGCAGCCTGCAGGAGGAGACCCACCGCTTCGCCATCGAGTACCACAAAAAACTGCGCCAGAAGACCATCGGCTCCGCCCTGGAGGACATCCCCGGCGTGGGGCCCAAGCGCCGGGCGGCGCTTTTGAAGCGGTTCAAGTCCGTCAAGGCGGTGTCGGCGGCTTCGGAGCAGGAGCTGGCCGCCGTGCTGGGTCAGAAAACGGCCAAGGCGGTATACGAATACCTTCACAAAGAGGAAGACGAACGATGAGAGTCATCACAGGCACGGCCCGTGGGCGGAAGCTCTGCGAGCCGAAGGATATGTCCGTCCGGCCCACCACCGACATGGTGAAGGAGGCCATTTTCAGCGTGGTGCAGTTCGACGTGCCGGGCCGGCGGGTGCTGGACCTGTTCGCCGGCACCGGCCAGCTGGGCATCGAGGCGATCAGCCGGGGGGCGCGGGAGTGCGTTTTCGTGGACAACAGCGCCGCCTCCATCGCCCTGGTGAAGAAGAACCTGGAGATATGCAAAATGCAGGCCCCGGTCATCCGGGCCGACGCGCTGAGTTTTCTGCAGGGCGGAGGCAAGTTCGACCTGGTGTTCGTGGACCCGCCCTACCACGCGGGGCTTTATGACAAAGTTCTCCAAACTCTATTTTCATTTGACATGCTCAGTAAAGGTGGTATAATACTTGTCGAAAGTATGTGCGGCGAGCCTATGCCAGAGCCTGTGCCGCCCTATGTTTTCGGCAAGAGCTATCGCTACGGCAAGATCTCCCTGACCACCTACAGGAGGCAGGCCATATGACCACCGCCATCTATCCCGGCAGCTTCGACCCCATCTCTCTGGGCCATCTGAATATCATCCGCCGCGCCGCGAAGATCTTCGACCGGGTGATCGTGTGCGTGATGCGCAACCGGGAGAAGACCCCTATGTTCACCATCGCTGAGCGGATGGATATGGTCCGCCGGTCCACGGAGCGGTTCGGCAACGTGGAGGTGGCCACCACGGACATGTTGCTGGCGGAGTACGCCAAGCAGTTCGAGGGGGCCGTGGTGGTGAAGGGCCTGCGGGCGGTGTCGGACTTCGACTATGAGTTCCAGATCGCCCTGGTGAACAAGAAGATGAATCCGGACCTGGACACGCTCTTCCTCACATCCAGCGAGAAGTATACCTTCCTCAGCTCCACCGTCGTCAAGGAGATGGCCGCTTACGGCGCCGACCTTTCCGAGCTGGTGCCGAAGGAGATCATAGAGGACGTAGTTGAGAAAACAAGATCTAGGAGGCAGACAGAGAAATGAACGAGAACGACGGCATCCTTGAACTTATAGAAATGCTCTATACCATGATCTCTGAGGCATGGGGCGTGCCTCTGGGGCAGGATAAGTGCCTGGTGGACCGGGACAAGGCCCTGGACATCATCGAGGACATCAAGGCCCGCCTGCCTGCGGAGATGGCCGAGTCCAAGCGCCTGGTGTCCGCCCGCGACGAGTTCATCCGCAACGCCAAGAAGGAGGCCGAGTCCGTTCGCAAGATGGCCGAGGAGCGCGCCCGCAAGATGGTGGAGGAGCAGGAGATCGTCCGCGCCGCCAAGGCCCGGGCCGAGGAGCTGATCGCCACCGCCGAGAACAAGTCCCGGGAGCTGCGCCGCGCCGCCAACGAGTACGTGGCCGAGTCGCTGAAGGGGGCGGAGGACTCCGTCACCCAGGCCTTGGAGCTGATACACACCTCCCGAGGCCGGTTCCGCAGCGCCGCCGCCGGGGCCATGAACGCTCCCTCGTCTCAGCAACGGGAGCAGTAAGCGCTTTTGAACATGACAGGGAGAGCCCCTCGCGGGGCTCTCCCTTGCGCTGTGACCGGCTGTGTGCTATACTTTTTTCAAACGACCGGGGGAGGGAACGGCTATGGATAAAGGACGGCTGATCGTCATCGAGGGCGTGGACGGCAGCGGCAAGGCCACCCAGGCAAAGCTGCTTTTCGAGGCGCTGGAGGAAAAGGACCTTCCGGCGCGCAAGGTGTCCTTTCCAGACTATGACAGCGACTCCTCCGCCCTGGTGAAGATGTATCTGCGGGGCGACTTCGGCAGCCAGCCGGGGGACGTGAACGCCTACGCCGCCTCCGCCTTTTACGCGGTGGACCGGTACGCCAGCTTCAAAAAGGACTGGCAGGGGTTTTATGAGACCGGCGGGATCGTGGTGGCGGACCGGTACACCACCTCCAACGCCGTGCACCAGTGCTCCAAGCTGCCCGAGGAGCAGTGGCCGGATTTTCTGCAGTGGCTGTTCCATTTCGAGTACGAGCTGCTGGGCATCCCCGCGCCGGATAGGGTGCTCTTTCTGCAGACCGAGGCGGCGGTGACGGAAAAGCTGCTGCTCAAGCGCTACGGCGGCGACGCCAGCCGGGAGGACATCCACGAGGCCGACCGGGAATACATGGCCCGCTCCCGCCGGGCGGCGGTCTACTGCGCCCAGCGCCTGGGCTGGACTACGGTGCACTGCACCCGCGCCGGACAGATGCGCACCGTGGAGGACATCCACGGCGAGATCATGGAGATATTGGGATACTGAGAGAGCCCCTGAGGGCTGTGGATGCGGCGCGGGGAGAAAAGCCTGCTGCCGCTGAAAAGGAGTATGCGTTATGAAAAATACCCTGCTTGCCGCCCTGTGCGCAGTCATGGTCCTGGCGGTGCTGGCTATGCCGGCCGCCGCTGCGGATGTGGACCAGGCTGGCCAGACCGTAAGCGATGCTGATGTAGAACAGGCGGGCCAGACCGTGAACGACGTGGACCAGGCAGACCTGAGCACGGTCACGACGGTCCCGCCGCTGACGGTCGAAGGCGCGGGCCAGACCATACCCCCGATGGCGGCACAGACGATACCCCCGATGGCGGTACAGACCATACCCCCGATGGCGGTACAGACCATACCCCCGATGGCGGTACAGACCATACCCCCATTGTCGGTACAGCCCTATTCTCCGGATTTACAGGTCGGCATCTCCGGCAGCTCCACAGTCTATTGGCTGGGGCCGGACGGTACGATCCAGGCGATGTCCCCGGACGGTGGGCAGTCCGTGTACACGTTGACGGGCGTGACCATGCCCTCGCAGCAATACAGCGGCAGCCTGTTCTCCGCCGACGGCATGTCATCAGGCTCCTATGCGCTGACGGCGCTGTGCGCGTTTCTCGGCGCGGCGGGCGGTTCGGCGCTGACCTGGGCCATCATCAACAGAAAGAAGAAAGACGACAAGGGAGACGGGAAGAAATGATCGCGCTCCGGCTGGGGGCGGTCTGCTGCGCCCAGCGCCTGGGCTGGACCACAGTGCACTGTACCCGCGCCCGGATAGATGCGCGCCGTGGAGGACATCCACGGCGAGATTATGGGGATATTGGGATAAAATTCCCCGCCACTATGTGGCGGGGTGTAGATATAGAGGCATCTTCATTGTTTTAGTTATCTATGGATTTTGGCGCCTCTTTTATGATGGGACAATCGCAAGAACATGTATTTCCGTACCTCATGTAATCACAGGTGGCCAATCCTCTGATGTAGTGACGAGCACTTAGATTGGACGCGTCGATGTATTCAACATCTATTGAGTAATTCTTTTCCTGAGTGGGACAATATCCTGAAATGACTTTCTTCAAATTAGTAATCCTTTCCGATGCTTCTATATCTTGTGGTTAGTATACATTTTTTGTAATACGCATACAAGATGTGGGATTAATAAATGTAATCATAAAATTACAAATAGTTTTATGCAGAATGATGGGAGAAAACGATGAGATATGCGAAAGCAGCTGTGCTCAAAAAGGCTATAAAGAACTGAAACTCGGGATGAAGCGTGAAGGGGGTCCTTATCAGGTATTCGATTCCTGTTTTGCCGCCTGCACCATCTGTGCCAACTTGTCCCGGTCCCATAGCCACACGCCGGTCGCTCTGGCGGCGTCCACGGCTCCTTTCGTGAAGTGCCGGTTGGTCATCACGACGGCGATGTCACAACCATATACGGCCCGGCCTGCCGTCGCCTCCTGGACTGGCTTGTTCCCAAGGTCGCTTGCGTAGCACTTGCACTGGACGCCGTATTTCAGCCCATCCTTGTAGGCCAGCACGTCGATGCCTTGGTCGTTGCTGCCGGGCGTGACCGACACGTTGGTGAAGCCGTTGCGGCGGAGCAGTTCGGCGCACCAATGCTCAAAATCGTGTCCGTCCATGCCGTCAATCTGCGATAGATCAATAGATGGTTTCTCCTTTGGCATTATTACCGACAGAAGCATAAGTATTCCAACAATAAGTAAGAAAACAAGAATCACAATGACGACAACAAAAATCGGCATTCTGATTTTCCATAGAAAGTAAAGAAACGCGATACCGAGAACAACAGTTAGAAAATCTTTCATCGTTCACACCCTCTTGGGTGAATCATACCATCAAAGATAAATTTTGGCAACAGAGGCAACAGAAAGTGGTGAGACGATAGGTCGCACCTCAAGTCGCACCTTGAAAAGCTATAAAATGTACTGAAATGCACTTTTCCGCTTTTCCTGAGCACGTGCTTTTAGATAACAAAAAGCCCTGCAACCCTTGAAAACACTGGGATTGCAGGACTTTTCAGTTTTGGTCGGAGTGAGGTGACTTGAACACCCGGCCTCTTGGTCCCGAACCAAGCGCGCTACCAACTGCGCTACACCCCGT
>CANPXW010000021.1 GCA_947587025.1 uncultured Oscillospiraceae bacterium
GCCATCGCCGACGGCTACTGCGGCACCATCTCCCAGAACGCCGACGTGCAGGCCTACCTGACCCTGCGTGTGATGCGCAACGCTCTGGACGACGCCGACATCATGACCGGCATCAGCGAGCCTGACGCCGCCGGCAACGTGCTCAGCGAGGATCTGTACTACTACGACGAGGAGACCCGCTGCTTCTACGCTCTGAACGGCGCCGTCACTGCGGACAACTACGAGTCCTATCTGGACGCCACCGCCCCCAACGCCGCTTTCAGCAGCCAGCTGAGCGAAGAGGACGCTCCCGTCAAGAAGGTCTGGCTGGACATCTTCAACTCCACCGATAACTTCCTGAACGCCACCTACAAGCCCCAGCTCCAGAACTATGACAAGATCCTGAATCTGGATGTGGAGTACATCGCCGGCGACGGCCAGACCGAGGCCAACATCACCGACCGCCTGGCCAACCCTAGCGAGTATGACGGCTTCGCCATCAACATGGTGAAGACCGACAACGCTGCTTCCTACACCTCCAAGCTCCAGTGATAACGGCTTGAAGGTCCAGCGGTAACCTAGAGGAAGGGCCATCAGGAAGTTCTCTTCCTGGTGGCCCTTTTCGGAACGTTACCCCTCAGCCCGGCCGGGCCGGGCTGCGGAGTGGCGTTCCGGCAAAACATCCAAGGCGAAAGGACAGGAGTATTAACAATGGCGGATAAGGAAGCTAAAAATGTCTTGTCTATCCGAAGCATGTGCAAGTCCTTCGGCCGCAACCGCGTTCTCGACCACATCGACCTGGATGTGAAGGAAGGCTCCATCATGGGGCTGATGGGGGAGAACGGCGCCGGCAAGTCGACGATGATGAAGTGCCTTTTCGGCACCTATCAGAAGGACGAGGGGACCATCTTTTTCAACGGCAGGGAGGTCAACTTCTCCGGACCGAAAAACGCGCTGGAAAACGGCGTGGCCATGGTCCACCAGGAGCTGAACCAGTGCCTGGAGAGAAGCGTGCTGGATAACCTCTTCCTGGGCCGTTATCCCAAAAACTCCCTGGGCGTGGTGGACGAGGCCCGCATGAAGCGGGAGGCGTCCGATCTGTTCCGTCGGCTGAACATGACGGTCAACCTGACCGCGCCCATGAAGACCATGTCGGTGTCCCAGCGGCAGATGGTGGAGATCGCCAAGGCCATCTCCTACGACGCGCGGCTGATCGTGCTGGACGAGCCAACCTCCTCGCTGACCGTCCGGGAGGTCAGCAAGCTGTTCGAGATGATGCGCAACCTGAAGGAGCAGGGCATATCGCTCATCTACATATCCCACAAGATGGACGAGGTGTTCGAGATATGCGACCAGGTCTCCGTGCTGCGGGACGGCAAGCTGGTCATGACCAAGGACACCGAGCAGACGACCATGGACGAGCTGATCGCAGCCATGGTCGGGCGGGCGCTTGACAACCGTTTCCCGCCGGTGGACAATACGCCGGGCGACGTGGTGCTCTCGGTGCAGCATCTGTCCACCAAGTACGCTCCCAACCTGAAGGACATATCCTTCGATGTGCGGGAGGGCGAGATATTCGGCCTTTACGGATTGGTGGGCGCGGGCCGCTCCGAGCTGCTGGAGACCATGTTCGGCGTCCGGACGAGAGCCGCCGGACGGGTGTATTACAAGGGCCGGCTGATGAACTTCGCCAGCGCCAGGGACGCCATGGACCACGGCTTTGCCATGATAACGGAGGAGCGCAAATCCACCGGCCTTTTCCTGGAGGGCGACCTGACGTTCAACACGACGATCACCAATCTGCAGCACTACAAGACCGGCGCGGCGCTGTCCAAGGACAAGATGGTCAAGGCCACGGCCAACGAGATCAACGTCATGCACACCAAGTGCATGGGCCCGTCCGACGCCATCACGGCGCTGTCCGGCGGCAACCAGCAGAAGGTGGTCTTTGGCAAGTGGCTGGAGCGGGATCCGGCGGTCTTTATGATGGACGAGCCGACACGCGGCATCGACGTGGGCGCCAAGTACGAGATATACGAGCTCATCATCAAGATGGCCAAGATGGGAAAGGCGATCATCGTCGTATCCTCGGAAATGCCGGAGATACTGGGCATCACGAACCGGATAGGCGTCATGTCCAACGGCCGGCTGGCCGGTATCGTCGATACGAAGCAGACCGATCAGGAGGAGCTGCTGAGGCTCAGCGCAAAATATCTGTAATTGGAGGAAACGAAAGTCATGGCCAGTCAAAACGAGAAGATCCTCTCCGTGGAGGAGGAACAGAGGCTCCTGGCGCCTATCGACGAGTATGTGGGCAGGATACAGGAGAAGATCGACGCACTTCGTGTGGACGGCACCGACAAAGTAACGGCTCTGACTAACCATATCGCCATCGTCAAGGAGAACGCCAACTATACGAAGGGCGAGAAGGCGGACACCATCGCCGAGGACAAGCGGCAGCTGGTCCAGGCCAAGGCCGTCGAGGAAAAGAACAAGGGGCAGATCAAATCCCTGATCGACGACGCCGTCGGTTACCTTGACGCCCACTATGAGACGGAGTATTATAGCAAGGTTGTTGCCTCCTGCGCGGCGGAAAGGGAGGCGGAGGACGCGCGGTACGCGGCGGAGCTGGCGGAGCTGAAGCGCCAGCACGAGGCGGACGTGGCCAAGCTCTCCGACGCCGGCGAGATAAAGGACGAGAAGTACGTCTATAAAAACCGGCAGTTCGACGCCAAGCTGAAGCACGACGCCACCCTGCAGCAGATCAAGGACCGCCAGCACGACGCCTTCACCCACCGGTACCACCTGATCGATCTGCTGCGGCTGAGCAGGTTCACCTACGGCGAGAAGCAGAAGCAGAAGCTGGAGAACTACAAATACACCTTCAACATAAGGCAGTTTCTGCTGACCAACGGTCTGTACATCGTCATCGTCTGCGTGTTCATCCTGCTGTGCATCCTGGCCCCCGTGGTCAAGCACACCAAGCTGCTGACGGTGACCAACATCCTGAACATCCTGCAGGCGGCCTCTCCCCGTATGTTCCTGGCCCTGGGCGTGGGCGGCCTGATCCTGCTGGGCGGCACCGACCTGTCCGTGGGGCGCATGGTGGGTACCAGCATGGTCCTGGCCACCATGATCATGCACAAGGGCATCAATACCGGCGCCATCTTCGGGCATATCTTCGACCTGACCGGCATTCCCATCGCCGTGCGCGTGGTCATGGCGCTGGTGATCTGCTGCTGCATCACCACGCTGTTCACCAGCTTCGCCGGCTTCTTCACGGCCCGGTTCAAGATACACCCGTTCATCTCCACTATGGCCAACATGCTCATCATGTTCGGTCTGATGACCTTCGCCACCAAGGGTGTCTCCTTCGGTGCCATCGAGCCCGACATCCAGAAGTTCATCATGCCGAAGATAGCAGGCAAGTTCCCCACCATCATCCTGTGGGCGGTCGCGGTGATCTTCATCATGTACTTTATCTGGAACAAGACGACCCTGGGCAAGAACATGTACGCCGTGGGCGGCAACTCGGAGGCGGCGGCGGTGTCCGGCATCTCCGTGTTCCGCGTCACGCTCACCGCCTTCGCCATCGCCGGCATTCTGTACGGCTTCGGCGCTTGGCTGGAGTGCATCCGCATGGTGGGTTCCGGCTCCGCCTCTTATGGCCAGGGCTGGGAGACCGACGCCATCGCGGCCTGCGTGGTGGGCGGCATCTCCTTCAGCGGCGGCATCGGCAAGATACAGGGCATCGTCGTGGGCGTGCTGATCTTCACCGCCCTGACCTACTCGCTGACCATCCTGGGCGTGGATACCAACCTGCAGTTCGTCTTCTCCGGCATCATCATCCTGGCGGCCGTCACCATCGACTGCCTGAAGTACGTCCAGAAGAAGTAATAACACATTTACATAGGCAAAACAGGGCTGCTGCAAGGTCTTTGCAGCAGCCCCAATTATTTGATACACGCTCGTTGCCCCCGCCGGCAGCTTAGGCCAGCAGGCCGTGCTTTTTCAGCACGCCGGCCAGCTCGTCACGGTGGGCCGCGCCCATGGGGACCAGGGGCAGGCGCATCTCGTCGCCGCAGAAGCCCGCCAGGGCCATGGCCGTCTTTACGGGGATGGGGTTGACCTCCCAGAACAGGGCGGTGAACAGGTCCATGTACCGCTCGTTCATGGCCGCTGCGGCGGTAAAATCCCCGGCCAGGCAGCGCTGGCACAGCCGGCTCACCGCCGCCGGGACCAGGTTGGACGCCACGGAGATGACGCCCTTGGCTCCCAGAGCCATCATGGCCACGGTGTCGCTGTCGTTGCCGCTGTAAAACACCAGCCGGTCGCCGCACAGTGCCTTCGTCCGGGCGAACTGGCCGATGTCCCCGGACGCCTCCTTGACGGCGTTGATGTTGGGGTGGTCGGCCAGCACGGCGTATGTCTCCGGGGCCACGGCCACGCCGGTGCGGCTGGGCACGTTATACACGATCAGCGGCAGGCTGGAGCGGTCCGCCACGTATGTGAAATGCTCTATGAGCCCGGCCTGGGTGGTCTTGTTATAGTAGGGCGTGACCATCAGCAGCCCGTCCGCGCCGGCGTCCTCCGCCCGGCGGGCCATGTCCAGGGCTCCGGCGGTGTCGTTGGAGCCGATGCCGGCGATGATCTTCATGCGCCCGGCGGCCGTCTCCGCCGCCAGACGGTAGAGCTGGCTGTGTTCGGCGGGGGAGAGGGTGGCTCCCTCGCCGGTGGTGCCGCAGACCACCAGGGCGGCCACGCCGCCGGCGGCCTGGTCCTCCACCAGGCGCGCGAACGTCTGGCAGTCGATGTGTCCGGCCTGGAAGGGCGTCACGATGGCGGTGGCGCAGCCGGTGAATATGGGCGATCTCAAAATGATTCCTCCTGATGCAAAGACGCCGCAGGCGATCGGCCCACGGCGTCTTTCGTGATTTGATGATGAGGAGGTCAGCGGTCCATCCAGCCCTCGGCGCACAGCAGCTCCGCCAGCAGCACGCCGCCGCCGGCGGCGCCCCGCAGGGTGTTGTGGCTCAGGCAGACGAACTTATAGTCGTACTGGGTGTCGGGGCGCAGCCGGCCGATGCACACGGCCATGCCGCCCTCCAGGTTCCGGTCCAGATTGGTCTGGGGCCTGTTGTCCTCCGTGAAGTAGTGCAAAAACTGCTTGGGTGCGGAGGGCAGGCCCAGCTGCTGGGGCTTGCCGGCAAAGGCGGCCCAGCGGGCCAGCATCTCGTCCATGGAGGGCTTTTTGTCAAAGCTGGCGAACACCGCTGCCATGTGGCCGTTGGAGCAGGGCACCCGCAGGCACTGGGCGGTGATGGACGGGGCGACTGCGTTCTCGATGTGGTCGTCTACCACCTTGCCCCAGAGCTTCATGGGCTCCTGTTCGCTCTTCTCCTCCTCGCCGCCGATGTAGGGGATGATGTTGTCCACCATCTCCGGCCAGGTCTCGAAGGTCTTGCCTGCGCCGGAAATGGCCTGGTAGGTGCACACCAGCACCTTCTTCAGCCCGAACTCGTCCTTCAGCGGATGCAGTGCGGGCACGTAGCTCTGCAGGGAGCAGTTGCTCTTGACGGCGATGAAGCCCCGCTTGGTGCCCAGACGTTTGCGCTGGGCGGGGATGACGGCCAGGTGCTCCGGGTTGATCTCGGGCACCACCATGGGCACGTCCGGCGTCCAGCGGTGGGCGCTGTTGTTGGAGATGACCGGGCACTCCAGCTTGGCATACGCCTCCTCCAGGGCCTGGATCTCATCCTTCTTCATATCCACGGCGGAGAAGACGAAGTCCACCTGGGCCGCGATCTCGGCCTTGTCGTCCACGGCGTTCTTGACCACGATCTTCTTGGCCTTCTCGGGCATGGGCACCTCCAGCGCCCAACGGCTGCCCACAGCTTCTTCATAGGTCTTGCCGGCGCTGCGGCCGCTGGCCGCGATCACCGTCAGCTCGAACCAGGGGTGCTCCGCCAGCAGGGAGACGAACCGCTGCCCTACCATACCCGTGCCGCCGATCACGCCGACTTTCCGCTTTTCCATGTTTCTGACCTCCTGATACAGTGTATGCAAATGAAATAATGGGGTGAAAGGTTACATAATTGTTGACATTTTGTAATTATTTGATATAATATGCCTGTAAAAGTATAGCACACGAAGTTTTTCCAGTCAATGACCGCCCCCGTGGGAAGGGAGGATGAATCTTATATGAATATAAAGACGAAAGCGAAGCGTTTTTTGGCCGCATTGCTCATCGCCGCGCTTGTCTGCGTGCCTCTGACGCCGGCGTATGCCATGTCGGCGGGGGATTTCCAGGACGTGCGTTCCAGCGACTGGTATTACGGCGCGGTGGACTTCGCGGTCAGCCGGGGCCTGTTCACCGGCACCAGCTCCACCAGCTTCAGCCCCAACGGCCAGATGACCCGGGGCATGTTCATCACCGTGCTGGGCCGGTACGCCGGGGTGAACGCCTCAGCCTGGCTGAGCGGCACCGTCACCGGCTCCGGGGTGAATCTGCGCAGCGGTCCGGGCACGGACAGCGGCATCATCACCACCATGGCCCAGGGCACCGACGTGACCATCCTGGGCAAAAGCGGCGGCTGGTACCAGGTGCGCACCGCCGCCGGCACGGGCTATGTGAGCGGCGACTACATGAAGCCGGACCGCCACAGCTTCTCCGACGTGGGCTACGGTCAATACTATGCCGGCTACGCCGTATGGGCCTACGAGAAGGGCATCGTCAACGGCGACGGCTCGTCGGACAAGTTCTCTCCCAACAGCAGCATCACCCGCGAGCAGATGTGTACCATGCTCAGCCGGTTCGCCTCCGTCATGGGCACGAGCCTTGCCCAGAGCCAGAGCGCATCTTCCTTCGTGGACGGGGGCAGCATCAGCTCCTGGGCTGCGGACAGTGTATCCGCCATGCAGCGCAGCGGTGTGGTGCAGGGGGATGGGAACGGCGCTTTCCGGCCCCGGGGCACCGCCACCCGCGCCGAGACGGCCACCATGCTCCAGCGGTTCGAGTCCGCCTGCGGCGGCTTCAGCGCGCCCAACCAGGACCCGCCCGCCAAGCAGAACAGCCAGAGCGGCGGCAGCGGGAACGATAATAACAACAAGACGCCGGAGACCACGCCTCCCTCCGGAAGTACGACGCCGCCTCCCAGCGATGGAGAGTACCCGGCCGACACCCCCGCCGCGCTGATCGGCAGCACGGTGCCCACCAAGGGCAGCCTGATACGCGTGGGCCTATACTACAAGACCAACAGCTACGACACCAGCGTGGACTCGGTGACCCTCTCCTGCGGCAGCGGGTTTGACATAGGCTCCATGCCGGAGCGCAGCTTCAGCACGGACAGGACTGTCTCTGCCGGCACGGCCAGCATCACCCTCAGCGGGACGACCTTCACGGTCAGCGCCGGCGGCGAGAGCTATACATACGAGGGGTCCGTCGCTCTCCGGCCCGCCGGCGACGCTAGGGCCCTGACCACCGTCAACGGCGGCTACAGCTACTACGGCGCGTTCGAGCTGCGCCCGGCCAAGAACGGCAAGATAGACCTTATCAACATCGTTGGCATCGAGGACTATGTGAAGGGCGTGCTGGGCAGTGAGTTCTCCGGCTACTGGCCGGCAGAGGCGCTGAAAGCGGCGGCCGTCGCCTGCCGCAGCTTTGGCATGCAGTATGACTGGAGCACATATGCCGGCTACGGCATGGACATCCTCAGCGGCTCCAACTGCCAGGTCTACCGGGGTCGTTACGGCGCTACCGACTCCACCGACGCGGCTGCGGACGCCACCCGGAACCTGTATCTGACATACCAGGGCAGCATCTGCACCACCTGCTACTCCTCCTGCAACGGCGGACAGATCGCCAGCGGCGGCGCGCCCTATCTGCAGGCCAAGGCCGACCCCTATGAGGCCAAGGCGGCGGGGGAGATCAGCGATTACAGCTCCTGGGTGAACGCCAGCCACAAGATGGGTATGAGCGCCTGGGGCTGCTACGCCATGGCCAAATATTTCAACAAGACCTACGACGTCATCCTGGGCTTCTACTACACGGGCACGAGCCTGCAATACGGAGCATGATTTGAAGACATCGGATTTTATGTATGAACTGCCGGAGCGGCTGATCGCCCAGACGCCGCTCCAGCGGCGGGACGCGTCCCGTCTGCTGGTGCTGGATAAGCGGACCGGCGCGACGGAACACTGCCATTTTTACGAGCTGCCCCAGTTTCTCCGCGCGGGAGACTGCATGGTGCTCAACGACTCCCGGGTCATCCCTGCCCGACTCATCGGCGTGCGCCCTACCGGGGGCGCGGCGGAGGTGATGCTGCTCAACGACCTGGGCGGCGACCGATGGGAGTGCCTGGTCCGGCCGGGGAAGAAGCTCCGGGAGGGGGCGCAGGTGCTCTTCGGGGACGGGGAGCTGACCGCTGTGGTGGAGCGGGTGGCTCCCGACGGCAACCGCGTCGTGCGCTTTTCCTATGAGGGCATCTTTTTGGAGGTGCTGGAGCGGCTGGGCCGGGTGCCTCTGCCGCCCTATATCAAGCAGCAGCTGGACGACGCGGAGCGGTACCAGACGGTGTACTCCTGCCATCCCGGCAGCGCGGCGGCCCCTACGGCGGGGCTGCACTTCACCAATGAGCTGCTGGACCAGATACGCGCCATGGGCGTGGACGTGCGCTTCGTGACCCTGCACGTGGGCCTGGGCACCTTCCGGCCGGTGAAGGCGGAGAACATCGAGGACCACGAGATGCACAGCGAGCTGTGTTCCGTGCCGGAGGATACGGCCCGGGCGGTGAACGAGACGAAGGCCCGGGGCGGCCGCATCGTGGCTGTGGGCACCACCTCCTGCCGGACTCTGGAGAGCTTCGCCGGCGAGGATGGCACGCTGCAGCCCGGCAGCCGCTGGACGGACATCTTCATCTATCCCGGCTACCGCTTCAAGTGCATCGACGCGCTGGTGACCAACTTCCACCTGCCCGGCTCTACGCTGGTGATGCTGGTCTCCGCCCTGGCCGGCCGTGAGCACATCCTGGCCGCATATAAGGAGGCCGTGGAGCGGGAATATAGATTTTTCTCCTTTGGCGACGCGATGTTCATTGGAGACGTGATGTAATGTGTAAGGGGTAGCATCGAAAAAATCCCCGGAACTGCGAGGTTCCGGGGATTTTCCATGTTGATTGGCTTTGTAGAAAAATCATGCAGAGTGCCGTAAGAGGGTGTTTGTTTATCATAGAAGGTGTAGAAGGTATTCTTAGCAGATGGCGAAAAGTCTTGTTTTTTGGAATGTCACCTTGTATAATGGCTGAAAAAGCCACGAAAGTATTGGCGGAGGATTCGGCAATGATAAAAACAAATCTATTCCAGGCAACAGATGCACATGAGATCGTTAATAAAGCGGGTAGGTTTTATCTTCTTGAATATGGAAAAGATATATCTGTCACTCCTGAATCAGCAAGTGCAGCTTTTTTCGCGGCGAAAATGAATGTGCACAAAAAACAGGTAATAGCAAGACTGAATAATGACGGCGGCGTTATTCTGCAGGCCGGCGCTATGCAGATGATGATAGGCCATTTACGTGCGGCAACGAACGTGTCTGGTGCCGGTGATCTCATGAAAAAATACATAGGGGGCAAAGTTACCGGTGAAACGGCCATCAAACCGCGATATGAAGGAACTGGCTACCTTGTATTAGAGCCCACCTATAGATACATCCTATTTGAAAATCTGGATGACTGGGATGGCAACATGGTGATCGAAGATGGTATGTTCCTTGCTTGTGACGATTCTATAGGGATGAAAGTAACAGCCAGAAGTACACTGTCTTCAGCAGTTCTTGGGAATGAGGGCCTTTTTAACACCTCGCTGGTTGGTGAAGGGATTGCAGTACTTGAGAGCCCTGTTCCAGCTGATGAGCTTATTATAGTTGACCTTGTAAAAGATGAGATTCGCATTGATGGCAGTATGGCGATTGCATGGTCAAAAACTCTGGAATTTACAGTTGAGAGAACTACAAAGACTTTGATTGGATCTGCCGCTTCCGGCGAGGGGCTTGTAAATGTTTATCGCGGTACAGGACGCGTAATGATCGCTCCTGTTGCGCGGAATAGAGGGATCGCTGTTCCTAAAGCTACAAAGTAACACAGTATTATTGCGGCCAGGATCGGCGCAGAAATTTGAGATTGAGATTATCCGCTCTGGTGTATGCTCCAGAGCGGATATTATATATGCATTAGGCCTGGGACTGCCGAATATGCCGCAGATGAAGCGGCCACATCGTAATCCTCGGCCAGAGGAGTACATCATGACACATGGGCACGAAAACCGTTTGCTGGTTCACGTTCCGCTCGCGCCGTAGTTGGCCAGGACGCGGGCGCTGGGGTCGTTGACGTCGCAGCCGGCCCAGGACTTGTTGGGCATCCAGAAGTCCGCGATCATCTCCGCCTGACCGGGGTAGTATTTCTCAAATATCTCCCGGTACAGCAGGCTCTCCTTGGTGAAGGGAAGGCCGAAAGTGTATTTCTGCCGCCTGCGCTCGTATTCTGCGTCGGTGTACTTCGTCTCAGCATATTCCTTCAGATCGTCCACCATGGAGTGGCCCACTGCGTCGGAGAAGGCCGCCTTCTGCCGCCAGAGGATGCCCTCCGGCAGCAGGTGGTCCTTTTCAAAGGCGTGGCGCAGCAGGTACTTGCCCATGCCGTAGGAGTTGACCTTCAGCTTCGGGTCCACACGCATCACGTAGTCCACGAACTCCAGGTCCCCGAAGGGCACCCGGGCCTCGATGGAGTTGACAGATATGCACCGGTCGGCCCGGAGCACGTCGTACATGTGCAGCTCGTCTATCCGCTTTTTCGCCTCCTGCTGGAAGGCCTCGGGGGAGGGGGCGAAGTCGGTGTACTTATATCCGAACAGCTCGTCGGAGATCTCGCCGGTCATCAGCACCCGCACGTCAGTGCGCTCGTGGATGGCCTTGCAGCACAGGTACATGCCCATGCTGGCCCGGATGGTGGTGATGTCCCAGGTGCCCAGCGTGGCGATGACCTCCTCCAGGCTGGCCAGCACCTCTTCACGGGTCATATACACCTCCGTGTGCTCCGCGCCTAGATAGTCGGCCACCTGGCGGGCGTACTTCAGGTCGATGGCGTCGGTGTCCATGCCGATGGCGAAAGAGCGGATGTGCTTGCCCAGAATGCGGGCGGATATGGCGCACACCAGACTGGAGTCCAGCCCGCCGGACAACAGAAAGCCCAGGGGCGCGTCCGCGTCCAGGCGCTTGTCCACGCCCAGGATGAGCTTCTCGCGTATGTTTTTACAGACCGTCTCCAGATCGTCCGGCAGATACTCCGTCACCGTGGTCAGGTCGGCGTAGCGGACGAATTTTCCGCCGGCGTAGTAGTGGCCGGGCGGGAAGGGGAGTATCTTATCGCACAGGCCCACCAGGTTCTTCGCCTCGCTGGCGAAGGCCATGCTGCCGTCGGAGAGATACCCGCAGTACAGCGGCCGGATGCCGATGGGGTCACGGGCGGCGATCAGCTCGTCCTTCTTGCTGTCGTAGATGAGCATGGCGAACTCCGCGTCCAGCATTTTGAACATATCCAGGCCGTACTTGTGGTACAGCGGCAGGATGATCTCGCAGTCGGACTCGCTGGCGAAATCGTACTGCTTGGCCAGCTCCGCCCGCAGCGGCCGGAACAAATACAGCTCCCCGTTGCACACCGCCATGTCCCCGTCCAGATGGAACGGCTGCATCCCCTCGGGCGTAAGGCCCATGATGGCCAGCCGGTGGAAGCACAGCCACCCGCTGCCGGCCGGCTCTATCCGGCTCATGTCCGGGCCCCGTGACTTGGTCCGCTCAAAGTAGGGCAGAAGCTGCTCCTTCGTCAGCGTCCGCTTTGTGAATCCCATGATCGCGCACATGTGCTCTGTCTCCTTGTCCCCTTGATGAAAAAGAGCAAAGACGCCCTGCGTACAGAACGTCTTTGCTCATGGGAGGATTATAAGCGATACTGCTGGATTTGTCAAGAATTATTTATCACCATTCTCCTGGGCCTCCAGGTGCAGCTGGCGGAAGTACTTGCGGTAGTTCTCCCGGAACATGCGCTTGTAGGCGGCATTGTCGGAGTGGTGCAGCTCGTGCAGATAGCGGTGCTCCTGGCCGCTGATGGCGGCGTCGGCCCGGCTGAGCATGTACACCGCCAGGTCGGAGCACTGGTCGCTGACCCGCTCCAGGTTCTGCAGCAGGTCCTGGTACTGTACGCCTGCCGCCACGTCGCATACCCCGGCGGTCATGCGCTCCACGTGGCGGTTCTTCATGATCTCGATGATGTCGTCGATGACCTCCTCCAGCGGCTCCACCGCCCGTGCCTTGGCCATGTCGTCGTTCAAAAACGCCTCCACGGTGAGGGTGAGGATGTCGCCCACCACGGTGATGGTGCCGCGCAGGTCCGTCTGGGCGGTGGTGGACAGCGCGGCGTGGTCCTCTGTAAGGCGCAGCGCGTCATGCTGGATGTTCTGGGCCAGGTCGCCGATGCGCTCGAAGCAGGTCAGGGCCTTGATCTGGTAGTTCTGGGCGCGGGTGTGGGAGGGGAGGGTGATATAGGGGGACAGGCCGACGATATATTGGTTGGTGGCGTCTGCCATCCGGTCCAGCAGCTCCTCCCGATGGTCCACCTTCTCCGCCATCTTCTCGTCGTAGCCGAACAGCTGCCCGGCGGCGTCCTCGTAATTCTCCCGCGCCGTGGTGGCCATGTGGCCGATCAGGTGGGAGGACTGGTCCAGGGCCACGCCGGGGTTGGAGACCAGATGGGCGTCCAGCTCCCGCAGATTGTTTTCGATGTCCTGCTCCTCCTGGTCCAGGGCCTTGTCCGGCACCAGCTTCTCCGCCAGCCGGGCGAAGGTCCCGGACAGGGGCAGCAGCAGCACCGCCGGCACCAGCCGGAACAGGCCGTGGACGTTGGCCACGCCGCCGGAGTCCAGCATCGCGTTCCACAGCCCGTCACCGAGAAGCCCCGTGGCCCGGCCTATGGTCAGCACCACCGTCAGCAGCAGTGCCGCACAGATGTTGTAAAGCACATGCACCGTCACGGTGCGTATCTGCTCCGGCTTTGCCCCGATGCGGCAGACGAGATACGCCGACAGACTGTCGCCCATGTTCACACCCAGGATCACCGCCACGATGCCGCACAGCTTGAGACCGAAGGAGCTAGCGAAGGACTGCAGGATGCCGATGACCGCTGAGGAACTTTGGATGACGCAGGTAGCACCGGCACCGGTGAGAAAGCCCAGCAGATAGTTGCCCTCCAGCGCCAGAAGAAAGCCGCTGACCATGCCGCTCAGGCCGCTGACCGCGTCGCGCATGTAGATCAGGCCCATGAACAGGATGCCAAAGCCTGCGGCGATGGAGCCGGCGTTTTTGGCGGCGGACTTTTTCACGAACATGATCAGCACCACGCCGGCGATCAGGGCCAGAGGTGCCAGATTTTCCGCGTTGAGCATGTACAAAAGCCCGCCCGCGCCAGTCTCCACATCCATGAGCCGGATGATCTGGGCGGTGATGGCGGTGCCCACGTTGGCACCCAGTATCACGCCGATGGACTGGTGGAAGGTGAGAAAGCCCGCGCCCACCAGGCCCACCGTCAGCACGATGGTGGCGTGGGAGCTTTGGATCATGCAGGTGACCAGCATACCCAGGATAAAGCCCAGCGCCGGCCGGGCGGTCACCTTTTCCAGCGCGGTCTTCATGGCACCGCCGGAGCAGCTTTTCAGCCCGTCGCCCATGACGCGCATACCATACAGGAACATGGCCAGCCCGCCCAGCAGGGCGATCAATTTATAAAACAGATCCATATCGTGCGTCCTCTTATGCTGTCGATATTCTGTGTGGTGCAAATTGCGCCTTTTCCCTTAATTATATATTACTTGAGAAGGGCGTTTCGGGCAAGTTAAAATTGTGTATCAATTCATACGGATAAATTTTTTAAGTTTTCTAAAATATTATTGATTTTCGTGTCGGTTTGCGTTATCTTTTTTAATAGTGAGCTCATGGCAGAATGGGAGGTAGACGGAAATGATGAGGAGACTTCTGGCGCTCGTACTTGCGCTGCTGATGGCGCTGGCTATGACGGGCTGCGGCGGAGGAGAGGAGCAGCCGGAGGCGACGGAAGCGCCGGAAGAGGAGGAGCAGGCGGAGCGGGAGCCCGCCTGGCAGCCGAAGGACACGGTCAATATCATAGTGCCGGCCAAGGCCGGCAGCCTGAACGACATCACTGCCCGTGTGCTGGCCCAGTATCTGGAGAGCGTCATCGGCCAGACCGTCAATGTGGAGAATATCCCCGGCGCCTATGAGGAAAAGAACGAGGCCGGAGAGGTGACGCTGAAGACCAGCAACGGCGCGCTGGGCTGGATGGAGCTGGCCGAGCGGAAGGCCGACGGCCTGACGCTGGGATATGTGGAGCTGCCGACCTATACCAACGCGCTGCAGGCTTGGTCGGACCTGATCAGCGACGATGACTATACGCCCATCTGCACCCATACCACCCAGACCGCCATCATCATCGCCCGGTCCGGTGATGAGAGGTTCACCACGCTGGAGAAGATGATCAGATACGGAAAGAAGGCCGAGACCCCGCTGGTGGCCGCCACCAACGGAGAGCACGGTCTGCTGCACACCTGGACCCAGCTGTTCTGCAAGGACGCGGATCTGCCCTATGAGCCGAACCACAAGGACTCCGTGAACGCGGCGCTGCAGAGCGTGCGGGACAGCTCCTCGGACTTTGCCATCGTGCGCGCCGACGACATCCTGGAGCGGGACGAGGGGCTGCGGGTGCTGGCGGTGTTCGGCGACGAGCAGCTGCCTCTGTACCCGGACGCGCCCACGGTCAGCGAGCAGGGGTATTATCCTTACTGGCTGGGGTACGCCTACTGCGTGATGGCGCCGGCGGGCGTCGATCCGGACGTGGTGGCGTTTTATGAGAAGGCGTTCCGGGAAGCGATGAGCGACGAGCGGTATCAGCAGGCGTCCAGCGGCGTGACCAACGACTATATGGACGCAGACGAGACGGCGGCGCTTCTGAGCCAGCAAAAGCGCATCTCCCTGCGGAAATATAACAGCCTGTGGTGGTAAACGGGCCTGCCGGAAAATATAAGGGACGCGGTCATGTCAGACAAGATGGCGTCCCTTTTTCTTTTTAACGACCATTTTGTTGTCTGGCGGGCCGCATTTTCCATTGCAATTATAGACAAAGTGTGGTATTTTCTTCATAGCCTCTGCATTATTGCTTAACAGAGAGAATAACCCAGGAAGGGCGTACTGAAACGTGCGCCCTTCCATAATTGGTTCAACGGGAGGGATGTGAGCGCATGGACGGTTGGCTGGATTATCTGCGGCAGCTGAACATGCCGTCGGTGCTGCTGCGCATGTCGCTGGCCATGGTGTGCGGCGGCATGATAGGCATCGAGCGGGGGCGCAAGCACCGGGCCGCAGGCTTCCGTACATACATGCTGGTGTGTCTGGGCGCGGCGCTGACCATGATCCTCAGCCAGTATCTGGACTGGATGGGCACCCATGCCTGGGTGAAGCAGGCCGCCGAGATAGGCTTTCGGACGGACATCGCCCGCCTGAGCGCCCAGGTCATCAACGGCATCGGCTTTTTGGGCGCGGGCATCATTGTGGTGAACGGCCACCAGCAGGTCCGGGGCCTGACCACGGCGGCGGGGCTGTGGGCGTCGGCCTGCATGGGCCTGGCCATCGGCGCGGGGTTCTACGAGTGCGTGCTGGCGTCGTTTCTGCTCATCTTCCTGTGCATCCGCATCCTGCCCCGGGTGGAGAACGCCATCGTGGAGCGGGCCAGGAACCTGAACCTGTACCTGGAATTCCAGTCCCTGGAGGACGTCGGAGACGTGATCGCCTGCATGAAGGAGCAGGGCGTGCACATCTATGACGTGGACATCGACCGGGGCAAGGCATACAAAGGCCAGAAGCCCAGCGCCGTGTTCTACATCCGGCTGCGCCACGGGCAGCACCACACCCAGGTGATGACGGCTATCTCCGCGCTGGAGAACGTCAGCGTCATCGTGGAGCTTTGAGGGAGGGGTAGAAATGCTGCATATATTTGACTCTCTGCGGGAGCCCACCATGCTGGCGGTGACGCTGCGCATGGTGCTGGCGGCCATCTGCGGCGGCTGCATCGGTCTGGAGCGGGAATATAAGCGCCGGCCGGCCGGCTTCCGCACCCACATCCTCATCTGCCTGGGCGCGGCCATCACCACCCTGACCAGCGAGTACCTGTACCGGGTGATGAACTACAACACCGACGTGGCCCGGCTGGGGGCCCAGGTGGTGGCGGGCATCGGCTTCATAGGCGCCGGGTGCATCATGGTCACCCGCCGGCGGCGGGTGAAGGGCCTGACCACAGCGGCGGGCCTGTGGGCGGCGGCGGTCATCGGCTTGTGCCTGGGCGCGGGCTTTTACGAGGGCGGTCTGTTCGCCACGGCACTGGTGCTGGCGGCGGAGCTGCTGTTCTCCAAGCTGGAGTACCGCATCCTGGAAAACAGTGCCGAGATCAATCTGCTCATGGAGTACACCGACAAGCAGTGCCTGGACAAGGTGCTGGCCATGCTGGAAAGGATAGAGGTGAAGATACAGAACATGGTCATCACCCGCTCGCCGGATACGGACGAGAAGACGGCCAACGTCATCTTCACCCTGCAGGTGAACAAAAAGCACCGCACGGAGGCCATCATCACGGATATGAACGCCGTGCCCGGCGTGGTATCCGTGGAGGAACTGTAAAAAACGCATAGTGAAGCCGGCAGCCATGCAATTGCATGGCTGCCGGCTCTTTATGTTGGCCTTACACGCTCTCTATGAACCGGAGAAACGCCTCTTTGCCCTCGGCCGTGCGCTTGTACACGCCGGCGTGCTCCAGCACCTGGGCGAAGACACGGCCCACCTCGTCCTGGAGGATGGGCAGGGCGTTCTCGGCGGTGAAGGTATATTTCTGCGCCAGGCCGTCGGCCCAGTCCGCGTGCTTGGCAAGGGTCTCGTCGGCGCGGACGTCGCTGCCACGGACCAGCGCCTGGGCCAGGTCCGCCAGCTCCGTCTTCAGCCGGGCGGGCAGCACCGCCAGGCCCATCACCTCGATCAGGCCGATGTTCTCCTTTTTGATGTGGTGCAGCTCCTGGTGGGGGTGGAAGATGCCCAGCGGATACTGCTCCGAGGTGCGGTTGTTGCGCAGCACCAAGTCCAGCTCGAATTGCCCGTCCCGCATGCGGGCGATGGGGGTGATGGTGTTGTGGGCCTCGCCGGCAGACTCGGCATATATCTCCGCCGCCGGGTCGGAATACCCCCGCCAGGCCAGCAGTATCCGGTCGGCCAGGTCCACCAGCCGGTCCGGGTCGGCGCAGCGGATGCGCACCACGCTCATGGGCCACTTGACGATGCCGGCCTCGACGTCATCAAAGCCGGAAAAGCGCACAGGCGTCTCCACCGGGGCCTTTGCCATGGCGAAGGTGTACCGGCCGCCCTGGAAGTGGTCGTGGCTCAGTATGGAGCCGCCCACGATGGGAAGGTCCGCGTTGCTGCCGATGAAGTAGTGGGGGAAGCGGCCCAGAAAGTCCATCTGTTTGCGGAAGGTGGACCGGTCGATCTTCATGGGGATGTGGCGGGCGTTGAGCACGATGCAGTGCTCGTTGTAGTACACGTAGGGGGAGTACTGGAAAAACCAGTCCTGCCCGTCCAGGGTCAGGGGGATGATGCGGTGGTTCTGCCGGGCGGGGTGGTCCAGCCGGCCGGCGTAGCCCTCGTTCTCGGCGCAGAGCTGGCAGGCGGGGTAGGCGTTCTGGAGGGCGTTTTTCGCCGCAGCGATGGCACGGGGGTCCTTCTCCGGCTTGGATAGGTTGATGGTGATGTCCAGGTCCCCGTACTCGGTGGGGGAGACCCACTTCATGTCCCTGACGATGCGGTAGCGGCGGATGTAGTCGGTGTCCTGGCTGAACTCATAATACCAGTCCGTGGCGGCCTGGGGGCTCTGGGCGTACTTCTTCCAGAAGATATGCCGCACCTCGCTGGGGCGGGGGGTGAGCCGGCCCATCAGCTCCGTGTCCAGCAGGTCCCGGCTGGCCACGCCCGGCTCGCACCGGCCGTTTTCCACGGCCCAGTCCAGAATGTCCCGGAGAATGTCCTCCAGGGGCCGTTGCTCGGTCTCGGCCGGGAACGTGCCCCGGTCCAGGCCCAGAGCGTCCAGCAGCCGGTTGCAGGCCCAGGTCCGGTCGTTTTCATCTATCAATCCTCTGTCCAGGGCGTACTGCACCAGCTGGGCGATATATGTGTCGATCATGATCTGTCTCCTTATGCGATCATCGCGCCGCCCACGGGGCGGACGCTGAGCACGTGGCAGGTCCCCGGTCCCATGGCGGCCTCTATGCCGGCCTTGAACTGCTCCAGCATGTCCAGGGGCACGAATGCCTGGGCCGTGCCGCCGAAGCCGCCGCCGTGAACGCGCACCGCGCCCCGGCCGGCCAGCAGCCGCTCCGCCAGGGCGATGCAGACCATCAGCTCCTGGTTTTTCGTCTGGCCCGTGGGGACCACGTTTTGCAGATACATCGCCGAAGAGCGGCCGGACTGCCTGACAAGCTGCAGGAACGCGTCAAAGTCCCCAGACCTAAGCGCGGCGGCCTGGGCGGCGGCACGCTCATTCTCGCTGAAGATATGTATGGCCCGCAGCACGGCCCGGTCGCCGGCCAGGGCCCGCAGGGCGGGTATAGCGGCCAGAAAGTCCGCCTCCGGCACGTCCCGGAGCACGCTTTTGCCGAAATAGCCGCTGATAGCCCCCAGCTCGCCGGGGATGGCGGCGTATTCCGCCGTCAGGTCCGCATGGCCGGCCCGGGAGTCTATGATGCACAGGGCATAGCCTTGGCTGTGCAGGTCCAGGTCTATCCGCTCCACCACGGGGCTGGCCGGGTCGGCAAAGTCGATGGCCACCACGCCGCCCACGGAGCAGGCGGTCTGATCCATGAGCCCGCAGGGCTTGCCAAAGTGGTTGTTTTCCGCCCACTGGCCGATTTGGGCGAGCTGGACCGCGTCGAAGCGGCCGCCGGCGAACAGACAGTTGAACATGGCCCCCACCAGGATCTCATAGGCGGCGGAGGAGCTCAAGCCGCTGCCGCCGGGAACGTCCGACACCATGCAGGCGTCCAGTCCAGCGCCGGCCAGGTCGCACCCAAGCTGGGCGAACCGGGCGGTGACGCCCCGGACCAGGGCGGCGGAGGTGTTCACCTCGGCGGGCACAGGCTCCAGGCTGTCCAGCGCTACCTCCACCGGGGGGTAGCCCTCGGACAGGATACGCACCACGCCGCTGTGGTTGGGCGCGGCGGCGGCCAGCAGATCCATGTCCACGCTGGCGGCCAGGACACGGCCGTGCTGGTGGTCGGTGTGGTTGCCGCCCAGCTCCGTGCGGCCGGGAGCGCTGAAAAAGGCCTCCGCCGGCCGGCCAAAGGCGGCCTCGAAGGAGGCCAGCAGCTTGCCGCAGCGGACTTTGGCATTTTCCAGACGGTCGGGGCCGTACAGGGGCAGCAGCTGGCCGTCCAGCGCGCCGGCGGCGAGGCGTGTGGAGAGAGGGGACTTGTCCATGTCGTGTCTCCTTTGTTTCATATCGTTATATCCTCGGCGGGTATTTTGCTCCAATCGAAAAGGGGGAGAAGCTGGCGGGGGGAGATGGGCTCCGGGGCGGGGAGCAGTCCGGCAATGTATGCCAGCCGGCCCACCAGGTCCCGTGGGTCGTATTCCTGCCGCAGGGCCTGGGTGCTGCGGCTGCCCAGCCGCTTGGAGAGCTTGCCCTCCTCAGCGGTGAGCAGGGGCAGATGGCAGTATTCCGGCGGCGTGCCGCCCAGGGCGCGGATGAGCCAGGCCTGCCGGGGCGCGGAGGACAGCAGGTCCCGGCCCCGGACCACGCGGGTAACGCCCATAAGCATATCGTCCACGCTCACTGCCAGCTGGTAGGCGTACACCCCGTCGGCCCGGCGGATGATGAAGTCTCCGCCCTCATGGGCCAGATTCTGGGCATAGGCGCCGTAGTGGCCGTCGGTGACCGTGACGGTCTCGTCCGGCACCCGCACCTTCCAGGCGGGGGGACGGTCCGCCGCCAGGCGGGCAGCCCGCTGCTCGTCGGTCATGCGGGAGCACTGGCAGTTAGGGTCATGCACCGCCTCGCCGGGGTGGGGCGCGCTGGCGGCGGCCAGACGCTGGGCCCGGCTGCACCAGCAGGGGTAGACCAAGCCCTTTTCCTCCAATGTGCGGAAGGCGGCCTCATAGAGAGCCGTGCGGCCGGACTGGCACCAGGCCGGGTCCGGATAGCCCTCGTCCCAGTCCATCCCCAGCCAGGTGAGGTCCTCCGCGATGGCGGCGGCGTAGACCGGGCTGGTGCGCACCGGGTCCAGGTCCTCCATGCGGAAGATCATCCGGCCGCCCAGGGCACGGCAATCCAGCCATGCCAGGAGCATGGCCAGCAGATTTCCCATGTGCATGTACCCGGAGGGGCTGGGCGCGAACCGGCCCGCGACATTTTTTCCCATACACCTATTATAATCTCTTTTGGCGGGTTGTAAAGGAAGAATTGCCCGCCGCGCTTGACACAGAGGCAAAGGTCCGATAAAATATCCTCCTGAGAACGAAAGGAGCCTTTGCGATGAATCTGCCCAACAAGCTGACCATTGCCCGCATCGTGATGACGGTGCTGATGGTGGTGTTCCTGCTTTTGAACGGGCCCGTGTGGGCCTGGCTGGCGGCGGTGATGTTTGCTCTGGCGTCCCTGACGGACATGGCCGACGGCCGTATCGCCCGCAGCCGCCACCTTGTGACCAACTTCGGCAAGTTCATGGACCCGCTGGCGGACAAGATACTCAACTACTCGGTGATGATCGTGCTGGTGCCGGAGCATCTGGTGCCTCCCGTGGCGCTGGTCATCATCCTATTCCGGGAATTTCTCGTCTCCGGCATCCGCCTATCCGCCGCCGAGCAGGGCAGGGTGGTAGCGGCCAACATCTGGGGCAAGCTGAAGACCCTGGTGCAGGACCTGTCCCTGGTGGCCATCCTGGTGCTGCGGGCGCTGGACGTGGGCGTGCTGGGCACGGTGGCGAGTGTGCTGCTGTGGCTGTGCGCGGCGCTGACGGTGATCTCCGGCGCTGTGTATCTGGCGCAGAACGCGGACGTTTTGAAGGATGCGGACTGAACAAATGAGGAGACAGGCATGAATCTTTGGCACGATATACGCCCCAGCCGTATGCAGCCCGAGGACTTTCTCGCGGTGATCGAGATCGAGAAGGGCTCCAAAAACAAATACGAGATGGACAAGGAGACCGGCGCGCTGCGCCTGGACCGCATCCTGTATACCTCCACCCACTATCCGGCGAATTACGGCTTCATTCCCCGCAGCTACGCCGAGGACGGCGACCCGCTGGATGTGCTGGTGCTGTGCAGCGAAGCCATCCGGCCCATGAGCCTGGTGCGGGTCTATCCGGTGGGGTACATCACCATGCTGGACAGCGGCAAGCGGGATGACAAGATACTGGCCATCCCCTTTGGTGATCCGGTGTACAACTGCTATAAGGAGCTGGAGGATCTGCCCCAGCATATCCACCAGGAGATGCAGCACTTCTTCTCCGTCTACAAGAACCTGGAGCCGGATAAGGAGGCGGCAGTGGACAATGTACACGGCCGGCAGGAGGCCATAGAGGTCATACGCAGGGCTTTTGCCGATTACGTGGACAAGTTCTGCCGGTAAGATAGGGAGCAAAGAAAAAGCTCTGTCCCACGGGACAGAGCTTTTTCTTTGCATTCCTTATACCAGGGGCTTGCCCCAGACGCCGTCGTGTACGAAATCGGCCAGGGCCTTCCGGGGGCGGGGATGGGGGGACTGGGCGGGCACGCCCAGGGGCGTGAGCGCCACCAGGCGCAGGTTCTCCGGGATGCCCAGGAATTCCTTGATGGGCTGCTCGTCGAACAGGCCGATCCAGCAGGTGCCCAGCCCCATATCCGTGGCGGCCAGGCACGCGTTTTCCAGCGCGATGCCCACGTCGGCCATGTAATAGCTCTTGCCCTCCTCCTCGCCGCTGAGGGCTGGATCGGCCGCAACGGCGATGAAGTAGGGCACGTTTTCAAACACGCCCTCCCGGCGGGGGTTGCCGTGCAGCAGCTCGCCCAGGCGCATGATCTGCGCCCGGTCCGAGAGCACCAGCACCTGCCAGCACTGGCCGTTTTTCCAGGAGGGAGCCAGGCGGATGGCCTCCAGAAAGGATGTCAGCTGCTCCCGGGAGACGGGGGCGTTTTCGTAGACGCGGATGCTGCGGCGGTTTTCGATGGCTTGCATTACGTTCATGGTGCGCGATCCTCCGAAATCATATGTGTTCATTCACCGGCGTCCAGCCGGGTCAGTTCCTCCATCAGGGGACGGCATATCTGCTCTACGGCGCCCGGCTCCGTGAACAGCCGCAGCCCGCACAGGGGCAGGGCGGTCATATAGCTGACGGAGCAGGTGTCCGTCATCAGCAGCTGGTGCCAGGCCGTCACGGCGGTATGCATGTCCGTCTGGGCCATGTCCCACAGCTGGATGGCGGCCAAGGAGGAGGCGGCGTAGCTGAGATAATAGAAGGGGTTCTCGAAGGTGTGGGAGACGTAGACCCAGGAGCCGTCCGTATCCCGTATGCCCACCTTGCCGTATTCGGCGCTGATGGAGGCGAACAGCCGGCTCATCTGCTCCAGCGACATATCGGGCTGCTCGTACACCCGGCGCTGGAACTCGTCGAATATGCACCCGTTCGCCAGCGCCTGCACCAGCTCCGCCAGCACGTTGAACCGGGCCGTGTCCGCGCCGTCGGTGAATATCTCGTCGTAATAGCAGGTCATCAGGGTGTCCAGACCGGTGGAGTGTATCTCCAGCAGATCGTAGCAGGGAACGTCGGTGACCAGGTTGTCGATGGGGACGAAATAGTCGCTGGCGAAGTGGCCGAATTCGTGGAACAGGGTGCTCAGCCCGCCGTAGCCGGAGTCGGGATTGGCGAAGATGAAGGCGCTGTCATACTTGCCCAGAGTGATGGTATAGGAGCCGGGGAAGCGGTCCTCGCCGCCGGCCAGGTCGTAAAGGCCGTTTTCGGTCATGAAGCGGAACGGCTCGGCCAGCACCGGGTCCATCCGGGCGGTATACTCGCCCACAAGCTGCAGTATATCATCCGGGCTGAGGGCGGGCAGGACGGCCTCGGCGTCGTACAGAAGGGAGCTGCCGCCCAGCTGCTGCATGAACTGCACTGCCACGGGCTTGACCGCGTCGCAGAGGGCCTGGGCCTGGTCCGGGGTATAGTCCCGGCCGTATACGTCCTCATAGGCCAGGGCCGCGTAGCTGTCCGCACCCTCGATAGAGGCGATCTCGCAGCGCAGCCGCACCAGCTGCTGGAAGATGGGGCCCACCTGCTGTACCACCGCGTCCTGCAGGCCGTAGAAGACCTCCAGATAGCCGTTATAGTCCTGGGAGGCCAGGCTCATGCCCTGGAAGCCGTTGAGCTTTTCGTAGGTCCACGCCTCGCCCAGGTAGTCGTATTCCACCTGGTCGGCCCCGTTTATCAGCACGTGGTACTGGTCCACCAGCTCCGATTCCCGGGCCAGCAGCTCCGCCTCCCGGTCGGTCATGGGCACGTACTCGGTGAAGGCGTCATAGGCCCGCTGGCCCACATGCTCAGCGAAGGCCGCCGCGCAGGGCCCCTGGGTGACGCCGTAGCAGGCGGTGGACAGCGCGTCCGCCATCTCGTAGCGAAGATTCTCGGAATACTGGCTCTCGGCGGACCAGTACTCGTCCGTCACGTCGGCGCTGGCGTGGACGTAGGCCACGGCGTTGTAGGCGTCCATCTGGGCGAACTGGTCGTACAGCTCGTCGTAAAGCGCCGTAACGGCCTGGGCGTCGCTGCCGGCGGCCAGCTGGGAGAGGGTCGCCGCGTCCGTGAAAAAGGCGCCGGCGTCATAGTGGACGTACTGCATGTCCTCCCAGCGGACGGCCTCGGCGGCGGACACAGGCGTGCCGCCGAAGATGAGCGATATGGCAAGAAGAAGGGATAACAACGGTCGCATATCACACCTCGCTGATGGCGTTTCTTATGGCTATTCTGTGCCGTCCGACGCTGGCTATACCATAAATACTATAACATACCCGCCGGGAAAAGAAAAGCGGACGTTGACAATCCCATGGCCCTTTAGTATAATGACGCCCATGCGCTGAAAAGGTAGGTCGCTGCCATGGCACGATTGCACGTCAACAGTTTGATAGGGGACAGACGCTTTTACCGCCGGGCCATGTCGGTGGCCCTGCCCATCATGCTCCAGAACGTGGTGACCAATTTCGTCTCCCTGCTGGACAACATCATGGTAGGCCAGACCGGCACCGCGTCCATGAGCGGCGTGGCGGTGGTGGGGCAGCTGTTCTTTATATTTAATTTGGTCATCTTCGGCACCGTATCCGGGCCGGGCATCTTCTGCGCCCAGTACTGGGGCGCGGGCCAGGAGCGCTCCTTCAAGGCCGCGTTCCGCTATAAGCTGGCCACGGCGGTGCTCATGTGCCTGGGGTGCATGGCCGTGTTCGTCCTGTTCGGGGAAAAGCTCATCGGCCTGTACATCACCGGCGGCGAGGAAGAGGCCGCCCAGGTGATGGGCTATGCCAAGGGGTACCTGGCCATCATGCTGTGGGGGATGCTGCCCTTCGCCGTGGCCACGGCCTACGCCACCACCCTGCGGGAGGCGGACCGGGCGCTGGTGCCCATGATTGCCTCCTGGCTGGCGGTGCTGGTGAACCTGGGACTGAACTGGGTGCTGATATTCGGCAAGCTGGGCATGCCCGCCATGGGCGTTCGCGGCGCGGCGCTGGCCACGGTGATCGCCCGGTTCGCTGAGGCGGCGGTGAACGTGCTCTGGAGCCACCGGCACAGGGACAAGGTGCTGTTCACCCGGCGGATGCTGGAGGGCGCGCCCATGGACCGGGCCATGTTCTGGGACATCACCCGCCGCAGCCTGCCCCTGACCGCCAACGAGGCGCTCTGGTGCGTGGGCACCGCCACCCTGACCCAGATATACTCCACCCGGGGCATCACGGTCATGGCGGCGCTGAACATCGCCTACGTGCTGTTCGACCTGTTCACGGCGGTGGCTTTCAGCCTTGGCAGCGCCATCGGCATCATCGTGGGCCAGGAGCTGGGCGCGGGCCTGACGGAAAAGGCCGTGGACACCGACCGGAAGCTGCTGGCGCTGGAGGTGGCTGCGGCGGCAGTCATCGGGCTGGTGATGGCGGGGCTTTCCTGGCTGTTCCCGCGCTTTTACAACACCACGGACCAGGTGCGCTCCCTGGCGGCCAGCGTCATTTGCGTCATGGCGGCCATCCTGCCCTTCGAGTGCCTGGCCAACGGCTGCTACTTCACCATGCGCTCCGGGGGCAAGACCATGGTCACGTTCCTGTTCGACAGCTGCTTCACCTGGGCGGTGAACGTGCCGGCGGCGTGGCTGCTGGCCCACAGGACGGCGCTGGGCGTCGTGGCGGTCTACGCGCTGAGCACGGCCACAGTGCTCATCAAGGACATCGTGGGCCTGACACTGGTCCACAAGCGCTACTGGGTCAACACCCTGGCCGGCGCAAAGCCGGATGGGGAGCGGCGTTCATGACAAAAAGGTAAAAAAATTCCTGCAAAATAAAAAAATCTCCGAATCTTTCGTTGACAACAGCCGGTTTTGATGATAGAATTGTAACCGAATCCAATGGGAAATAACAAGAAATAACAAAAGGATTACACCTACCGGTATATGGATTCAGGAGGTACTGCCTTATGAGAAAAGTATTGTATTCGCTGATCGTGCTCGCCATCCTGGTGGGGATGTTCGTGTGCCTGGGCGCACCGGCGTTTGCCGCCGACGGCGATACGGTCATCATCGCCGCCAGCGATGCTCAGCTGGACGCTGGTATGATCGATCAGCTGCACAGTGAGCACGAGGCGGAAAAACTGCTCGTTATCGACATCAACGGCCTGGATGAGGAGCAGGCGTCCGATGGCTATGACGTGGTCTATGTCACCGATGAGGTGGCCGCCGACGAGAGCTATCAGAGCCTCCAGCCCAACAAGGCTGTCAAGTTCGATACGGAGGACTTCAACTATCCCGTGATCCTGGTCGGCGTGAGCGAGAGTACCACGGCGGGCGATCTGGACGCCGCTGTCAGCGAGTGCTCTCCCGCCGAGGGTACGGTCATCATCGCGGTGGGTCCTGTGAGCACGGCGGCCGTCGAAGCCATCCGTGACTGCGCAACGACCTTCGACAAGTTCCTGACCTGCAAGGCGAACCCGGAGGACGACATCGCGTCCCTGACCGCCGTTGTGTCCGGCAAGGTCATCGAGGTCGGCGGGGAAGAGGAGAGCCCTCTGGCCGCTGTGACGGTGAGCGCGGATAAATCCATCAGCTCCCAGACCATGAAGGTGCCTGAGACGTTCGTCGAGTCTGGCCCCGTAGCCCCCAGCTACACCATCACCTTCAATCCCGCCGGCGGCTCCGGTGACACCTTTACGGAGACCGTGGGTCAGGACCAGGGTTATTCCTTCACGTTCCCTGACAACAACTTCACGGCGCCGGAAGGCTGCACGTTCCGCGCCTGGCAGAACGTGGATGATTTTACCGATCATCAGCCCGGCGAGACTATCACCGATGTGAGCGGCGATATGACCTTCCAGGCCGCCTGGTCCGAGCCTGTCGTCGAGCAGGCGCCCGCGACCTTCAGCGTGACCTTCGTTCCCGGCGACGGCGCCACCGGTACGCCCTATGTGGTGTCCGACGTGACGGCCGATTCCTCGCTGGGCATGATCGAGATGCCCTCCGACTTTGCCAAGGATGGCTTCACCTTCACCGGCTGGCTGCTGGACGGCGTGCATTACGACGTCTATGAGCCCTACTATGTGTCCGGTGAGACCACCGTCACCGCCGAGTGGACGCAGGCTGCCACTGCGGAAGTGTCTGACCCGGTGAAATTTACCGTCACCTATAATCTCAACGGCGGCACCAACGTGGACGCGGCCGTCAATCCTGAGCAGCAGACGATCGATTTCACCGACATCCCCGAGGAGAACAGGTATTTCGGCGTGCCTGACGGCAGCTGGATCACCCCGCCTGACGGCCAGGTGTTCGACGGCTGGCTGTGCAGCCTGGACAGCCAGATCTACAAGCCCTCTACTCTGGACGACAACGCCGCCCAGGTGCATATCACCGGCGATGTGACCTTCACTGCCCAGTGGAAGGAGGGCACCGCCACTCCCACCGCGACGGACAGGCCGATGTATAAGGCTATCTTCAAGGCCACCGCTGAGAGCGCCACCGAGGGCGTGGATATGAACAGCGCCACCGAGGAGCATGCCGGCAACAACATCATCATGCCCGACTGCACCTTCGCCGCCCCGGCGGAGAACCAGGTCTTTGTCGGCTGGGTCATGGAGGGCACCGACGGCATCTACAAGCCCAACGAGGAATACACCATGACCGAGGCGGACGTGACCTTCGTGGCCAAGTGGGCCCTGGCCTCCGCTGTGGTGACCTACGTGGCCGACAATGGCACCGAGACCACCCACGCTGAACCGGTCACCCTGACCGAGGGCGCCGCTCAGCACACCCTGATCGCCCAGCCCGAGGATTTCACTGCCCCCGAGGGCAAGACCTTCGGCGGCTGGCTGGTGGGCGAGGGCAACATCCAGCAGCCCGAGACGGCCATCACCGTGACGGCCGACATGCAGATCAAGGCCGTGTGGAACGACGCCGCCAAGCAGCAGAATCAGGATCCCGGCGCTACCAGCACCGGCGATGTGAACTATACCCAGGCCAGCGACGCCGTGGTCACCCTCAGCTACACCAACGCGTCCATCGCGGCGGTGTTCGTGGACAACGCCCAGCTGGTCGCCGACCAGGATTACACCCTGGCCGCTGACGGCAAGAGCTTCACCTTCATCAACGGCTATCTGAACAAGCTGACCGTCGGCACCCACACCCTGAACGTCACCTTCCAGGAGAGCGACACGGCCACCTATAAGTCCAACACCCGCTCGCTGGTCATCGCCGCCGCGCCTGTCGCCACCCAGCAGCCTGTCCAGCAGGACAACTACAAGATCGACTGGTCCGACCGCAGCGCCAGCGTCTCCCAGACCTTTGCCTCCGCGCCTGTGAAGGTGGAGATCTACTACGGCGAGCAGGCCAATGCCGACGGCTCCAAGACCCCCGTTTACCGGGAGGCCGTCCGTGACCGTGACTACACCGTCAACGGCAACACCCTGACCCTGCTGCCCGGACTCATCAACGGCAACTGGGGCCTGTGGCCCAACGCCACCTACAGCCTGCGCGTAACTCTCGAGGACAACGGCATCGCGCTGGCCGCCGCCGACGGCACCGTCAAGAATCCCGTGACGCTGCAGATCTCCCTGTCCGGCGACGCGCCCACCACGATCGCCAACCCCTCGCCCTCGCCCTCGGCTGTGCCCGGCAACCCCAACGTGCCTGTGACCGGCGACGAGACGCCTATCGTACTGTATATCGTCATCCTGGTGGTGCTGATCATCGCGCTGGCCGCCGTGCTCATCTTCGTGATGAAGCGCCGGAATGCCGGCAGCCATGGCAGACACTGATACAGGACCGCAATAGACCCCAAGGGCCGTGGTAGTCGCCACGGCCCTTTTCCAGACCCCGTAAAGAAAGGCGGCGAATACGCTTGAAGAGGATAGCGCTGCTGGCGCTTTGCGCGTTGATGCTGCTGCTCACCGCGTGCAGCGACGAGATACAGCCGGCCCAGCTGAAGGAGGGACCGCAGTTCACCGTAGCGGTGGCTGAGCAGCCCGCGTCCGTCAATCCGCTGACGGAGGAGAGCAAGCTGATGGAGGAGTTCATCCTGCTGGTGTACGACCCGCTCTGGCGCATCAACGCCGACGGCGAGCCGGTCAACTGCCTGGTGGAGGATTACAGCCTCTCCAGCGACCAGCGCACCTGGACGGTGCGGCTGCGCCGGGACGTGACCTTCTCCGACGGCACGCCCCTCACGGCGGAGGATGTGCAGTACAGCTACCAGACCATGAGCCTGCATTCCACCATCTTCTCGCCCTACTGCGCCGGCATCGACGACATCCGCTGCCCGGACGAGCACACGGTGGTGTTCACCACCAGCTACGTGAAGGGGGACATGCTCTACTGTCCCATACCCATCCTGCCCAAGGCCATATGGAGCAAGCAGCCCAGCGCGCGCGGCTTTGCCAATGAGGAGATGATCGGCACCGGGCCCTTCGTGCGCCAGATGACGGAGCTGGACCCCCAGGAGGTCAGCTGGACCTTCCAGGCCCGGGAGGATTACTTTGGTGGGCCCGCCAAGATAGGCTCGCTGAAATTCATCTACTATGCTACGGAGACCGGCGCTTCCCGCGCCCTGTCCGCCGGGGAGGTGGACGCGGCCATAGAGCTGACCGATGTGCAGCTTACCACACTGGAGGGCGTGCCGGGAGTGCAGCTTATCCAGTCGCTGACCCGCTCGTCGGACATCTGGACCGTGGCCTTCAACACCCGCAAGACGCCGTTTTCCCTGACCAGCATGCGGCAGATGGTGGAGTACTGCGTGGACCGCTCCCGGATGCTGTCCATGTCCAACGGCAACGCGGGCAGCACGGGGACCAGCTTCGTCTCGCCGGCGATGGATTATTATTACGGCATCTCCAATATGCGCGGCATCGACTTGGATTCCGCCAAGAACATCCTGTATACCACCGGCTACGAGGACATCGACGCCGACGGCCTGCTGGAAGATCTGCTGACGCGCAAGGACCTGCAGCTGCGGCTGTATACCAGCTCCTCGGACGATTGGGCCCCCACCGCCGCCACCATTTTGAAGGAAAACCTGGAGAACGTCGGCGTGAGCGTGGACTGGAACACCGTGGACGGCAAGGTGGAGGACGTGTGCACGCCCAAGGCCGACTGGGACATGTGCCTGATCACCTGGCGCAGCAACGTGGACCCCGTCGTCGCCGCCAACCGCCTTCTGCCCGCGTCCAGCAACCTGACCGGGTGGGAGAACGGCGCTTATGCCGAGGTGATGCAGCGGCTCCGGGAGGCCATCGACCGCCCCACGGCCCAGACCGTGGCCGGACAGCTGCAGCAGATCGCATACGACGATATGCCCTACTTGGTCCTGGCCTACCGCAGCGACATCCTGGGCATCCGCCACGACCGCTGGACCGGTTACGACGACGTGGTACAGCGTGCCGGCGGACTGCTGCGCATCGGTACGGTAGACGGATATATGTCCCTGGAACCGGCTGACGCGGCCGGATAAGATACGAGCGAAGGAGAGAACGCAACATGCACCCTGCACTGAATCCCGCTGCCCAGAACGAGCAGCTTTCCGGCATCCGTGAATTCACCTATCTCGTCCGGGCCACCCCCGGCGCCATCGGCTTCACCATCGGGGAGCCGGACCTGAATACTCCCGACGAGGTCAAGCAGGCGGCCAAGGACGCCCTGGACGCCAACGATACCCATTATCCCCCCGGCAACGGCTATCCCTCCACGCTGGAGGCCATCTCCGCCTACGAGGCGCGGGAGCACGGTTTGCACTACAGCGCCGACGAGATACTGCTCACCGTGGGGGCCACCGAGGCGCTGTTCGTGTCCTTTGCCACTATCCTCTGCGATGGGGACGAGGTCATCATCCCCACGCCCGCCTTCGGCCTTTACGAGTCGCTGGTGCGGCTGAACCGGGGCGTGCCTGTGGCGCTGCCCACCCAGAACAACCATTACCAGATCGACCCCGCAGCTCTGGAGAGGGCCATCACAGATAAAACCAAGGCCATCATCCTCACCTCGCCCAATAACCCCACCGGGTGCATCTACACCAAGGAAAACCTGGACGCGATCCACGATGTGCTGAAGGATAAGCCCATCTTCGTGATATGCGACGACGTGTACCGCTCTCTGGTCTACTCCGGCGAGTACCACAGCTTCTCCGAGTACCAGGACATGCGGGAGCGCATCATCATCGTGCAGAGCTTCTCCAAGCCCTACGCCATGACCGGCTGGCGGCTGGGATACCTGATGGCGGACGCGCCCCTGCGGGAGCGGCTGCAGGTGTTCCACCAGTACACCGTCACCAGCGTGCCCGCCTTCGTGCAGGCGGCCTGCGTCAAGGCGCTGGATGTGGACGTGAGCCCGGTGCGGGCGCTGTTCAAGCGCCGGCGGGATTATATGTACGGCAGGCTCACGGAGATGGGCTGGTCCTGCCAGGAGCCGGAAGGGGCCTTCTACATCTTCGTGGACATCTCCAAGTGGTCCATGGACTCCCGCGCCTTTGCCAAAAAGATGCTGGCGGAGGCCGGCGTGGGCGTCATCCCCGGCGTGTTCTTCGGCACGGAGGGATATGTGCGCCTGTCCTACTGCTACTCCGACGCGGAGCTCAGAGAGGGCCTGGACCGGATGGAGAAGTTTATCAAGACGCTGTGAGCCTCAGCATATAAACGTGAACGCACCCGTCCTCTTGGACGGGTGCGTTCACGGCAGCCTTTCAAAATAAAAAAGAGCGGCATAGCCGCTCATTTTTTATTTTTGCAAATATGCCGACACCAGCTCCTGCAGCAGATCGTCCCGGTCCAGACGGGTGATCAGGGCCCGGGCGTTGTTGTAGTTGGTGATGTAGGTGGGGTCCTCGGAGAGGATGTAGCCCACGATCTGGTTGATGGGGTTGTAGCCCTTCACCAGCAGGGA
>CANPXW010000022.1 GCA_947587025.1 uncultured Oscillospiraceae bacterium
GGCAAGGGCATCCGGGCCATGGCCACCCGGGAGGAGGACTATGTGGAGACGGTGTTCACCGCCTCCAGCCACGACTTCATCCTGTTCTTCACCTCTCTGGGCCGGGTCTACAGCCGCAAGGGCTACCTCATCCCCGAGGCCAGCCGCACCAGCCGGGGCGTGCCCATCGTCAATTTCGTCCCCGTGGAGCCGGAGGAGCGGGTGCAGGCCATGCTCCACATCCGGTCCATCGACCCGGACAAGTACATCTTCTTCACCACCGCCCAGGGCACGGTCAAGCGCATGGCCCTGACGGAGCTGAAGAACATCCGCAGCATCGGCATCCGGGCCCTGACCCTGGACCAGGGCGACGAGCTGGTGAGCGTATGCCTGACCGACGGGGACCAGAACATCCTCATCGCCACGGCGGACGGCGCGGCCATCTGCTTCAATGAGAACGACGTGCGCGCCATGGGCCGGACGGCCATGGGCGTGCGGGGCATCCGTCTGCGCGCCGGCGACAGGGTCGTGGGCGCGGACGCGGTGCACGGCGGCGACATGGTGCTGTCCGTCACCGCCAACGGCTACGGCAAGCGCACGCCGGGGACGGAGTATCTGCGGGGCGGCGAGGCCCAGGGCCGGGGCGGCTACGGCATGCGCAACTACAAGGTCACCGACAAGACCGGGCCCGTGGTGGCCATGAAGCTGGTCACCGGCGAAGAGGACCTGCTGCTGGTCAGCGACGACGGCACCATCCTGCGCACCGACGCGGGGGCAATCTCCGTCTACGGCCGGTCCACCCAGGGCGTGCGCCTGATGCGGGTGGCCGAGGGCAGCCGCATCATCTCCATCGCCTGCACCGACAAGCAGGAGGCGGAGCCCGGCCCCGCCGAGACATGAAGGAAGTGACCATCTACACCGACGGGGCCTGCTCCGGCAATCCGGGCCCCGGCGGCTGGGCGGCGGTGCTGCGCTACGGCGCGGCGGAAAAGGAGCTCTCCGGCGGCGAGCGGGAGACCACCAACAACCGCATGGAGCTGACGGCGGTGCTCCGGGCGCTGGAGGCGCTGCGGGAGAGCTGCGCCGTGACGGTATATACCGACAGCCAGTATATTTCCCGGGCATTGAACGAGGGGTGGCTGAAAAAGTGGAAGGCCGCCGGCTTCACCAAAAAGGGCGGGCTGAAAAACGCCGAGCTGTGGCGGCAGCTGGATTCTCTGCTGCAAAAGCACGCGGTCACCTTCCGCTGGGTGAAAGGCCACGCCGACGACGAGTACAACGAGCGCTGCGACAAGCTGGCCGTGGCCCAGCGGGACCGATACGCCCGCCGATGAAAAGGGCCGCGCCGAAAAAGCCGGCCGCCCGGCCTCACAAGGGCAAGAGCCTGCTGGCCTCCCTGGAGGACTTCACGGCGGTGGACATCGAGACCACCGGCCTGAGCCCCCGGTACAGCGCCATCATCGAGCTGGGCGCGGTGCGGTTCCGGGCCGGCCGGGCGGTGGACGAGGTGAGCCTGCTGGTAAATCCCGGCTTCGATCTGCCGGCGGGCATCACGGAACTGACCGGCATCACCGACGACATGCTCTGGACCGCGCCGTACCTCATGGACGTGCTGCCGTACTTTCTGGACTTCGTGGGCGGCGACGTCATCCTGGGCCACAACGTCAACTTCGACGTGAATTTCCTCTATGACCGGGCCCTTCTGCTGGGCCTGGGACCGGTGCGCAACGACTTTGTGGACACCATGCGCATCTCCCGGCGGCTGTACCCGGATATGGAGCACCACCGGCTGTGCGACCTGACGGAGAGGTTCGGCATCGTGCCGGACACGGCCCATCGGGCCCTGGCGGACTGCTACACCGCCGCCGCCTGCTACGAGATCATGAAGCCGTACATATGAAAAATGCCCCGGACCGCAAGGTCCGGGGCGTTTTCATGTCCGCTGTCATTTCAGCTCCAGCACTACCAGCGAGTCGTTGCCGTAGATGGCGTGGTAGATGGTCTCGTCCAGCAGGGGCAGATGGGCGGTGAGGTCGATGCTGCTGTCGTAGCTGATGAGCGTCATTTCGGGCAGGCCGTAGTATTCGATGAAGCCGAAGGAGTTCCATATCTTGTCCCCGAAGGTGGATGGGACGAGCGCCCCCAGCATGGGGAACCGCTCGACCGACCCCCGCAATACGGGCGCCAGACCTATGTCCCCCTTGATCTGAAGGGTGAGGGGCCTGTCGCCGGAGAATATCTCGGGGTCCAGCTGCCGGAAGGAGTCGATGGCCTCGTCGATGCGAAACTCCGTATAGGTCTTCTGGTCGTAGAGGGCGTTGCCCACCGTGAAGGCGAACACGACGAAGCACCAGGCCAGGGCCAGGCATATCAGCTTTGCCGGCAGGACCTTTTTCGCTGAGGCGGCGGACACGGCCCAAAAGGCAAGGCACGCGCCGATGCCGTACATGCTGCGGGGCGCCACGAGGGGCAGCGCCAGCAGCGGATAGGCTCCGAAGCTGAGCAGCAGCGTCACCGCCGCCGCAGCCAGCGTCAGCAGCAGCGTGGCCAGCCTGTTCCGGACGGTGTCCCGGACGGATGCCCACACGGCCCCCGCGAGCAGCAGCCCGCTGAGCAGCAGCCACTTTTTGTCGTACTGAGCCAGGAATATGCGGAAAAATGTCCGCAGATTGTCTTTCACATTGGGCAGGAGCTGGCCGATGGGCGGGATGGTCGTGTCCACATAGGTGTGGCCCGTGGGGTGGCCCAGCAGGAGCATGAACAGGACCAGCGCGGCGCAGTACCCGACGGCCGCCGCCGCGATGAAGCGCAGGATGGACTTGACGTCCTCGCCCTTCTGCCAGCGCCGGAGCGCCAGCAGCACGGTGAGCATGGGAAAGATGCCGGCGGAGGTCTGATAGCTGGCGCACATGGCCATGGCGCCGGCAAAGCTGCCCAGACCGAGCAGATACGGGGGGGTATTCTCCAGCAGCAGCGGCGCCACGGAGACCAGCACCGACAATGCCATATAGGGCGCGTCGAACTTGAAGGACAGGCACTCCAGCATATAGGGGAACAGGCCCAGGGGCAGCACGGCGGCGTATTCCCACACCGTGAACCGGTCCCGCCCGGTGATCAGGTGCAGCACGATTACCGACGCGGCGGCCAGCAGTACGCAGGCGATCAGCTGGGGCAGCGGGGAGATGTCGGTCAGATAGGTATCCGTGTGGAGCACGACCGAGAGGATGTTGGACAGATGCCGGCCAAAGTAGCCCCAGCCGCGATAGCCGGCGAAGGCCCGGTCCATGTCGTCGATGTAGTTGAAATTGGCCCGCAGGATGGCGCTCACGGCCAGGATGTATACGCCGGACAGGATACACACCGGCACGAAGAAGATCCGCAACCGGTCCGCCCATCGGCGGCCGCTCTCCCGGAGCCGGGAGACGCAGAGACGTTCGGGCATGTCGATCACCTCGTTTTTCTATGCGGCGCGTATCACTTCAGCTCGATCAGCAGGAAATGCTCGTTGCCCTTCAGTACGTGGTAGACGGTCTCATCCAGAACGGGCAGATCCAGCTTCCGCAGATCGAGCACGGAGACGTTCGTGTTTTCCAGCACGCCGAAGGAGGGGATGCCGTAATAGTACTGCATGCCGTACCGGCCCCACTCCCAGCTGTCGTCGTAGGTTATGGGGACGAGCCGCTTCAGCATGGCGGAGCGTTCCACCGCCCCCTGTATGGCGGGGGCGTACCCGACGCTGCCGGTGATCTGGGCCACCACCGGGTCGCCGGAGTCGAAGGCGTCGGCGTTCTTTATGGAGTCGATGGTCTCCTCGATACGGAACTGGGTGTAGGTCTTCTGCACGTACAGCGCGTTGCCCAGGGTGAAGGTGAACACGAAAAAGCACCAGGCCAGGGCCAGACAGGCCAGCTTCGCGGGAAAGACCTTTTTTGCCGAGGCGGGAAATATCGCCAGCAGCGCCGCGCAGGCGCTGAAGCCGAACATGGTCCGGGGGTAATAGATCGGCCGCTCCAGCGCCGGATAGAGCCCGAAGGCAAAGACCAGGGCGAAGGCGGCGACCGCCAGCGCCAGCAGGAGCGTGAGCGGCTTGCTGCGGACGGAGTCACGGACGGTGACCCAGACGAAGCAGACGACGCACAGGCCGATGAAGATCAGCCGCTTGGCGTCCAGATCGTCCAGGACGTATCCGTAAAACGTCCGGAGGTGGTCGACGAACGCGGGGAGCAGCCCGCCGGCGGTGGGCATATAGGTGGACACGTTCCCGCCGAAGGAGACGGGCCTGACGAAGAATATCTTGTAAAGGACCATGGCCGCGATGTACCCTGCGGCGGCAGCGGCGATGAAGCGCAGGATGTCCCGGAGCTTTTCCCCGTTATACCACCGCTTGAACGCCAGCAGCGCCGTGAGCACGGGCAGGATGCCGGAGGCCGCCTGGTAGGCGTTGCACATGGCCAAGGTCCCGGCGAAGCTGCCCAGCATGAGCAGATATGAGGGGGCATCCGCCAGCAGCAGCGGCGCCACGGAGACCAGCACCGAAAGGGCCATATAGGGTGCGTCGTACTTGTAGCAGAGGCACTCCAGCATGTAGGGGGACAGCGCGATGGGCAGCGCGGCGGCGTATTCCCACACCGTGAACCGGTCCCGCCCGGTGATCAGATACAGCGCGATCACGGAGGCGATGGCCAGCTCCACGCAGGCGATCATCTGGGGCAGCGGGGAGACGTCGGTGAGGTAGCTGTCCGCGTGGATCACGTTGGACAGCAGATCGGACAGATACCGGCTGAAATAGGTGCCCCAGCCCTTGCGCCCCTCGAAGGCGCGGCTGAAGTCGTCGATGTAATAGTAGTTGGCACGGAACACCGCGCTCATGGCCAGGATATAGATGCCGGACAGGATGCACACCGGCACGAAAAACGGCCGTATCCGGTCCGCCCATCGGCGGCCGCCCTCCCGGAGCCGGGAGACGGAGAGACGTTCTGACATTTCGATTACCTCATTTTATCTTCTTGATGCTGCCGCCGTTTGTCTCAGACACGATGAAGTGGGGCCTGTGCTTGGTCTCCAGGTAGGTCTTGGACAGATACTGGCCGATGATGCCCAGGAAGAACATCTGCAGCCCGCCGATGAACACGATCACGCATATGGTGGAGGCCCAGCCGGCCACCGGGTCTCCGAATATCAGCTTCCGCACCACGATGAAGCACAGCATGATAAAGGAGAAGGCCGTCATGGCGATGCCGGACCAGGAGGCGATGCTCAGCGGGGTCTGGGAGAAGTTGATGATGCCGTCGATGGCGTACTTGAACAGCTTCCAGAAGCTCCACTTGGTCTCGCCGGCCACCCGCTCCACGTTCTCATAGGGCAGCCAGCAGGTCCGAAAGCCCACCCAGCCGAAGATGCCCTTGGAAAAGCGGTTGTACTCGCTCATGGCCACGATGGCGTCCACCATATCCCGCTTCATCAGCCGGAAGTCCCGCGCGCCGCTGACGATGTCCGCGTCGGAGATGCGGTTGATGAGCCGGTAAAACTGCTTGGCGAACCAGCTGCGCAGCGGCGGTTCCCCTGTCCGGTCCACCCGGCGGGTGGCCACGCTGTCATACTCCCCGGTGGAGAGGATGTCCAGCATCTTCGGCAGCAGCGACGGCGGGTCCTGCATGTCCGCGTCCATCACCGCCACATAGTCCCCCGTGGCGTTGCAGAAGCCGGCGTACATGGCCGCCTCCTTGCCGAAGTTCCGGGAGAAGGACAGGTAGATCACGTGCTCGTCGCTCTGAGCAAGGGACTTCATCAGCGCCAGCGTGCCGTCCTGGGAGCCGTCGTTCACCAGCAGCAGCTCGTACTCGCACGCCAGCGTCCGCAGTACGGCGGTGACCTCTCTGTAAAATATCGGCAGCGCCTGCTCCTCGTTGTAGCAGGGCACGATCAGGGAAAGCTTCATATGCGCGCCTCCTTGTAGGGTCAGTCCATAGCGTACAGGGCCGCGCCGCAGATGCCCGCGTCGCTGCCCAGGGTGGCCAGCAGCACCTCTGTGCCCAGACAGGCGTGGAAGGCGTAGCGGTCAAAGGCGTCCTGCACCTTTTTGCGCAGATACTCCCCCGCCTGTGCCACGCCGCCGCCCAGCACCACCGCCTCCGGGTCGAGCAGCGCGCAGCAGGAGGCGATGCCCCGGCCCAGCAGATCGCATGCCCGGTCCGCCACGGCCTCCAGCGCCGCGTCCCCGGCGGCGGCCCCGTCCAGGATCTGCTTGCAGTCCAGGCCGGTCACGCCGGCCTGGGCCGCCAGACGCACGATGCCCGTGGCGCTGGCATAGGTCTCCAGGCAGCCCACGTGCCCGCAGGTGCAGGCGGCGGCGCTGTCCAGCGGGTCCATGCACATGTGGCCCAGCTCCCCGGCGGTGCCCCGCGCGCCCACCAGCAGACGGCCGTCCAGCACCACGCCGGCGCCCACGCCGGTGCCCAGAGTGACCATCACGATGCTCCGCCGGCCCTTGCCGCCGCCCAGCCGCTGCTCGGCCAGGGCTGCGGCGTTGGCGTCGTTGAGCACACGGCAGGGGATGCCGGACAGGGCGGTGAACTCGTCCGTGGGCCGGCATACGCCCCAGCCCAGGTTCACGCACCGGTTCACCGTGCCGTCGGGCAGCACCGCCCCCGGCACCGCCATGGCCGCCCCGGCCGCCGGGCCGGGCAGGCTTTTCACGATGTCCCGGACGATGTTTTTGCCGCCGTCGGAGGTGTCCGTTGTCACGCTCCACTTCTCCAGCAGCGTCTCGCCCTGGAACAGGCCGATCTTCACCGACGTGCCGCCCACGTCTATGCCGTAATACCGCTCAGCCTTCATATTTGAGCACCGCCGTCTGCGCGGGGGTATCCGCGCGCAGCTCCAGGGTATCGGTGTCGTATGTCCGCACGTTATCGCACAGGTCCGTGAAGGCGTCCAGGGTGCCGATCACGTCGAAGCCCATGCCGCCCAAGCGGTAGTGCATGGGCACCACCACCCGCGCGCCCACAGCGTCGGCCACGGCCCGGGCCGTCTTCGCGTCGATGGTGAAGTGGCCGCCCACGGGCAGCAGCAGCGCGTCCACGCCCCGCAGCGCCTCCAGCAGGGCCTTTTGCGGCATGTGGCCCAGATCGCCCAAATGAGCCACCCGCATCCCCTCGGCGGACAGGATGCGCACGATGTTTTTGCCCCGGAGCAGGCCCCGCTTGTCGTCGTGATAGGCTGTCAGCTCCTCCACGGGCAGGGGAAAGCCCCGGCCGGACAGGGCCACGCTGCCGGCGGCGTTGTGGTCGCTGTGGCCGTGGGAGCAGAACACCGCGTCTGCCGCCAGATGCAGCGGCGCCAGACCCGGCACGCTCCCGTCAGAATAGGGGTCGAATACGGCCGTATAGCCCTCCGCCTGCAGCTCGAAGCAGCTGTGACCGTGCCATATCAGCTTCATACGCGTCACCTCGTTGCATATATTGGCGCTATTATAGCAGATTTCCCCCGGTTTGTCATTATTCATTATAATGATGGCAGGCCCATCGACGGGGAAATGCTGTACAATAACATAAAAATATGCTATAATGATATGTTAGATAGAAAAATTTCCAGTTCGCGGGGAGGTGAGCGCATGCACCTGATGACCACGGTCCGCTGCCGGGCGGCCCAGCTGCTGGTCCGGGCGGGACGCAGGATGCACCCGGTCCGCAAGCAGGTGATGGAGACCGGCGCCGGCGCGGTGTTCGCCGTGGGGCAGCTGCTGCGGGACCGGCAGCTGAGAAAGCCGCTGGTGATCCTGGGCGCCGGAGAGCTGCAGCCGGGCTATAAGCTCACCCGCACGCTGGAGGAGAATGGCATAGAGTTCGTCCAGGCCGACGAGCTGTCGCCGGTGCCCACCGTAGAAGAGGTGGAACGGCTGGCCGAAAGCTACCAGACCGGCGGCTGTGACAGCATCGTCGTCGTGGGCGACGGCCTGACCCTGGACGCCGGCAAGGCGGCCGCTGCCAGAGCGGTGAGCCGGGGTCGGTCGGTGATGGAGCTGGTGGGCTTTCGCCGCCTGCCACGGCGCAAGCTCCCCACTGTGTTCGCCGTGCCCACCGTGGGCGGTTCCGGCCGGGAGGCCATGGCCGCCGCGCTGGTGACCGACGAGCGGGGCAACCGGTTCTTCATCGAGGACGAGGCGCTGATGCCCGCTGTGGCGGTGCTGGACCCGGAGCTGATGGTGGACGCGCCCAGGGAGAAGGTGGCGGACGCCGGGCTGGACGGCCTGTGCTGGGCCATCGAGGCGTTCCTTGCCGCCACCCATGGCGACAGCCGCGCGAAAAACCAGACGGCCGAGGCAGTGGAGCGGATGCTGGCCAGCCTGGAGAACTGCTGGAACAGCGGCGGCGCGCTGCGGGACCGGAGCGATATGCTCTCCGCCTCCCGTATGGCGGGCCGGGCCGCCTCCGCCACCGGCGGCGGCTATGCCAGAGCCGTCATCCGGGCCACCCAGACCGTCACCGGACTACCCTTCCGGGAGGTCTGCGGCGTGATGCTGCCGGCTGTTTTGGAAAAATATGGTAATTACGCCGAGGATAAGCTGGCGCTGCTGGCGGTGCTGTCGGACGTGGCGGCGGAAGGCTCCCGGTCGGAGCGGGCCCAGGCGCTGGTCGAGCGGCTGCGCAGCACAGTGTTCCGCATGGGGCTGCCCGATGTGCTGGAGGGCGTGACGGCCGGCCAGGCGGCGGACATCGCGGACATCGCGGCCGCTTCGGCCAATCCCCGGTCCATCAGCCCGGTGGTATGGACGGCGGAGGACCTGCGGGAGCTGGTCCTGTCCGTGTGCTCTCCCGAGGAAAAGTGAATGTGCAAAATAATGAGGCGCGGCCATTTGGCCGCGCCTTTGCTGTGTTTTTGGCTTATTTGCTGGGGATGAGCACTTCCTTGCCGCCCATGTAGGGGCGCAGAGGCTGGGGGATGGTGACGGAGCCGTCGGCCTGCAGGTGGTTCTCCAAAAAGGCGATGAGCATCCGGGGCGGAGCTACCACGGTGTTGTTGAGGGTGTGGGCCAGATACAGCTTTCCGTCCGCGCCACGGACACGGATGCGCAGCCGCCGGGCCTGGGCGTCGCCCAGGTTGGAGCAGGAGCAGACCTCGAAGTACTTCTGCTGCCGGGGGCTCCAGGCCTCGATGTCGCAGCTCTTCACCTTCAGGTCCGCCAGGTCGCCGGAGCAGCACTCCAGCTGCCGCACGGGGATGTCCATGGACCGGAACAGCTCCACGGAGTAGCGCCACATCTTCTCGTACCAGTCCATGCTCTCCTCGGGCCGGCAGACCACGATCATCTCCTGCTTCTCGAACTGGTGGATGCGGTACACGCCCCGCTCCTCGATGCCGTGGGCGCCCTTCTCCTTGCGGAAGCAGGGGGAATAGCTGGTGTAGGTGATGGGCAGCTTCTCCTCGTCGATGATCTGGTCGATGAAGGAGCCGATCATGGAGTGCTCGCTGGTGCCGATCAGATACAGGTCCTCCCCCTCAATCTTGTACATCATGGCGTCCATCTCCGCGAAGGACATCACGCCGGTGACCACGGCGGAGCGGATCATGTAGGGGGGGATGTGGTAGACGAAGCCCTTGTCGATCATGAAATCCCGGGCGTAGGCCAGTACGGCGGAGTGCAGCCGGGCGATGTCGCCCTTGAGGTAATAAAAGCCGTTGCCGGCCACCCGGCGGGCGGCGTCCAGGTCGATGCCGTCGAAGCGCTCCATGATGTCGGTGTGGTAGGGCACCTCAAAATCCGGCGTCACCGGCTCCCCGAACCGGGCCAGCTCCACGTTGCAGCTGTCGTCCGGGCCGATGGGCACGGAGGGGTCGATGATGTTGGGGATGACCATCATTTTTTCCGTGAGGGCCTTCTCCAGCTCCGGCTCCTGGGCCTCCAGCTCGGCCAGTCTGGCCGCCTGGGCGGCCACCTGGGCCTTCACCGCCTCGGCCTCCTCCTTTTTGGAGGGGTCCTTTTTCGCCTGGCCCATGAGCATGCCGATCTGTTTGGACAGCTTGTTGCGGTTGGCCCGCAGGCCGTCCGCCTCTGTCTTGGCCGCCCGCAGCTGCCGGTCCAGCTCCAGGATCTCGTCCACCAAGGGCAGCTTCTGGTCCTGGAATTTCTTTTTGATGTTCTCTTTTACCGCTTCGGGATTTTCCCGCACGAATCTGATGTCCAGCATTTTTTTGCCCGTCCTCTTCTTATTTCAGCTTGAACAGCGCCGCCAGGAGCGCCTCCCGGTCGTCTGCGCCGTAGTATTCCAGCTCAATGCGGCCTTTTTTCCGGCCGTCCACAATATGTACCTTCCGCCCCAGGGCCCGGCCTAGCTCGTCGCTCATTTGGGCGGCATAATCCACCGCCGGCGCGGGCTTTTTTGCCTTGGGCGTCTTTAAAAGCGCCGCGGCCAGCGCCTCCGTCTGCCGGACGGACAGGCCCTTTTCCGCCGCCTGCTTTGCCGCCTGCAGCTGCAGCGCGGCATCCTCGATGGGCAACAGCGCCCGGGCGTGGCCGGCGGTCAGCTTCTTTTCTTCCAGCATCTGCACGATGGCGGGCTGCAGGCTCAGCAGCCGCAGGGCGTTGGCCACCGCCGGCCGGCTCCGGCCCACGGTCTGGCTGACCGCCTCCTGGGTCAGGCCGAACTGGTCCATCAGGGCCCGATAGCCCCGGGCCTCCTCCATGGGGTCCAGGTCCTCCCGCTGCAGATTCTCCACCAGCGCCAGCTCCTGGGCCGTGCGGTCGTCGGCCTCGATGATGTGTACCGGCACCTCCGCCAGGCCCGCCAGTCGGGCCGCCCGCCAGCGCCGCTCCCCGGCGATGATCTGGTAATACCCCCCGTCCAGCGCCCGCACCGTGATGGGCTGCAGCAGGCCGTGCTCCGCGATGGACTCTGCCAGCTCCTGGAGCGCCTGCTCGTCAAAATGGGTCCGGGGCTGGCCGGAGCGTGGCTCCACCCGGCTGATGGGCAGTGTCTGGGCGGCTGATGGCTGGGGCTGTTCCCCCAGCAGGGCGTCCAGGCCGGTGCCCAGGCCGTAGTTTTTCTTCTTCGCCATAGTTGCCCTCCTCAGACGTCGATGGTGTGGTCGTGCTTGAAAAACTCCAGGGCCAGCAGATCGTATGCCTCCGCGCCTCTGGAAAGGCGGCTGTAGGCGCTCACCGGCTTGCCGTGGCTGGGGGCCTCGGCGATACGCACGTTCCGGGGCACGATGGTGCGGTACAGGGCCTTGCCGAAGTACTTTTCCACTTCCCTGGCCACTTGGCCGGCAAAGGACAGCCGCCGGTCGTACATGGTCAGCACGATGCCCTCGATCTTCAGACCGGGGTTGAAGCGGTTTCTGATGAGCCGCATGGAGGTGGTCAGGTCCGCCAGGCCCTCCATGGCGTAAAACTCGCACTGCATGGGGATCAGCACCGTGTCCGCCGCCGCCAGAGCGTTGAGGGTCAGCAGGCCCAGAGAGGGGGGACAGTCTATGAATATGTATTCATACTGGTCCCGGATGGGGGCGATGGCCCGCTTGAGGGCCAGCTCACGCTCCGGCATATCCACCAGCTCCACCGCCGCCCCGGACAGGTCCAGGTTGGCGGGCAGCACGTCGCCGTACTTTGTCTTTACGATGGCGTCCTTTGCCTGGGAGCCCCGTATCAGCACGTCGTACAGGGTCTGGCCGCTGTGCTTGGACACGCCCATGCCGGTGGTGGCGTTGCCCTGTGGGTCCGCGTCGATGAGCAAGATGCTGCGGCGCTTGTCCTTCACGGCGGCGCACAGGTTGACGCAGGTGGTGGTCTTCCCCACGCCGCCCTTTTGGTTTGCGAAGCACACGACTCTGCCCATTTGAGACCCTCCTTGACGATGCCCCGCAATTATAGCAGATATTCTGTGCTTTGGCAATGTTCCACGTGAAACATTTTCGACATGACGCGGACTGATGTTTCACGTGAAACAGCCTCGCAGAGTTCGCCGCCGCAGCGGCGAATAAAGTGGGATATGATTTCCGGGGGCATGTACCTCGGAAATCATTCTCTGCGGCCTGCAAACGTGCGAGCGCAGCGAGTGCGCTGCAGCAGGCCGAAGCCTTCTCGTTTGAAAGGAGCTTGCTCCTTTCAAACGACTACCCCACGAACATATCAATATCCGAAACTGACAGGCCCTGGTGGAGGTCCATGTTCAGGGCGTAGGCGATCAGCTTGCCCGCATCCTTGACGTATTTGTCGATGTCCCGAGGGGTGACGATCAGACCGCCGCCGGCGTCCACCACCGTGGGCACGCCCACCGCCAGCACCGGCACCCCCAGGTTCCGGCCGGACAGCTCCGCACGGTCGTTGCCCACGCCGGAGCCGGGGACGATGCCGCTGTCCGTCAGCTGCACCGTTCGGCACAGCTTCTCCGACGACCGGGCCGCCAGGGCGTCCACCACCACGATGGCCGCCGGGCTCACCGCCCCGGCGATGGCACGTATCAGCTCCGCGCTCTCCATGCCCGTGGTGCCCAGAACCCCAGTCTGGCACACGCTCACCGGCCGGAACATGGCGAAATCCTCCGGCATCTGCTCCTTCAGATGGCGGGTGGCCAGGGTGACGGCGGCGGCCTCCGGGCCCACCGCGTCCGGCGTGATGGCGGGATTGCCCAGCCCGGCCACCAGCACGCTGTCCTCCGGACTGAGGGGCAGCAGCTGGCTCATGCAGGAGGCCAAAAGGGACACCGCCCGGGAAAAGCTGTCCTCCTCCCGGCGGAAAAAGCTGTCCAGGTCCACGGTCAGATAGCGGCCAATTGGTTTACATAACGCAACAGACCCCTCCCGATCCAGCACCTCCACATCCGTCACCACAAAGCCGTCCCGCTCATACTGCCGGCTTTTGACGCCCCGCAGCTCGCCCCCGTTTTGGGGCAGTTCCTCCGCGCACAGGTCGGTGCGGCAGCCCACCATATCCATCCCTCCCCCGGTATTTACCCTTATTCTTTCCAAAAAACGAAAAAAATACTTGCAATTCAAGAAAACTCTTGATATAATCACCATCTGCGGACATTCATGTTCAGACTTTAACAGGGAGGTGCGAGTAGATGCCGAACATCAAGTCCTCTGCCAAGAGGGACGCGCTGCAGAAGGCTGCCAACGCCAAGAACAAGGCAGCGAAGTCCGCTCTGAAGACGGAGCTGAAAAAGTTTGACGCGGCGGTTGCGGCCGGCGATGGAAAAGTGGCTGCTGAGACCTATAAAGCCGCTGTGAAGTCCGTTGACAAGGCTGCCGCCAAGGGCCTGATCCACAAGAACAACGCGGCGCACAAGAAATCCGCGATGGCCAAAAAGCTCAACGCCTCTGCTGAATAAGCGCAAAACGTACCGCCCGGAGTCGATTCCGGGCGTTTTTTTATGACAAAAGCTCCGTTGACGGGACCTGTCCCAGATGATAAAATGGTCCGTGCAGGAAACGACGGAGAGGAGTGTGCGCCCATGGGAGCTGACAGCGCGCCTGAAGGCAAAACGCCGGCGGCGGTGACCGCACCGCAGAAGAAGCGCCGTCGCAGCCGCTTCCCGACGGCTACCTCCCGTCTGCTCACGCTGGCGCTGGTGCTGGCGGCGGTGGGCGGGATGTTCTGGGCGCTGCTGCGGCTGATGGGCGGCGGCCCGGTGCTGGCGGCGGCCAGTCCGACCCCCAGCCCCTCCCCCCGACCCACTCCCACGGCGGCCCCCACCGCCAGCCCGAAGCCCACGCCCGTGCTGCCGGACGTGGATACGGCCAGCTGGGAGCTGCGCCTGGTGCGGTATGAGTACCCGGTGGGCGAGGCCTATGCCCCGCCGGAGCTGGAGGAGATCGGCAACGGCGAGCGGATGGACAGCCGGGTGGCCCCCAAGATGCTGCAGCTGCTCCAGGACGCCAGAGCCGCAGGCTATGAGCAGACGTATCCCTGCTCCGGCTACCGCAGCTACGAGACCCAGCGGATCATCTATCAGCGGCACATCGACCAGTACATGGCCGAGGGCCTGACCGAAGAGGAGGCCCACGCCAAGACCCGCCTGGCGGTGAATTACCCCGGCTCCAGCGAGCACCAATACGGGCTGTCGGCGGACATATTGGAGTATGTGGGCCAGCCCATGGAGCCGTATATCGGCGGCTCGGGGCTGATGCTGTGGCTGGAACAGCACTGCGCAGAATACGGCTTCACGATCCGCTACCCCGACGGGAAGACGGACATCACCGGCGTGGAATACGAGCCCTGGCATCTGCGGTATGTGGGCGAGGAAGCGGCCGAATACATGATGAAGCACGATCTGTGCCTGGAGGAGTTTCTGGAGCTGTATGAGGACAGGAGCGTAGCGGACTGATGAGCGCACCCAACACCACAAATAAACGGCCGCCCCGGAGCCGGCCGGCGCGCCGCCGGCGCAGGGCCCTTTCGCCGGGCCGGCTGCTGCTGGCGGTGATCGGCGCGGCGGGCATCCTGTTCGCGGTCTTCCAGCTGCTGCGGCCGGAGCCCGGCGGGGAGGGCACGGCCGCGCTGTTCTCATCCGCCGTGTCCACGGACATGCCCGCCGTCAGCCCGGAGCCCACGTCCGGCCTGCCCGATGTGGACGTGAACAGCTGGGAGCTGCGCCTGGTGGACCTGGACCATCCCCTGGGCGCGGATTTCGTGCCACCGGAGCTGGAGCTCGTGGCCGATAACGAGCGGATGGACAGCCGCGTGGCGCCGGCCATGGCCCAGCTGTTCACCGACGCCCAGGCGGCGGGATATACGATCTACTTCTGTTCCGGCTACCGGGAATACGCCTCCCAGTACGACCTGTATTGGGACCATGTGGATACATACGAGGGCCAGGGCATGACCCAGGCCGAGGCCGAGACCAAGACCCTCATCTCCGTGCAGTACCCCGGCTGCAGCGAGCACCAGTCCGGCCTGTGCGGGGACGTGCTGGAGTCCAGGGACCAGCCCATGGAGCCGTATATCGGCGGCTCGGGGCTGATGCTGTGGCTGGAGCAGCACTGCGCCGATTATGGCTTCGTGGTCCGCTACCCGGAGGGGAAGACGGACATCACCGGCATCTATTACGAGCCCTGGCATCTGCGGTACGTGGGCAAAGAGGCCGCCAGGTATATGATGGAGAACGATCTGTGCCTGGAGGAGTTTCTGGCGCTGTACGAAGACCAGAGCCAGACCGGCGCGGACCAGAGCGTCTCCGGAGCTGCGCCGGCCGACGCGGACGCGGCGGTGGTGAACACCTTCTCCGCCGTGCCCAAGCTGGCCAGCAGCGCCAAGTGCGTGCTCATCGTGGACCGGGATTCCGGCCGGGCGCTGTATGAGCGCAACACCCAGGATCAGATCTACCCCGCCTCCACCACCAAGATGATGACGGCGCTGTGCGCGGCGGAGGCGACGGAGGACCTGGACCAGGAGCTGGTGACGGTGCGGCAGGACGTGCTGGACCAGCTGCCGGACGACGACAACTCCCTTGCCGGGCTGGAAGCGGGCGAAGAGATGACCATGCGGCAGCTGCTGTACGCGCTGATGCTGCCCTCCGGCAACGACGCAGCGCTGGTGATCGCCGACCACGTCGCCGGGAGCGTGGAGGCCTTCGCCGGGAGGATGAACCAGCGGGCGGCCGAGCTGGGATGCACGGGCACCTACTTCGTCAACCCCCACGGTCTGGCCCAGACGGAGCAGTATTCCACCGCCTGGGACCTGGCCCGCATCGCTGAGGCGTATCTGCAGGTGCCGGCGCTGGCCGAGATCGCCGCCACCCATGAATTCGCCTTCTCCACCAACGAGCGGGAGGTGGAGCTGCAAAACTCCAACCTGCTGCTGGACCCGGACAGCGAGCTGTACATGCCGGAGGCCTGCGGCATCAAGACCGGCATCATCTCTCTGGGGGCCAGCTTCGTCTCCGCAGCGGAGAAGGACGGGCTGCGGGTGCTGTGCGTGACGCTGGAGGTGCCGGCCACCTATGATGACGGCCGGCTCATCACCCCCAACCCGGCCCTGGCCGAGGGGAGAAAATACCTGGAATGGGCCTGCGACAGCTTTCAGCGGGTGAGTCTGTGCGACGGCGCCCAGGTGATGACCGTAACGGTGCCGGGCACCGAGGATACGGTGGAGGCCAGCGCCGGCCAGACGGTCACCGCTGTCGTGCCCGCAGAACAGGCGCAGCAGCTGACCATGACGGTGGAGCCGGCGGACGGGCTGACGAAACGGCCCGCCGGAGGCGAGGTCGTGGGCTATATCCGGTGGACCTGCGGCGACGAGGCCGTGACGGACGACATCCCGCTGTACGCGCTTGCCGGCCAGAACGGCATCCCCCTCTGGATGTGGGTCGCCGCGTGCGCGCTGCTGGCGCTGTCGGCGCTGCTGGCCGTGCTGGCGCGGTCCCGCAGCCGCCGGCGGCGGAGACGCCGTTCCCCGGCGGCACGCCGGAGGACGGCCGGCCAGCCGGGCCGGAGAGGATGAACGCGGTCCTTGTGGGCCGGGACGGTCAGGAATGAAAAATACAGCGGTTTTTAACGGAACGAACGGAATGAAGGCAGACGTGTTTTTTACACGTCTGCCTTCTTGTTTCAGCAAAAAGGGACTTGTTTTCCGCAGGATATAGAAAAACTTGCGGATAGAGGATATGGGCCAGAGACCGTTGTATCCGGGAGGCATCGTGACCGAAAGCCCGGTCGTGAGACTGAAAGGCTGGTCGGCAGAAAGGCAGTTTTTCCCTTATCCTTAGAAAAGAAAAAGGGGGAGACCTGCGTGAAAAGAAAGAATAATCTTTCCGATAACCTCAGGGCGGTCCAAAAGGCGCGCCATGTCACACAGGCAGAGTTCGCCAGGATGCTGGATATGCCGAAATCCACCCTGCAAACGGTGATGGACAGCGGCAACACGACGCTGGATACGCTGATCAATATCGCGGCGAATCTAAACGTCTCTCTGGACGAGCTGGTGTTCGGCGCCGAGCAGTCCGGCAGACAATGGCTGGTGGAGGCGATGATACACAGCGTCAGCTGGTTCACCCAGCAGCCGGCCGAAAGACAAAAGCTGCTGTGTTACCATCTGAACAGCCTGCTGGATATTTTGACTTGCGAAGAAGTGTTGGAAATATTAGATACTGTGCACGATGTCAGACGTAAATGCGGCGGCGATCTATGAGACTCTGTATCGCCTTGGTATCACAGCGAATTACACGGGGTTTTTCCACGCGGCCTACGCAGTACGTCTTGCGCTCCAGCAGCCGGAGCGGATGATGCTGGTCACGAAATGGCTGTATCCGGAGGTGGCGCGCCGGTACAACACCAGCTGGCGGGCAGTGGAGCGCAATATCCGCGCCGCTGCGGAGATGGCCTGGAAGAACGAGCGTCCCCTGCTGGAGCAGATGGCTCACACCGATCTTCCCCGGCGGCCCAGCGCCTCCCGGTTTTTAGCCATTCTGGTGGCCTGGCTGGAGCCGAAGGACGTGGCATAAAATGACCTGCGGCGGAGAAAACTCCGCCGCAGGATATGCGCGCTCATTTCAGCGTCCCCAGGTACCCCTCCAGAATGAGGGCCGCCGCCACCGCGTCCACGGTGGCTTTGTGCTTTTTTTCCCGCTTTCCGTTTTGGTGCAGGATGCGGTGGGCGTCCACGGTGGTGCGCCGCTCGTCCCACAGGACCACGGCCGCGCCCCGCTCCTCCAGCATCGTCCCCAGGGCGCGGGACTTCTCCGCCCGGGGGCCCTCGGTGCCGTCCATGTTCCTGGGCAGGCCCAGCACGATGGGGGAAGCGCTGCGGGCGCCGGCCTCGGCTGCCAGCCGGTCCGCCAGGGCCTCCGCGTCCCACTCCTCTATGACGAACGTCTCCCCCGCCAGCAGCCCCAGCGGGTCGGACACGGCCACGCCGGTGCGGGCGTCGCCGTAATCGACGGCCATCACTCTCATGTTTGAACGACCTTTCTCGCGGCCGCCTCCAACGGCGGCAGGATGAGGACATAGATCCCCGTTTTTATCGCGTCCGCCACATACCGCCAGACGATGTACGGCGAGTAGGTGACGAAGGAGTACTGATACACCATGCAGTCCACATACATGACGCCGGTGGTGATGGTGGTGTCGGCCAGCAGGGCGATGAAGACCAGCACGGCCAGCTGTTTCCGGTCCAGGGCGAAGTTTTTGTGTTTGGCGTACAGGCCCACGATCAGGCCCAGCGCCCCCACAGGCAGCATCCACAGCGGCGTGGTGGCGGAGATGCCATAGGGCCCCAGCAGCTGGCCCAGAAAGCCCCCCAGCAGCCCCACGGCGAGCCCGTCCGCCGGGCCGAAGAGCAGCGCTGCCAGCAGCACGGGCAGCCCGTCTATGGACAGCTTGATGGGCCCCAGGCTCAGGCTCAGAAAGGTGGACAGCACGACGTACAGCGCCGCGCACAGCCCGTTGGTCACGATGCGTTTGGTGTTCATATTCAGTTCCCTCCAGCGGATGCGGGGCGGCCACCGCAGGCATGGGCGTCCGGCCGGACGGAATGAAAAGAGATTTTCCGCCGGACCGGGGCGCCGCCGTTTCGTCCGGGGGACAACTTCCCATCCCCCCGGCACTGGATGTCCGCCGGATGCGGACATGACGCGGCCGTCCCTACTCTGACAAGGGGAAGGATACCATATCCCGCCGGCAAAGGCAACGGCGAAAACGGGATAAGGCAAGGGATATTAAATAGGTATAAAAAAATACACAAATTAATTTGGAAAATGAGGTTGCATTTTCTCCCGCGATGTGGTACAGTAACGTTTACCTGCCGTCCGGACGGGTCGAACCGTTATGGCCGGAATAGGGAGGCAATTTGACAAGGAGGTGCCGAAAATATGGCAGCAGACGCAAGGATCAAGGTCGTACTGCGCTGCAGCGAGTGCAAACAGAGGAACTACAATACGTTCAAGAACAAGAAGAACACCACGGAAAAGCTTGAGCTGAACAAGTATTGCCCCTTCTGCCGCAAGCATACGCTGCACCAGGAGACGAAGTAAGGAGGAGCGGACGATGGCTGAAGAGAAGAAGGCTGCTCCCCAGAAGGTGGCTGTCAAGAAGAGCGACGACAAGCCCAAGCGCACGGCGCGGATCAAGAAATGGTTCCGCGACATGAAGAGCGAGCTGAAAAAGGTCAGCTGGCCCACTCCCAAGCAGACCGCGAAAAATACCGGCGTGGCCCTGGTGGTCATCGTGGTGTGCGCGGTGGTGCTCTGGGGCTTCGACAGCGCCGCCCAGGCGACCGTCAAGGCCCTGATCAACATTTTCGCGTAACATGGCGGACATGGCAAAGTGGTACGTGGTGCACACGTACTCCGGATATGAGAACACGGTGGCCGCTTCCATCATGAAGGCGGCGGAGAACCGGCACATGGAGGAGCTGATCCTGGAGGTCAAGATCCCCATGGAGACCGTCACCGAGCGCACCGACAGCGGCGAGAAGACCTATGAGCGCAAGACCTTCCCCGGCTACGTGCTGGTGAAGATGATCCTCACGGACGAGAGCTGGCACCTGGTGCGCAACGCCCGCGGCTCCACCGGCTTCGTGTCCATGGACGGCAAGCCCGTTCCCCTGACGGAGCAGGAGGTGCTGGACCTGGGCGTGGAGCGCCACGAGATCGTGGTGGGCTTCGGCGTGGGCGACACCGTGAAGGTCACCGACGGCGCGCTGGAGGGCTACCTGGGCACAGTGGACGAGCTGGAGCCGGATAAGGAGCGCGTGCGCGTCATCGTGTCCATGTTCGGGCGCGAGATGCCGGTGGACCTGGATCTTGACCAGGTCGAGCCGGTGAAGGACGAATAACTTTTGACTACCTCATTTTAGAGGACTAGAGGAGAATTAAAAATGTCTCAGAAAGTAGTTGGATACGTCAGATTCCAGGTCCCGGCGGGCAAAGCCACTCCGGCGCCCCCCGTGGGTCCCGCCCTTGGTCAGTACGGCATCAACATCGGCCAGTTCACCAAGGACTTCAACGAGCGCACCAAGGGCGACATGGGCATGATGATCCCCGTGGTCATCACCGTCTACGCCGACCGCAGCTTCACCTTCATCACCAAGACCCCGCCCGCGGCCCTGCTCATCAAGAAGGCCTGCGGCATCGAGACCGCCTCCGGCGTGCCCCAGCGGGACAAGGTCGCCACGATCTCCAAGGAGGACCTGCGGAAGATCGCGGAGCAGAAGATGCCCGACCTGAACTGCACCAGCATCGAGTCGGCCATGAGCATGATCGCCGGCACCTGCCGGAGCATGGGCGTTCTTGTGGGCGACTGACGTCGCCGATCATGTGGGAGGAAAACTTCCGCTTAACCACATTTTTTGGAGGAGATTTGAATGTTCAGAGGCAAGAATTATAAAGAGAGCGCCAAGCTCTTTGACAAGCAGACCGCATACGACCCCCAGGAGGCTTTTGAGCTGGTGTGCAAGACCAGCAAGGCCAAGTTCGACGAGACCGTCGAGCTGCACGTGAAGCTGGGCGTGGACGGCCGTCACGCCGACCAGCAGGTCCGCGGCGCCATCGTGCTGCCCCACGGCACCGGCAAGAGCCGCACCGTGCTGGTGTTCTGCAAGCCCGAGCGCGAGGAGGAGGCCAAGGCCGCCGGCGCCGACTTCGTGGGCGGCCAGGAGCTGGTCCAGAAGATCCAGGGCGAGAACTGGTTCGGCTTCGACGTGGTCATCGCCACCCCCGACATGATGGGCGTGGTGGGCCGTCTCGGTAAGGTGCTGGGCCCCAAGGGCCTGATGCCCTCCCCCAAGGCGGGCACCGTCACCCCCAACCTGACCCAGGCCATCCATGAGGTGAAGGCCGGTAAGATCGAGTACCGCCTGGACAAGACCAACATCATCCACTGCCCCATCGGCAAGGTGAGCTTCGGTCCCCAGAAGCTGCAGGAGAACTACGACGCGCTGATCGGCGCCATCGTGAAGGCCAAGCCGGCTGCTGCCAAGGGCCAGTACATCCGCAGCTGCGTCACCGCCTCCACCATGGGCCCCGGCATCAAGGTCAACGCCCAAAAGGGACTGTAAAACAGTCGTTTGAAAGGAGCCAGCTCCTTTCAAACGAAAGAGATCACAGCCCGCTGCAGCGCAAAGCGCCCCGTCCGAGAGGACGGGGCGTTCACGTTTGCGGGCCGATAAGTATGATCTCCGAGGTACACGCCCCCGGAGATCATATCCAACTTTATTCGGCTCTGCGGAGCCGAACTCTGCGAGGCTTATTCCGTCGCCTCACCGAAGGTGACGGATACGGTGATGCTCTCCCCGGCGCGGCTGACGGTGAGCTGGGCGGAGTCCCCGGCGCGGTAGGTGCGCACCCGGGCCACCAGCTCGTCGGCGCTGGCGACGGACTGGCCGTCCACGGCGGTGACGATGTCCCCCGGCAGCAGCCCGGCGGCCTCGGCGTTGCTGCCGGGCTCCACGGCGGAGATGTACGCCCCCTGGGGCATGTCGAAATACCGGGCGGCGGAGGCGGTGACGTTTTTCAGCGTCAGGCCCAGCCAGGCCTTGCCGGACACGTAGCCCTTGGTGATCAGCTGGTTGGCGATGGAGCAGGCGTCGGCGCTGGGGATGGCGAAGCCAAGCCCCTCCACGCCGCTGGCGTCGTACTTGGCGGTGGTCACCCCCACCACCTGCCCGTAGGCGTTGTACACCGGTCCGCCGGAGTTGCCGTGGTTGACGGCGGCGTCGAACTGGAGCATGTTGGCCAGGGTGTTCTCCCCGGTGGTGATGAGCCGGTCCCGTGCGGAGACCACCCCCCGGGTCATGGAGAAGTTCAGCTCCCCCAGCGGGTCCCCCACGGCGTAGACCCGCTGGCCCACCGCCAGCGCGTCCGAGTCGCCCAGCACCGCCGGGGACAGTCCGTCGGCCTCGATCTTCAGCACGGCCAGGTCGCTGTCCGTCTCCGCGCCCACCAGCTGGGCCTGGTAGGTGTCCCCGGAGAAGGTGACCACCGCCAGGGGCCAGCCCCGGACCGCGCCGGTCTGGACCACGTGATAATTGGTGAGGATATAGCCGTCAGCGGTGACGATGATGCCGGAGCCGGACAGGCTCCCGCCCTGGGGGCCGGCGGTGGTCACGGCCACCACCTGGCCGCAGGCCATGGCGTACAGGTCCTCCCCCGCCATGGGCGCGGAGCCGGCCTGCAGTCCCGTCAGGGCCAGGGGCCCGTCGGTCTGCTGCGCCTGCTCGGCCTCCGGATAGAGCGCGGCGTAGCCGCCGTCGGCGGTCTGGGCGGTCTGGCGTTCCCGGCTGAGCAGAAACAGCCCGCCGGCGCCCAGCGCCCCGGAGGCCAGCACGCACACCAGGCACAGGGCCAGGATGGTCCGCAGGCCCAGCTGGCCCCGGTGGCAGTCCCTGGCCTGCCCGGCGGCGTAATAGCGGGAGGGGTTATAGCCATAGACAGACCCGCCCTCCCTGGGGGCGGAGCTGTATTCCGCGTCGCTGTACAGCCCCCGCTCCGGGCGGACGATATGGTACTCCGACGGCTCCTGGCCGAAGGACCGCTTATCCCTGTCGTCGCTCAAGTTCCCGCCTCCGCGAAAAATTCTCTCTGGTGCTACTATATACTATTACAGAGGCAAAATTGTTAACAGTTTGAAAAACCGGGCGGCACGCGCCCGGCATTTTCAGTTTTTCCTCATCCGGCCTGCGAACACCGTCCCGGCCAGGACCAGCGATGCGGCCATATACCCCAGCACCCAGCCCAGGTCCGCCCAGGCCGGCCGTCCCGCCAGGGCGGCGCGCTGCAGATCGACCGCGTGCATAAAGGGCAGCGCCCCGGCCAGAGAGCGGAACCAGCCGCCCACCAGGTCCAGGTCGAACCAGGTCCCGGACAGCCACGCCGTCAGGTTGGTCAGCAGCGCCCCGCACAGCCCGCCCACCTGCTTGTCGCTGAGCACCGTGCCGCACAAAAGCCCCAGCCCGATGAAGAACAGCAGCCCCGGCAGCCCGCTCAGCACCGCCGCCGGGATGTTGGCGGCCGGCAGGCCCAGGCACGCCGCCGCGCCGTAGCACACCGCGCTCTGGGCCAGGCCCATGGGCACCAGCGGCAGGGCGTAGCCCAGGATGTAGTCCGCGCCGGTCAGGGGCGTGGTGTACAGCCGCTGCAAAAAGCTGCCGGCACGGTCGCGGGAAATGAGTGTGGCGGCGAAGAGGGTCAGAAAGGACTGGCCGAACACTGCCACCCCCGGCGTGAGCTTCTCCAGGGCGAAGAGGGGCACGGGCACGTTCTTCTGGATGGCCGTCAGCAGCCCCAGCAGCACCAGCGGGAAGCCCAGCCCGAACAGGACCGTCAGCGGGTCCCGCAGTATCTCCCTGGCCGTGCGGCCGGAAAAGGTCAGCGTCCTCATGCCAGTCCTGCCTCCTTCACGATGGCGACGAAGGCGTCCTCGAACCGGTCTGTCCCCGCCCGGTCCTTCAGCTGCGCCGCCGTGCCGGCGCACAAAAGCCGCCCGCCGGCCATGACGCCCACCCGGTCCGACAGCGCCTCCGCCTCCTCCATGTAGTGGGTGGTCAGCACCACGGTGACTCCCTCCAGGGCGCGTATCACGTCCCACAGAGCGGTCCTGGCCAGCACGTCCAGCCCCAGGGTGGGCTCGTCCAGAAAGAGGACCCTGGGCCGGGACACCAGGGCCATGGCGATGCTCAGCCGCCGCTGCCAGCCGCCGGACAGGGTCCTGGCCCGCCGGGACAGCGCCGGGCCCAGGTCCAGCGCCTGGGTCAGCTCCTCCGTCCGGCGGACAGCCTCCGCCCGGCCCATGCCGTGGACCCCGGCCATGAACAGCAGGTTCTCCCGGGCCGTCAGGTTGGGGGCCACCGCCGTCTGCTGGGGCGAAAGGCCGATGAGGGCCTTCACCTCCCGGCTCTGGCGCACCACGCTTTTCCCGCACACCAGCGCATCCCCGCTGTCCGGCCGGGTCAGGCAGGAGAGCATCCGCACCGTGGTGGTCTTGCCCGCGCCGTTGACCCCCAGCAGGGCGAACCGCTCCCCCGCCGGGATGGAGAGCGTCAGCCCGTCCACCGCCGTCACGGGCCCGTACCGCTTTGTCAGGCCGTCGATCACGATGCCGTCCATTTTACGCCTCCCGCTGCCGGAACCGGGCCAGCAGGCCCTGGAACACGTCCGTGAGCATGCCGCTCATAAGCGCCTCGTCCCAGTCCACATACCCCGTGGCCGCCGTGGCCGCCGCCCCGTGGACGAACAGCCACATCTCCAGGTGGAACAGCCACGCCGCATCCTCTGAAAGGCCGGTCTGCTCCCGTATCAGGGCGATCACGGCGGCGTTCTCCGCCCGGTCGTCCGCCGGCGCCTGCCCGGTCCGGTCCCGCATGAACAGCCACCGGAACAGGGCCGGCTCCTGCCGGGCAAAGGCGATGTAGGCCATGCCGACGGCCTTGTAGGGGGGCATGCCCCCCGCCGTGACCGCCGCCTGCTGCCGGGCCTGCCACAACCCGTTCGCCGCCGCCAGCACGTCCGCCGTCAGCGCGGCCATGTCGGCGTAGTTGGAGAACACCGGCTGGGTGGAGCAGCCCAGCCTGGCCGCCACTGCCCGTGCGTTCAGGGCCTCCGGTCCGCCCCAGCGGACCAGCTCCAGAGCCGCTTCCACGATCTGCTCTCGGGTCACCTTCGTTCTCGGCGCCATGGTATGCACCTCCGCAAATAAAAATAGCAAGCGTTATATAACGCTTGCTATTTTACAATATGGTCCGCAGTTTGTCAAGGGGTGCCGCCGTATTTTTGCCGCAGCCGGCGAAGCTGTTCGCCCAGCGCCGGGATCAGCTCGTCGTCGGGTGGCAGCGCGGCCGCCGCTGTGGCGATGGCCTGCCGGTAGCGGAGCTCCGCCGCCTGGGGCCGGCGCTCTGCCTGCTCGATGTCGCCCAGCATCGACAGCACCCGGCACAGGTTGCGGGCCACCCGGACCATGACCCGGCCGCTGCCGTCGGCGGCAAGCTGCCCGTATATCCGCGCGCTCTCGGTCAGGCAGGACCGGGCCTGGCTCCAGGCGCCGGCTGAGCAGTACAGCGCGCCCAGGCTGGCCGCCGACGCGGCCAGGTTCCGGGCGATGCCGGCCTCGCCGCTGTCCAGCTTGCTGCGGAAGAGGGCCACGGCGTATCGGTAAAGCTCCTCCGCCTGCTCCAGGCGCCCGGCCCGCCGGTACACGTCCGCCTCCAGCTGGCAGATGCCGGCCAGGTCCCAGGCGGACTGGACCGTGTCCAGCCGCCGGTGCCGGGCGGTGAAGATATTTTCCGCCTCCGCAAAGCAGCGCAGCGCCTGCCCCGCCTGGCCGGCGCTCAGCAGCAGCTTGCCCATGTCGCCCAGGGCCAGGGCCTGCAGCCGCTCGCCCTCCTCGCTGCCCCAGCGCTCCGCCAGCAGCCCAGCGGCGCGGTACATGGTCTCGTAAGCGCCCATGGCGCGCCGGTCCCCGCTCTCCCGGGCAAGGTCGCCCATGCTCCTGGCCGCCCGCATCAGCGCCGCGCAGTTCTCCTCCGTGGGCTCCCGGACCAGCCGCTCCTGCAGCAGATCGGCCGCCCGCTGCGCCCAGCGGATGCTCTGGCCGTAGTCCAGCGGCACATATTCGTTCAGCCGGTACATCTCCCGCAGCCGGATGACCGCCTCGATATGCCCGGCCTGGGCCGCCTCAGCGATCAGCGCCAGGCCCCGTTTCCGGTCCGGCTCCACGCCGGCGCCGGTCAGGTAGGCCATGCCGATGAGGTAGTCCCGCTCCGGCGTCGGGTCCCGGAACCGGACGCCGGCCCGGCGCAGCGCCTGGTCCAGCGCGTCCCACAGGGCCGGGTCCTGCAGCTGCCAGGGCTCCGGCAGCGCCTGGTACTGCCGGGCCAGCTCCTCCCGGTCCGTAGGGGCCAGCTCTATGGGAAAGACGGTCTTTCCCGCCAGGCGGGCCATGGGGTACTCGCTGGCCTGGACGAAATTCTCCTCGCAGATCAGAGCGGGCGTCACCGCCAGCAGCACCAGCTCGCTGGCCCGCATCGCCCCGGCGATGCCCTCGTGGAAATCCTCGCCGGGGGTCAGATACTCGTCGAACCAGAGGGAGAGAGCCTGATAATGGGGCCGGGACCGGAGCGCGCCCATGAACGCGCGGACCAGGGCCCGGTCCTTTTTCCGGTAGCTGAGGAACACCTGTCCGTCGAAGGCGTCCCGTATCCGCTCCCGCAGCTGCTCATCCCCCAGGACCCGGTCGAGAAACTCCGCCAGCTTCTTCTCAAAGCTGTCGGCGGTCTCGTCCTGCTGGCCGGGGGTCAGGGACTGGAGGGAGCCGAACACCTTTTTGTACTCGTCCCGCAGGCCGGGCTGTTCTATCAGCGGCAGTACGGGGATATGGTGCTCCAGGGCGTACCGCAGCTCGAAGTCTCGGGCCCGGCTGGGCTGGGTGAGCAGCCTTTCCGTCACGGGAAACAGGAACAGCTGCATGTCCTCCAGCGCCTGGGCAAGCTCCTCGTCAAAGGGCGCCTCCGGCTGCCGGTCGTACCATACGGAGCAGTTCAGCCGGCGCAGGAGCATGGCCCCGTAAGGCTCCCGGTAGGTCTCCAGGTCCTCGGGATGGCAGGCCAGATAGAGCCGGGGCAGGCCCTGCGGGCCGGTCAGGCTCCTGGTCATGTATGCAAAGCGCACGGCGTATCGCCCCCTTTACGAGCCGTTCCCCCGGCGGACCGGGGGAACGTGGCCTTGATGTTGTTCGCGGTTACTTGAAAAAGCCGCCGATCAGGTCGCTGACGATGTTGCCGGCGAACTGGCTGGCCGCCTTGCGGGCGGTCTTGCTGCTGTTGCCCATGAGGCCCCGTGTGATGGAGTTGGTCAGCTGCCGGCCCATGCTCTTGGCGGTGTTCCGGCTGGCCTTGATGAGGGCCTGCTCCATCTTGGTGTGGCCGTACTTGTCCCGGCCCTCGGCCTTGTACTGGGCCTGGAGCGCCTTCTCCTCTGCCTTGCGCTCCCGTTCCTCCTCACGGGCGGCCTTCTCCGCCGCCTTCTGCTCGGCCAGCGCGGCCTTTTCCGCCGCTTTCGCCTCTTCCTCGGCCTGCTTTTCCGCCTCGGCCTCCGCTTCCGCCTGGGCGGCCGCCTGCTCCTGCTCGGTGAGTATCTCGTAAGCGGAGCGGTCGTCCACCGCGTCCTTATACTTGGCGTACAGCGCGTCGTTGGCCACCAGCATGGCCCGGGCCGCGTCGTCCATGGCGTTCATGGAGCTGCTGGGCGGGCAGATGGTGGTCTGCTCCACCATGGTGGGCACGCCGTCGGCGTCCAGCATGGAGGTCAGCGCCACGCCGGTGCCCATGGAGCCGATGGCGTCCTCGGTCTTGAACTTGGGGTTGGGGCGGAAGCTGGCCGCTGCGGCCCGCACCGCCTTCTGCTCGGCGGGGGTATAGGCCCGCAGGGCGTGCTGGATGCGGTTGTTCAGCTGAGCCAGCACCTCGTCGGGGATGTCGGAGGGGCTCTGGGTGATGAAGAAGATGCCCACGCCCTTGCTGCGGATGAGCTTGACCACCTGGACCACCTTCTCCACCAGCGCCTTGGGCGCGTCAGAGAACAGCATGTGGGCCTCGTCGAAGAAGAACACCAGCTTGGGCTTGTCCGCGTCGCCCACCTCCGGCAGCGCCTCGTAAAGCTCCGAGAGCATCCACAGCATGAACGTGGCGTACAGCAGCGGCTTCTGGGCCAGCTGGACGCAGTGCAGGATGTTCACCGTGCCCCGGCCGTCGGCGGCGGTCTGCATCCAGTCGCCGATATCCAGACTGGGCTCGCCGAAGAAGTCCGCCGCGCCGTCGTTCTCCAGGGCCAGCAGGGCCCGCTGGATGCCGCCCACGCTCTGGCTGGTCACGTTGCCGTAGGTGTTGGCGAATTCTGCGTGATGCTCGCCCATCCAGGCCAGCATGGCCCGCAGGTCCTTCATGTCGATGATCTCCCAGCCGTTGTCGTCCGCCAGCCGGAAGGCGATGTTCAGCACGCCCTCCTGGGCGTCGGTCAGGTCCAGCAGCCGGCTCAGCAGCAGCGGCCCCACGTCCGTCACCGTGGCCCGCACGGGGATGCCCCCCTTGCCGAACACGTCCCAGAACCGGCAGGGATAGCCGGCATACTTGAACGACGCCGGGTCCACGCCCACGTTCTGCAGCCGCTGCTGCATCTTCTCGTTGTCGGTCCCGGCCAGAGCCGTGCCGGACACGTCGCCCTTGATGTCCGCCAGGAACACCGGCACGCCCATGTCGGAGAAGCCCTCCGCCAGAACCTTGAGGGTGACGGTCTTGCCGGTGCCGGTGGCGCCGGCGATCAGACCGTGGCGGTTGGCCATGCCCGGCAGCAGAAAGACCTGCTCATCTCCCTTGCCTACGAGGATCTTGCCGTCTTGCAGCATATGTATGTCCCCCTGTGTCGTTTTTTGTTATTGTATCACGTCCGGCAGCAAAAGGAAACCTTTTCCGCGCCGTTCATCCCAGCACCCGCCGCCAGTTGTTGTAGAAGATGTCCTCCAGCAGCGGCCGGCCATAGCCCCGGCCGTCCAGGGCATCCCACAGGGCCGGCAGATCCTGCACGCCCGTCCAGCCGCAGGCCAGCTCACACCCGTCCCAGTCGCCCCCCAGGGCCACGGTCTTCTCCCCGTCCATCTCCAGAAAATGCTCCACGTGGCGCACCGCGTCGTCCAGGCTGTGGGTCCCGCCGATGAAGTCCTCGTACATATTCAGTCCCGCCACGCCGCCGCTGTCCCGGACTGCGCGGAACATGTCGTCCGTCAGGTTCCGGGGATGGCCGCACAGGGCGCGGGCGTTGGAGTGGGTGGCCGCCAGGGGCCCCAGGCCCAGCTCCGCCAGGTCCCAGAAGCCCGGATCGGACAGGTGGGACACGTCCAACAGGATGCCAAGCCGCGCGGCCTGCCGCGCGAAGGCCCGGCCCTTATCGGTGAGCCCCCGGTCCGGCTGCTCTTTGTTGGTGCCGGACAGGGCGTTGACGTGGTTCCAGGTGATGTTGACGAGCCGCACGCCCCAGGAAGCTGCCGTCTCCAGCTTTTCCGGGTCGCAGTCCAAAAGCTCCGCTCCCTCTATGGACAGCAGCGCGGCGGTCCTGCCGTCGGCGGCGGCCGCGTCCATGTCCGCTCCCGTGCGGCACTGGACCGCCAGGCCGGCGTTTTTTGCCAGCTCCGCGAGGAACACCTCCCGCTGCTTTTGGCACTCGGCCCACAGCGTCCCCTCCGGGAACTTGGCCGCGTTGGCGAAGATGGCGAACACCTGGGCCGCCTTTTGGAACCGGCTCAGCCGCGCAAGGTCCAGATGTCCCTCGTTCTCCCGCAGGGACCAGCCCTGGTGGGCGCACTCGCTGATGGTGTCGCTGTGTCCGTCGAAATAGGGGATGGCCCCCGCCGGCGTCGTCATATGTCCGTACCTCCGCTGATAGTCTACAGGCAGTATATTCTCCCGGCGCCGCTCTGTCAATCCTTCCCCGGGCCCGGACGGATAGGCAGATTTTTCCAAATACCTGGAAAATTTTTGTCGATTATTTCCCGGAAAGAATCCAACAAAACGCTTCCATTTGGTGGGAGCCTTTGCTATAATGCTAACAGGGACATTATGTTCAGCCGATATTGATATTAAATTTAAATATAAAATACAGCCTTTGGGCAGGGGGTAATTTATGATTTCCCACGGAAAAGAGATCAAGGTCTTCACCGGCAACGCCAACCCCGCGCTGGCACAGGGCATCTGCGACTGCCTGAACATCTCCATGGGCGACGCGGTATGCACCCACTTCGCGGACGGAGAGTGCTCTGTGTCCGTGTACGAGCCCGTTCGCGGCGCGGACGTGTTCCTGGTCCAGTCCACCTGCGGCCCGGTCAACGACAACCTGATGGAGCTGCTGGTGATGATCGACGCCATGCGCCGTGCCTCCGCAGGCCGCATCACCGCCGTGATCCCCTATTTCGGCTACGCCCGGCAGGACCGCAAAGCCAAGAGCCGGGACCCCATCTCCGCCAAGCTGGTGGCCAACCTGATCACCGAGGCCGGCGCCGACCGGGTGCTGACCATGGACCTGCACGCCAACCAGATACAGGGCTTCTTCGACATCCCCGTGGACAACCTGGCCGGCGGGGCACTGTTCGCCAACCACTATAAAAAACGCTTCGATCTGGCCAGCGGCCAGTACATGGTAGTGTCCCCGGACGTGGGCAGCGTGGCCCGTGCCCGGAGCTTCGCCATGAAGCTGGGCGTGGGCCTGGCCATCGTGGACAAGCGCCGGGAAAAGGCCAACCAGTCCGAGGTGATGAACCTCATCGGTGAGGTGGAGGGCAAGGACATCATCATCCTGGACGACATGGTGGACACCGCCGGCTCTCTGGTGGGAGCGGCACGGGCCATCAAGGAGCTGGGCGGCGCCAACAAGATCTACGCCTGCGCCAGCCACGGGGTGCTGTCCGGTCCGGCCCTGGAGCGGCTGGACAGCAGCTACCTGGAGGAGCTGCTGCTGTTCGACACCATCCCCTATCCCAAGGACGCGCCCAAAGTGGAGAAGATACGCTACCTGTCCGCCGCGCCGGTGTTCGCTGCGGCCATCCACCGCATCTATGAGGACGAGTCCATGTCCTCTCTGTTCGACTGATGTTCGGCAAAGGTCCCGAGCTGGCCTGGCTGGCGGTGTTCCTGGGCAATCCCGGCCCCAAATACGCCGGCACCCGCCACAACGCGGGATTTCTCGCGGCGGAGGCCTTTGAGCGGGACCATGCCGGCGTGCGCATAGCCCGCAGCCGGTTCCGGGCCCTGACGGGCCGGTGTGAACTGCCGGGCGGTGTCGGCGTGCTGCTGATGAAGCCCCAGACCTACATGAACGAGTCCGGCCAGGCGGTGGGCCAGGCGGCCCGGTTTTACAAAATACCGCCGGAGCGGGTGATCGTGGTCAGCGACGACATCAATCTGCCCTGCGGCCGGCTGCGCATCCGCCAGCGGGGCTCCGCCGGCGGCCACAACGGCCTGAAGAGCATCATCGCCCACCTGGGCAGCGAGGACTTCCCCCGCGTCCGCATCGGCGTGGGCGCGCCGCCCCACGGGGGAAATGAGCAGATCGACTGGGTGCTGGGCGTGCCGAAAAACCAGGACTGGGAGGACTTCTCCGCAGCCTGCGCCCTGGCGGCCAGGGCGGTGGAGGACTATATCGTCAAGGGCCCCCAGCGGGCCATGGATACCTATAACAAGCAGTAAAGCCCTTGTATTCCCATGCGCATCGGCGGAGCGCATTTGCAAATCGGAATAAAGGAGGTTCACCTGTGAAGAAGGAATGTATCGCCATGCTCCTGGCCGGCGGGCAGGGTTCCCGCCTGTACGCCCTGACGGCCAACGTGGCGAAGCCCAATCTGCCCTTTGGGGGAAAGTACCGCATCATCGACTTCCCCCTGTCCAACTGCGCCAACTCCGGCATCGACACCGTGGGCGTGCTGACCCAGTACCG
>CANPXW010000023.1 GCA_947587025.1 uncultured Oscillospiraceae bacterium
CGCTATTACCAGACTCCTTTATCCTCGATCTATGAGCGTTCCCACCGCGTAAATATTGTCTTTTGAAAATTCCGGGGCCCCAGGGGCCTCGGAAATTTTTTGCTGCTTTGAGAAAAAGCTTGACAACGGGAGGGGGAGAGGAGTAAAATAAATTTCCTTTTCGCCTTTTATACTAATAGCCATTTAAAAGAAGACACCGAGCGGCCCCGTGTGATAGGGAAACAAAGTGAACCGAGGGGCAAGATGGTACGGCACAGAAAATAGACACAGTCGGAATTCTGACTGTGTCTATTGCTATGCGCGCGCCCGGTGACAGGTGAAAGACCAAGCGTGCAGGGCGGGAAAATCAGGATACCGGTAGCAGCTTGAATCGGTGGAGGGTCACCTGATCCCCAAAGCTGTGGTAGTACCGCTCGTCGCCGTTGAGGATGCGGCCCCGGACCCACTGACCTTTTTCAAAGCGTCCCTCTTCCTTGTTGAGGACCTCAAAGGTTCGACCGTCCCTGGAGCGGAACCTCACCACGCACCGGATCGCCAGGACAAGAAGCTCATAGTCCCCCAGCTCCACAATGAGACCGCCGCCCATGGGCTTGGCCGGGTCCGGCGGGCCGTAGAGCACATCCACGCAGAGGTCAGCTAGCTCCACGGTCTCGCTATCCGTATCCGTGGATCCGTCCCGCAGGAATCCGTAGAGCCGTCCCTGCTGCCTTGCGCTGTTCAGAATGTCCTCCATGGACTCCGTCAGCTCATAGGTGGCGAAGAGCTGCAGACCGTTCCGCTTGACCGCGGTCAAGACCTCCGGCGGGATCTTCAGCAGGGCCATGGTTTGGACGTCGGCCTCGTGGCTGTCCGCGTCCACGTCCTCTATTCCGAAGGGGGAAAAGCACAGGGCCCCATATGCTCCCAGGGCGTATAGGTAGAAGGCCGCCTCTGTCCGGGTCTCCGGTATGAGAATAGGTCTATCACCCTGCGCGTACTCCCGGAGAACGTCCCGAAAGGCAGGGACATAGATGTCAGGAGCATAGAAATCCAAGCTCGGGGCCGCGGTACTCCAAATCGCGAAGTTCTTGGCTTGAGGCCCGCCGGAGGGGTAGGCATCACCGGGCGTCCAGGGCTCCTGTTCCAGCCATGCGTTGACCCCCATGGGCAGAGCCAGCTCCGCCTTTCCGGCGGAGGCGATCCGCTCCACGGCCCGGGCATAGTGCCAGGCCATGAAGGCCTCATCCGCGTATTCGCCATAGACCTCCTGCCAGGTCCCGAAGGAACCGGCGGGATTGGTGAGCTCATGAGGCACGACGGATCGAAAACGGTTTTCCGCCTCCGGCGACTGATCCCGGACGCCGCCCAGCAGCCCCACCTCGTTCTCCACCTGGATGAGGATCACGGTGTTCTCCTGGTCCACCTCCCGCAGGTGGGCTGTCAGAGCGGCAAAGGCCCTGGCATCAGCCTCGATGGCATCGTCACACAGGGGGGATATGGTAAAGACAGTCCGTCCGTGATACTCAGGATACCCGCCTTCACGGGTCCGCACATACTTGAACCGCTCCCGGTCCTCCTTGACCCAGGCGGGGACATAACTGGACTCACCGTTCTTCCACAGTCCGAACCACAGAAGACCTAAGCGCATCCCCTCCCGCCGTGCTTGAGCCAGCAGTCCATCCACCAGGGTGAAGTTGAAGCTCCCCTCCTGGGGCTCCATACATTCCCAGTAAACGGGCACCAGAACGGAATTCATGTGCCGTCCCCGCAGCGCGGGCCAAACGTGCTTGTCCATATACGCGAGGCTGGAGGCGGAGGAGTTGTGGATCTCGCCGGAGCGCATGAGGAAAGGCATCCCATCCACCAGAAGCTCGGCGTGTTTTCCCTTCCCTGCGATGATTGGAAGTTCATTCATGTAAACTCAATCCCTTTCACTTGTTTCCTGCCCGCCAGTCAAGACCGTGGCAATGACATTGTGTACCTTTCCGTCCCGGAGGTCAAGGGGCGTGTCCCAGGGGGTGGGGACGCCGTCTACGGCCAGGGTCACGGGGCCGGACTCCACATGGTGGGGGTTTTCGATGGTGATGCGGTAGTCCGTCCCCCGGAAGCGGCGGGTGACGGAGGCGTGGTCCCAGCTGGCTGGGAGGCAGGGGGAGATCGTCAGGCCGTCATAGCCGCGCTTCACACCCAAAATGCCCTCGTAGACCCCCATGAGGCACCAGGCGGAGGTGCCGGTGGTCCAGGACTGGTAGGACTTGCCATAATACTTCGGGTGGGTGGAATAGCAGTTGGTGAACACCCAGGGCTCCGCGCCGGAGCGGGCGGAGGGGTTCAGGTCGCTGTCCGGCATGATCTTCTTCATGGTCTCCAGGGCTTTCGCGGCCCGGCCCAGCTTGCAGTCCATCAGCACCTTGAAGCCCGTGGCGTGGCAGTAGACGCCGCCGTTCTCGAAAAGTCCCGGCAGCATCCCGGACATGCGCCCGGTGTGGGGGGTGTAGCCCTCATAGGGCGGCAGATTCAGGGGGAAGCCGAAGTCGTGCTCCATGCCGTCCACGGCCCGGAGCAGGTCCGGCAGACGCTCCGGGGGCACTACGTCCCCCAGCACCGCCCAGGTCTGGGCATTTAAATAAATTTTACTGCCGCGGCTGTCCCTGGAGCCGATGTTCTCCTCCCGGCTCAGGGCCCGGCTATACCACCCGCCGTCCCAGGCGTATAGGTTGATCCGCTCCCTCAGGGCGGCCCGCTCCCGCTCCAGACCTTCGGCATAGGCCGTGTCCCCGTCCCGGCGCATCAGCTCCGCCAGCTCCCGGAGGGCCAGACAGGTCTGGTGGGAGAGCATCACGGACTCGGCCTGGTCGTCGGTGGTGACGTTCAGGGCGTCGTTCCAGTCGGCGAAGCGGATCCGCACAAGGCCATGGGGCCCCAGGTCCGTCAGCAGACACCGGGCGGCGGCCTTCAGATGCTCCCGGACCGGGGCCTGGCCGCCGTCCTGCCAGGACAAAGGCTCATTCAGGATGCCGAAGTCTCCGGTCTCCTTGATGAGCTCGCACACCGCCCAGATGATCCAGAAGGGCTGGTCGGAGTACCTGGTGTCGTCGTAGGGGTACCAGGTCAGCACCGCGTGGCCGTCCCGGAACTGGTGCCGGAGGCACTCCAATATCTCCGCCTTGGCCTTCTCCGGCCGGTAGTTCAGCAGGGCCACGGCGATCTGCAAATTGTCCCGGACGCCCTTCTTCCCCACGATGCAGAAGTCCACCTGCTTCTTGACCCAGCCGGACATCAGGGCGTTGATCCGCCCGTCCGGGGTGGAGAGGGTCAGGGAGCCGTACCTGGCCCGGAGCTCCGCCCAGGCCCCGGCCAGGGCGGCCTCCACGGCGTCATCGGTCAGGGAATCGCCCACCTCCCGGGCCTCCTTTAGGGACTCGCTGACACCGAAGGCGAAGTGGAGGGTCCGGCTCTCCCCGGGGGCCAGGGTCAGCTTGTGCTGGAGGACGCCGCCCAGGATGAACAGGGCCCCCGACGAATTTGAGCAGTCCCGGCCCTCCGCCACGGTCTCCGGCCGCTGGAACAGGGCGGCGGCGGAGGCGTCGGGCCTTGTCAGGGTGGACTCGGTGCCACAGAAGACGCTCAGGTCCCCGTCAAAGGCGGCGGGGGGCTCCGAGGAGGCCAGGAAGCCGTTATACCGGCTGTGGGGAGCGAAGGGATGCCGGGAGGCGCAGTACACCCCCCGGAGGGGGGCGTCGAAGGAGGTCTCCATGCACCGGTACATCTCATAGTACCTGGGGTAAGCGAAGCCCTCCAGGCTGAAGGTCACGGCGGAGAAAAGGCTGAGGCTCCGGGTTTGCCCGGACTCGTTTTTCACCGTCACCGTCCAAACCTCATGGGTCCCCCGGGTGGGGACGAAGATCCGCCAGGAGGCGAAGATCCCGCCCCGCCGGGAGCTCACCGTGCTCTCCGCCAGACTGTGTTCACAGCGGAAGTCCTCCACGGGCACCCCCGCCGGGCCCTGGCCGGGGCACCAGAAACTCCCAGAGCTGTCGTCCCGCAGGAAGACGTACCGGGCGGAGTCGCAGTTCAGGGCGCACATCTCGGCCTTATCCGTGATGTACCAGCTTTTCCCGTGGCCCATCTGGGACACCTGGGCGCAATAGCCCCGGTCGTTCCAGAGGTAATTGTACCAGTGCCGGGGCGGCCGGGGCGTGAGGATCACGGCCGTCTCGCCGTTGTTTTCAAAGGTGTGCAGTTTTTCCATGTTGTCTTATTCCTTTTCTGCTTTCTCTGAGTGTCCCTTGCGGCTCTCCAGGGCGGCGGTCATCTCCGGCAGGTGCTTCTCCACGTCCACGAAGGGCAGGAGGAGGATGTAGGCCGCCGCCAGGATGATGTCAAAGAGGTAGAAGGCCATCGCCATGAAGCTCAGCACCTTGGCCGAGGGGGTGACCCCCACCGCGTCCACGAAGCCCAGCCGCAGGATGGAGGACTCGTAGCCCCCGGCGAAGGGGGCGTAGAGACCGGATTGGATGGCCGTCAGGATGGACACCCCCAAAAGGCCCTCCAGCCGGAGGCCGGACTTGTACTCCACACTGTCAAAGGCGAAGCACACCAGGGTGGCCGTCACATAGGCGTTGGGGAGCATCCCCGCTTGCCGGATGAACCCGGCGACCAGGGCCACGGGCACCGTGGAGGGGAACATCCACCCTAAGACACTCCCTGCCAGCACCAGGCAGTACCCGGTGAAGGTCACATTGCGGATGCCGAATTTTTTCGCCAAGGGGTAGATGGCGAAGGCTCCAATGCCCAGGGGCACGCCGGTGACCACCTGGTAGACGGTGAACATCATGGGGTCATTCTCGCCGTTCAACAGGAATTTGATGTAGAAATACTGGACGTTGCCGCCCTTGAAGTTGTCCACGATGCCGCCCATGGTGGTGAGGATCAGGAGAAGCACATAGTACCGGTTGGTGAGCAGGGCCCGGAGCTGGGCCCGTAGGGGGATGTCGTTCTCCCGGTCCACCCCCACGGTCTCCGCCACGTCCTCGATGACCCGCTCCTTGGTGTAGTAATATTCAATGAGCAGCAGGGGAACGGCCACGGCGGACAGCCCCAGCAGGAGCTGGGCATAGCCCTCGATGTGGTGCTCCAGCCACAGGGGAAGTACCACCATGTTGATGAGCATCCCGATGACGATGCCGGAGATCAGCGTCCAGGACATCTGGCGGATGAACTTCACCCGGGTCTTCTCCCGGGGGTCCCGGGTGGTCAGGGAGCAGATGGTGTCCCGGAAGAGGTAGAAGAAGGTGGACCCCACGGTGTGGTAGGCAATCAGCAGGAAGAAGAAGTAGTACCAGTAATTCTCCCCCAGGGTGTTCCCCGGGAAGAGAAAGATCAGTGCCCCCACGGCGATGGACACGAACCCGAAGATTAGGTGCCAGGGCCGCATCCGCCCCTGCCGGGAGCGGGTGTGCTGCATCAGCCACCCGGTGAGGATGCCTGTCAGGATGGCGAGGAGCTTGGCCGCCGTCATCACCACCTCGTACCGCCCGCCCATGGCCTGGATCATAGCCACGTTGTCGGCGCCGTACATGGCCCCGGTCTGCTGGGTGAAGAACTTCTCCACCAGGGCCGCCACGGTGTTCACCACGAAGATGAGCCCCAGGGGCCCCACCAGATGGCCCAGGATCAGCTCCTTCCGGGTCACCTCCCGGGTTCTGGCCCGGGAGTCCATGAGGGGCTTCTCAAAAAGCCCGTGTTCCAAAAGATGTATGTCCTTCGTTTTCATCCTAAGAGCACCCCTTTCGCGGCAGGCAAATTTCGATAGATACCATTATGCCACAGAAATGGCAAACCGTATTGCGGAATCTTACATTTTATTGCGAATTTTACGCCGTCCTTTCCACTTCCTGAAATTCATGCGGAAAATGCAAGAGAAGATGGCGGCCTGAAAATCGAAATTTACAATAAAAAGAGGTTGATTACAATACAGGCCGGGGCTTATACTGTACAATATCACTATCGCCAAAAGGAGGAAAACGCCATGGGCTTTTCCAAATCATTCTATTGGGGCACCGCCAGCGCCGACTACCAGGTGGAGGGCTCCTGGGACCGGGACGGCAAGGGACCTGGCATATGGGACGCCCTCAGTGAGGGGCATATCAAGCACGGGGAGGACGGCCGGACCTCCTGCGACCACTACCGCCGCTGGCGGGAGGACATCGCCCTGATGCGCCAGATGGGCATGAAGGCCTACCGCTTCTCCGTCAGCTGGCCGCGGATCGTCCCCGCCCCGGGAAAGGTCAACGAGAAGGGCCTGCGCTTCTACCGGAACTTAGTGACGGAGCTGACACGGGTGGGCATCACCCCCATGGTGACCCTCTACCACTGGAACCTGCCCATGTGGGCCCACGAGCGGGGCGGCTGGCTCTGGGAGGGCATCAGCGACGCCTTCGCGGACTTCGTCAGCACCGTGGTGGACGCCCTGTCGGATAAGGTGGACATCTGGTTCACCGTGTCCGACCCCGCCACCTTCATCAATATGGGCTACATGACCGGCGAGCACGCCCCCTTCGAGACCTGCGCCCCCGGGGACCCCGGGTATCTGCCGCGCCTGTGCGCCCTCACCCGGAACGTCCTGCTGGCCCACGGCAAGGCGGTGAGGATCATCCGGGAGCGGGCCAGGACCCTGCCCCGGGTGGGCATCGCCATGGACTCCTATATGTGGATGCCGGAGGACGACACCCCGGAGGCCGTCGAGGCGGCCCGGGCCCGGAACTTTGCACGGGGCACGGACTGCCGCCTCATCAGCTGGTGGATGGACCCCATCCTCAGCCGCACAGCCCAGCCGGAGCTGGACGCGGTCCTCTCGGAGGAGGACTACGCCGTCATCTGCCAGCCCCTGGACTTTTTGGGGTGCAACAGCTTCAAGGCCAAGAACTTCGACGAGGACGAGGGCCCCAATCCGGCGGTCTGGCCCGGGATGCCCCGGAACGCCACCGGCTGGCCCATCACCCCGGAGGTGCTCTACTGGGCGGTGCGCTTCTACTATGAGCGGTACAGGATGCCCGTCCTCATCACCGCCAACGGCCTGTCCAACACGGACTTCGTCATGATCGACGGCTGTGTCCACGACCCCCAGCGGGTGGACTACCTGCACCGGCACCTGAGGGCCCTGAAGCGGGCCGTGGACGAGGGGTACCCTGTCCTGGGCTACCTGTACTGGTCCCTCTTTGACTGCTTCGAGTGGGCCGAGGGCTACGACAAGCGATACGGCATGGTCTATGTGGATTTCCGGAACCAGAGCCGGGTCATCAAGGACTCCGCCTTCTGGTACGCCAGTATCATAAGAGAGAACGGAGAAAATCTGTAGAAACCTATTATTAAGGAGGCAAATCCATGAAAAAGAACCTGAGCATATCCATCGCCCAGCCCAATCGGGGCTACTGGGACTTCTCCCATCTGCTGGACGCCCCCGCCGGGAAGCACGGCTTTGTGGAGGTCCGGGACGGGCACTTCTTCTTTGAGGACGGCACCCGGGCCCGGTTCATCGGCTTCAACATCGCCGCCCGGTCCAATATGCCCGACCACGAAACGGCGGAGCTCGTGGCCGCCCGGTTTGCCTCCATGGGTGTCAACGTGATCCGCCTCCACGCCGCCGACAACATCATCACGGACGGCCCCACCGACTGGTCCTGCTCCAAGGAGGCCCCCCTGCTGGACTATGAGAGCGGCACGTCCAGGAAATTTCACCCGGAGGGCCTGGACCGGTTCGACTACCTTTTCGCCGCCCTGAAAAAGCGGGGCATCTACCTGCACATCGACACCTTAGTGGCCCGGTCCTTCGTCCCTGGGGACGGCCTGGACTACTCCGGCGCCTTCCCCTCCACTGCCAAGTGCTACCCCACCATGAACAAGCGGCTCATCGAGCTGGAGCAAGAGTACGACCGGACCTTCCTCTGCCATGTGAACCCCTACACGGGCCTTCGGATGGTGGATGACCCGGCGGTGGTCACCGTCCAGATCTCCAACGAGGAGTCCTTCATCAAGGGCACCGACGACACCAACGGCAATCCGGAGCTGGAGGGCTACCGGCAGGAACGCCGGGATCGGTTCAACGAGTTCTTGCTGATGAAATACCACACCCGGGAGCGCCTGGCCCAGGCCTGGACCCATGAGGGCGTCTGCGCCCTCCGGGAGGATGAGGACCCGGCCCGGCACACCGTGGAGGTGGTCCAGGGCAGCTTCCACCAGCCTACCAATGACCCCAACGGCCCCTGGGACGGCCCCGTCAGCCCCGCCAGGTATGCGGACTATATGGATTTCGGCCTCTGGATGAACCGGAACTACTACCGGCGCATGAAGGACTTCCTCATCGGCCTGGGGGTCCGGGTCCCCATCGTCTGCTCTAATCTCCTGGGCGGCGCGGCGGACGTGTACGGCCATATGGACGGGGACCTGATGGAGAACAACAGCTATTTCAACCACCCCATCCCGCCCTTCAACACAGGCGTCACCACCTGCGTCGGCCCCACGGAGTACGTCAGTGCCAACCCCCTGATGGTCCAGCGGGGCGTGGGATCCGCCGGGACAACCCTCCTGAGCTTCGGGGCCGTGGCCGCCGTCCGGGGCAAGCCCTTCATGCTCAGCGAGTGGAACGAGTATGGACTGCACCCCTTCCACTCCACAAGCATCGTCCAGACCGTGGCCTACGCCTGCCTCAACGACTGGGACGGCCTCATCGTCTACAACCACCACACCGCCGGGCGCATTGAGGACGAGCCCGCCGACCAGGTCCTCAGCGTCTTCGACTGCTACAACGACCCCTCCATGATCTGCCAGTGGGGCTTCATGGCATCCATGTTCCTGAAGGGCCTGGTGAGCACGGCCAGGACCAGCTTTGACATGGTCTACACCCAGAACGACCTGCGGAGCCTGCCGCCTTTCCACGCCATGACCACCACCTTCCTGCCCTACATCGGCCAGTACCGGAACGTCTTCCTGGACGGGGGCGAGACCTACACCGGCGGCGCGGACGTGGCCGTCAACGCCGGATTCCTGGACATCGGGGACCTGCGGCAGGCTAAACACGGCGTCTGGTACGCATGGAGCCCCTACCGGGACGCCCTCCGCCGGAGCCGGGACGGGAACCGCTTGGCCCGGGCCGCCAGGGGCACGGAGGAGATCGAGCCGGGGGTCCACCTGGGGGACCGGGCCCTGGTCATAGACAACATCGGGGAGGTCTCCTGCGGCGGCGACTACCGCCGGGCGGCCGACCTCTTTGACCGGGCCATGAAGGCCTGGGGTGTTCTGCCGGAGGGCACGGGCCTGGTGGACGGGAAGCTCATCTCCGACACCGGGGAGATCGAGTTCGACCCGGACCACGCCCGGTTCACCATCCGCACACCGGCCTGCTCCTTCTTCTCCGGCGCGCCCACAGGGGAGCTGGAGCTCACCGGCCGGATCGCCGCCCGGTTCCAAAATGAGCGCATCTCCGTCTCTGTCCTGCCTGCCGCCGGGGGAGACCTGGAGAGCGCCAAGGAATTCCTTATCACCGCCATGGGCCCCACCGGCACCGACGGACAGAGCTTCACCTCGGTGGCGGAGATGTACGGTCTCACTGTCAACATGGTCCGCTTCGACGGCAAGCTCTGCGCTGACACCGCCGAAGGGGAGCTCCTGGTGAAGGCAGCCTCCGCCCGGCTGGAGGTCCTGGACCCCGTGGGGGAGGTCATCGGCGCCGTGGAGGGCGAACTCTCCGGGGAGTGGACCCGGATCCCCATGCCCTCGGAGCTGCCCGGCATCCAGTTCCGGCTGACCATCGCCTGAGCGAAAATTGTAAATCAAATCGAAAATTACAATAAATAAATTATAATTGCAATACTCCCGGCCTCTTGTTTGCTATAATGCAGACAACATGAGGCCGGGAGTTGTTCTACGGCCCAATAAATATTCAAATGGAGGAAATGAAAATGAGTAAGCGCGTTTTAGCCCTGATCCTGGCTCTCACCCTTCTCACCGCTCTCTTGGCCGGCTGCGGCAAGGGCGGGAACAGCGACCTGGGAGAGCTCCCCGAGGACGACGAGTCCCAGACCATCACCATCAGCTACTGGATGTACCCCGATGACTACAGGTATTACAACAGCCTCACCGACAACCCGGTGGTGAAGGTCCTGGACCAGATGTTCAACGTGAAGCTGGAGTTCCAGACCCCCGCTAAGGGCTCCGAGGCCGACAACTTCCAGCTGATGCTGGGCACCCAGGACTACACGGACATCATGAACATGACCTACTGCACCGAGTCCTTCGGCACCCTCTATGAGGACGGGGTCATCCTGGATCTGGCACCCTACATCGACGAGTACATGCCCAACTACAAGGCCCTCCTGGATTCCAACCCCGATCTGAAGCGGGCTGTCTATGACGATGACGGACACCTGTTCAGCCTGGTCAATGTGGACGATGTGGATCGTACCCAGTGGGGCGGCATGGTCTACCGCCGGGACATCCTGGAAACCATGACCGGCGGCAACGTAGCCTTCCCCTCTGGGAATGCCGAGCCCACCACCGTGGAGGACTGGGACTATATGCTTCCCCTCTATAAGCAGTATTTTGAGGCCACCGGTATGCCTGACACCGCCTGCCTGATCCTCCCCGCCGTGGGCTACATGGCCACCGGTGAGCTCCAGGCCGGTTGGGGCGTGGGTCCCGCCATCGGACTGACCACCGACGGCAAGACCGTCACCTTCGCTCCTGCTGAGGACAGCTTCTACAATTATCTTTCCAAGATGCATGAGTGGTACGAGGCCGGTTACATCTATCAGGACTTCGCCAGCCGCACCAACGACATGTTCTACCTGCCCAACACCGCCCTGACCTATGGCGGAGCCGCCGGCATCTGGTTCGGTCTGCTGGGTCAGCTGTCCGACCGCATGAGCCTGCCTGAGTACGGCCTCAACATGGACGTGCGGCCCCTGGCCGCTCCCCTGGATACCGCCAACGGCGTCACCGCTGCCGAAGCGTCCTCCTACGTCTCCGTGGACATCGTGGCCGCCCACCGTTGCATCGCCGCCTCTGTGGATCCGGCCAAGCTGCCCCGCATCCTGAAGCTCATGGATTACCTCTACACCCAGGAGGGCGCCCTGATGATGAACCGGGGCCTCAACGCCGAGCAGGCCGCTAACGATGATCTCTACAAGGAGATGGGCTACACCGACGGCGCCTACTGGTTCGATGAGAACGGCAATATCTGCGTGGCCGACTGGTATCAGAACGCCGCCGAGCTGGGCCTGGAGCCCATGTCCTTCACCGGTCAGCGCCTCATGGGCGGTCTGGATGAAACCTGCCACGACTGGCCTGCCAACCAGGAGCGCACCTATCTGGATGACGCCGAGGACAACGCCGACGCGGTGTGGAAGACATACGGCAACGCCCGTGTCCTCCCCGGCGCCGCAGGCCAGATGAACCCGGAGGAGTCCGAGAAATTCAACGCCGTCTATACCACAGTCAACGACTATGTCAACACCATGGTTCCCAAGTTCATCATCGGTACCGAGCGCCTCAACGAGGACAGCTGGAAGGCATACCTCGACCAGCTCAACGCCCTGGGCCTTCAGGATCTGCTGGAAGCCCGCCAGTCCGCCTACGACCGGTATCTGGCCCGGTAAATCTTCGTCGCGGAACACCGCAACAGTACGCATGTTTCCCCCCTCCCCGGTAAAACGGGGAGGGTGACCCTTAAAATTGAACAAGGAGAGTGAGACATTTGGCAGTCAAAACAGCGGCTCGGCAGGAGCCTGTGAAGCTGGCGAAGCCCGGTTCCTGGAAGCGGAACTTTCAGCGTTACAAGGCTCTTTATTTCCTCGCTATTCCCCTGGTGCTCTACTTCCTGATCTTCAACTATGCTCCCATGTTCGGTCTCCTCATGGCCTTCGAGGACTTCAAACCGGCCCGCGGCTTCTTTGGCAGCACATGGGTGGGCTTTAAGAACTTCATTGACTTCTTCACCGCCCCCAACTTCCTGGAGATTCTGCGCAACACCTTCGTCATCTCCGCTCTCGGTCTCGCCGTGGGCTTTCCTCTGTCCATCGTCTTCGCCCTGCTCATCAACGAGATCTACGTCAAGTGGTTCAAGAAGTCCGTCCAGACCATCTCCTACATGCCTTACTTTGTCTCCACCATCGTGCTCTGCGGCCTGGTGATCGAGTTCTGCTCCACCAACGGCCTCATCACAAACGCCCTGGTGAGCCTGGGACTGGTGGAACGGCAAAACCTCTTGCAGAACCCCAAATACTTCTGGGCCATCAACCTGATCTCCGACCAGTGGCAGGGCCTTGGCTACGGCTCCATCGTCTTTATCGCCGCCATCACGAACGTTTCCGGCGAGCTCCACGAGGCTGCCGCCATCGACGGCGCCAATCGCCTCCAGCGTGTCTGGCACATCACCCTCCCCGGCATCAAGCCCATGGTGGTCAGTATGCTTATCCTCAAGTGCGGAATGCTTATGACCGTCGGCTTCGACAAGATCCTGAACCTCTATAATACCGCCATCTACTCCACCGCCGATGTCATTTCGACATATGTGTACCGAGTGGGTCTTAACGGAGGGCGGTACGGATACGGCGCCGCCGTGGGCCTCTTCAACTCCGTGGTCAACTTGATCCTGCTCCTGGCGTCTAACGCCATCAGCAAGAAGTACGCCGAGCAGTCCCTGTTCTGAGAGGAGGATCGACATGGTAGAAAAACTGACCCCCAGCCGAGTGATATTCAATATTCTGAACTATGCTTTTATGATCCTGTTCTCCTTTGCCTGTGTCATTCCCATTTGGCACGTGCTGATGGCCTCCCTCTCGAATCCGAGAATGCTGATGGCCAACTCCGGTATCATTTTCAAGCCCCTGGGGGACATCACCCTGGACGGCTACCGGATGGTCATGTCCAACAAGTCCATCATCACGGGCTACGGCAACACCATCCTCTATGTGGTCGCCACCACCGTCATCATGGTTCTTGGTTCCCTGGTGGGCGGGTTCCTCTTAAGCCACAAGGATTTCAAGCTCTCTCTGCCTCTGGCGCTCTTCATCATGGTCACCATGATGTTCTCCGGCGGCCTGATTCCCGGGTATATGGTCATCCAGAGCCTGGGGATGTTGAACACGCCTTGGGCCATCATTATTCCCGGCTCCATCAACGCCTTCTACATCATGATGATGAAGTCTGCTTTCGACCAGCTGCCGGCGGCCTACGAGGAGTCCGCCACCATTGACGGCGCGGGACCTCTCACCATCCTCTTTGTGATCCTGACCCCGCTGCTGAAGGCCACCGTGGCCGTCATCATCATGTTCAACGTGATCATGCAGTGGAACAACTGGTTCAACGCCAGCATCTATCTCCCCAAGCGCCGGGACCTGTGGCCCCTGGCCCTGTTCATGCGGGAGATTTTGATCAACAACGACACCTCGAAAATCGCCACCCAGCAGGACGCGGAGAACGCCTCCAACATGACCGCGAACCTGGTGAAATACTGCGTCACCATCATCGGCACCCTGCCCCTTCTGTGCGCCTACCCCTTCGCCCAGAAATACTTCGTTGCCGGAGTGCAGATGGGCGGCATAAAAGGATAACGGATAATTTCATTTTTATTCCCCCTCCATCACCCCGCCGGAAAATTACGACCGGCGGGGCGTTTTAAAATCGACCATTCAAGGAGCGTGAACCTTATGGCGTCCTTCTTCGCATACGACGGCCCCGGCACCAAGTGGATCAACCGGTTTGCCGACCTGTTCGTTTTGAATGTGCTGTACGTTCTGACATGCATCCCTTTATTCACCATAGGAGCCGCAACATCGGCGCTGTATTCTGTGACGCTGAAAATGGCGCGGGATGAGGAGTATAAGATCGTCCGCAGTTACCTCGCGGCCTTCAAGTCCCACTTCGGCCAGTCCGTGATCCTGACCCTGATCTGGGGCTTGTCAGGCGGGTTCATCCTCCTTATACTATACCTATATAATCACATGGATTTAGGGATCTGGGAGCCGGGCCGGTATGTGGTCTACATCGCCCTTGCGGTCCACACGGTGCTGTTCACCTACGTGTTCCCGGTGTTCGCCCGGTTTGACAACACGGTGAAGAACACCCTGAAAAACTCCCTGAAGCTGGCGGTGACCTTCCCCGTGAACACAGTCGTGGTCACAGTCATCAACGGGCTGCCGCTGATTTTGGCGGTGTTCTTTCCCCAGGTCTTCTATTTTATCTTCTTTCTCTGGCTGTTTCTGCTGTTTGCCCTGCAAGCGTATCTGAATTCGATCCCCTTCCGGAGAGTGTTCAGCCTCTATGAGACAGAAGACTCAGAAGATAGTGCCGAGGAATTACAACATAAGGAGTGAACAAAATGGCAGTGATTTTTGCTGGAACAAATCCTGACCCCTCTGAACGTGAGACCGGGAACCGCGTTCGTGTGCGCCGCGCCGCGGCGGAATGTGCGGTCCTATTGGAAAACTGCGGCGTACTTCCCCTGTCGGAACATAAAAAGAAAATCGCCCTGTTCGGAGGCGGAGCCCGCTACACGGTCCGCGGCGGTACGGGCTCAGGGGATGTGAATGTCCGTGAGATCGTGAACGTGGAGCAAGGGCTGGAGGCAGCCGGGTATACCGTGACCACGAAGACCGTTCTGGATAGATTCGACGCTCAGGTCGAGGCATCCAGGGAGGAATACCAGGACCGGGCGGCCCGTGCTCTGCAGGAGCTGGGGCCTATGAAGGCGTGGCAGTTTTTCTTCACTGAGCCCTATGTCATGCCCACTCCGAGCGTGGTGACGGCGGAGGACGTGGAGACGACCCTTGCGGACGCCGTAGTCTATGTGATCTCCCGAAACTCCGGTGAGGGCGCGGACAGGAAGCTCACTGAGGGGGACTACTACCTCAGTGAGGCCGAGAAAGAATCCATCAGGCGTCTTTCAGCCAGATACGGTGATCTTATTGTGGTACTCAACGTGGGCGGTGTGATAGACACAGGCTTTCTCCGTGAGACCACCGGCATCGGCGCGCTGCTTCTTTTGAGCCAGCTGGGTTCGGATACGGGTCATGTCCTGGCGGACATCCTCAGCGGCAGAGCATATCCCTCCGGGAGGCTGAGTACCACCTGGGCGCAAAGATATGAGGATTATCCCAACGCCATGAGCTTCAGCCACATGAACGGTGATCTGGATGACGAATACTACACCGAAGGCATCTATGTGGGATACCGCTGGTTCGATGCCTTCGGCAAAGCTCCCGCCTATCCCTTCGGATACGGGCTGGGATATACATCCTTTGATATGACGGCGGAAAATGTGGCGCTCCAGGGCGAAGAGGTCGAAATTTCTACCCTGGTCACCAACACAGGAAAGCGGCCGGGGAAGGAGGTCGTACAGGTCTACGTCTCCGCCCCTGACGGAAGGCTGGAAAAGCCGGTCCAGGGTCTGGCGGGGTTTGCCAAGACCTCGGAGCTTGCCCCCAGAGAGAGTGAGCGGGTGCCTGTCTCCTTCTCTCTGCGGAGCCTGGCCTCCTACGACGAATCGCGGGCCGCCTGGATCCTGGAGCCTGGGGAGTACACGGTCCGTGTGGGCCGTCACTCCCGGGATACCCATGTGGCCGCAGTGCTCACATTGAATGGGGAAATCGTCACGGAGCAATGTGAAAACAGGCTTTCCCTGGATGTTCCCATGAAGGAACTGACCGCCAGAGACACGGAGCGTTTTCGTTTTGCAGATGATCCCAGGGAGACAGCCTCCGCAGTGCGTATCGCCATTGAGCCCGAATGTGTCAACCTCACGGAGCATACGCACACCGCTGTGGACCGGAGCCGCGTAACGGATCTGTCAAATGAAGAGCTGGCGACACTCTGCGTGGGCTCCGCCAGATACGGCGACGGAGAGACGTCGATCATTGGGAACGCCTCCAACCTGGTCCCCGGCGGTGCAGGGGACACCACCTCGGCGCTTATGGACAGCAGAGGCATCTCAAACATCACCACCGCCGATGGTCCTGCCGGACTGCGGTTGGAGCGGGAATTTCGCGTGGACCCCGACGGGAAAGTGGTCACCGAGTGGAAACCGCCGGTGGAGGACCTGGAGGGCTGGCCTGAGCAGCCTGTCCCGGAGGGCAGTGTCACGCACTATCAGTTTTGCACAGCCATCCCCATAGCCACAGCTCTGGCGCAGAGCTGGAACCTTCCGCTGATTGAAGATATGGGAGACCTTGTGGGCAGCGAGATGGAGGAGTTCGGCGTCAACCTGTGGCTGGCTCCGGGGATGAATATCCATCGGAACCCTCTGTGCGGCAGAAACTTTGAATATTACTCCGAGGACCCGTTCCTGGCGGGACTCTGTGCCGCCGCGGACACGGCGGGCGTCCAGCGCCATCCGGGACGGGGCACGACGATCAAGCACTTCGCCTGCAACAATCAGGAGGATAACCGTCAGCATGTGTGCGCCCACGTCAGTGAGCGTGCGCTCAGAGAGATTTATCTCAGAGGCTTTGAAACTGCAGTGCGCACTGCACAGCCGGAGGCGTTGATGAGCTCCTACAATCTTCTGAACGGCATCCACACCGCCAACAGCTTCAATCTTCTCACCGGAATTCTCCGGGAGGAGTGGGGGTTCAAGGGCTTGGTGATGACCGACTGGGGCACTACCTCCGACGGGATGCTGGATTTCGGCGCCTCCCAAAAATACGGCTGCTCCGACCCCGGAGAGTGCGTCAGGGCGGGGAACGACCTGATCATGCCCGGCTCCAAAGCCGATGTGCGGGGCATCCTGGACGCGCTGGGCTCGGGATGCCTCACGCGGGAGGAGCTGGAGACCTGCGCCGCCAGGATCGTGCAGGCCGCGAAAAAACTTACTTTGAAAAAAGGGAATTGAACTATGGAAAACTATCTCAACGTCTCGCTCAGCCCTGAGGACCGCGCCGCCGCGCTCCTTGCCGATCTCAGCCTGGAGGAGAAAATGGCCCAGGTGAACGGCATTTTCCCCTTCGGGCCCCTTGTCACGGACTATGAATACATCCGGGAGCATGTACAAAACGGCATCGGCGAGGTCAGCACCTTAGAGGTCCGGGGCATAAAGACGCTGGAGGAGGCCGCCGCCTGGCAGAGGCGGGTCCAGGAGATCGTGCTGGAGGCCAGTCCCCACCGGATTCCCGCCATCTTCCACATGGAGGGGCTCTGCGGGGCCTTCATCCAGGACTCCACCAGCTTCCCCTCTGGCATCGCCCGGGGCGCCTCCTTCGACCCGGAGCTGGAGGAGGAAATTGCCCGGACCGTGGCCCGGCAGGAAACGGCCTGCGGCATCACCCGCATTTTCGCCCCGGTGCTGGACGTGGCCCGTGACCCGCGCTTTGGCCGCACCGGGGAGTCCTACGGCGAGGACCCGGCGCTGGCCTCCGCCATGGGCGCGGCCTACACCCGGGGGGCCCAGGGAACCGGGACGGACAGCCGCCGGGCGGACTGCGTGGCCAAGCACTTCCTGGCCTTTCACACCGCCCAGGGGGGCATCCACGGCACCGTCAGCGAGATCCCGCCCCGGCCCATGGTAGAGAATTTCGGAAAGCCCTTCCAGGCCGCCATCGCCGAAGCGGACCTTCACGGCATCATGCCCTGCTACTGCCCCATCGACGGGGAGCCCGTGTCGGCATCCAAGGGGATACTGACGGACCTGCTCCGAGGGGAGATGGGCTTCGACGGCGTCACCGTCAGCGACTACGGCGCCGTGGGCCAGGTCTTTGAGACCCATCGCATCGGCGAGATCTTGGGGGAGGCGGGCCTGCGGTGCATGGAGGCCGGTATGGATGTGGAGCTTCCCGAGACCACCGGCTTTGGCCCGGAGCTCCGGCGGCTCTTCGAGACCGGAGAGGCCGACAGCGCGGTCCTGGACAGGGCGGTGCTCCGGGTCCTGACGGCCAAATTCCGCATGGGCCTCTTTGAGCACCCCTTCGCCCTGGCGGGGGAGGCGCTCCGCTCCGCCGTGGTCCGCCCGGAGGACCGGGAGCTGAGCCTGCGCTCTGCCCGGGAGTCCCTGGTGCTTTTGAAAAACGACGGGGCCCTGCCCCTCTCCAAGGACATCAAGACCCTGGCCGTCATCGGCCCCCACGCCGCCTCTGCCCGGAAGATGTTCGGCGGGTACACGCACCTGTGTATGCAGGAGTCCACCTTCGCCGCCGCCAACTCCATCGCCGGGGTGGCGGGCACGGTACAGACAGACCCGGCGGACATCGTCACGGTCCCCGGCACCTCCATCCAGTCCGACGAGACCCCGGAGCTGGACACCATCTTAGAGCGCCAGAAGCCTGACTGCGTGAGCCTCCTGACGGAACTCCAAAACCGTCTGCCGGGGGTCAAAATCGTCTATGCCTACGGCTACCCCATCGCCGGGGAGGACCGGTCCCGCTTCCCGGAGGCCCTGGAGGCGGTGCGGCACGCCGATGCCGCCATTCTCACCCTTGGTGGCAAGCACGGCACCTGCTCTCTGGCCTCCATGGGGGAGGGGGTGGACGCCTCGGACATCAACCTTCCAGCCTGTCAGGACCGGTTTATGGAGGAGGCCTCCGCCCTGGGGGTGCCCCTCATCGGCGTCCACTTCGACGGGCGGCCCATCTCCAGCGACGCCGCCGACAGGTACCTCTCCGCCATCTTAGAGTGCTGGAGCCCGGCGGAGACCGGGGCCCAGGCGGTGGCAGACGCCCTGCTGGGGGTCATGGACCCCGGCGGACACCTGCCTGTGACCGTGGCCCGGTCGGCGGGGCAGATCCCCGTCTATTACAACCACCCCCGTGGTTCGGCCTGGCACCAGAGTGGCAGCATCGGCTTTGCCAATTATGTGGATCTACCCCACGCCCCCCGGTATCCCTTCGGCTTCGGCCTTAGCTATACGAGCTTCGACTTTACCGATTTGGAGCTTTCCGAAAAGGAGATTAGCCCTGAGGGATCGATCAGCGTCTCTGTCACCGTGAGGAACACCGGCGCCGTCCCGGGCTCCGACGTGGTCCAGCTCTACATCACCGACGAGTGGGCCAGCATGGTCCGGCCTGTGCTGGAGCTGGTGGGCTTCCGACGCCTGGACCTGGCTCCCGGGGAGGCAAAGCGGGTCATCTTCACCCTGCGGGCCTCCCAGACGGCCTTCCTGGACCGGGAGATGCGCTGGAAGGTGGAGGCGGGGGAGTTCACCCTGAAGATCGGCGCCTCCAGCGAGGACATCCGCCTGACGGGCTCCTTCCGGGTCACAGAGAACGCCTGGATCAGGGGCCGGGACCGGGCCTTTTACGCCAAGAGCGATGTGGAGGAGGTTTGACCATGGACAACAAGACCCTTGCCCGCGCCATCGTGGAGAGTTCCGCCGTTCTGCTGAAAAACGACGGCCTTCTGCCTCTACCTGTACCCAGCCGTGCCGCCTTTTTTGGCCGCACCCAGCTGGAGACTGTCTACTCCGGCAACGGCTCCGGCTCCGTGGACACCTACGAGCCGGTCCGCGGCTTCCTGGACGAGTGCCAGGCGGCGGGGATCGAGCCCTGCCCCGGACTCGCGGCCTTCTACCGGGAGGCGGTCCCGCCCCAAGAGCCAGAAACCCCGGAGCCTGAGGCCTTCAAGCACGCCCTGGCCTGCGGGCTCATGTACGAGATCTTCGGGAAGTACCATCCCCCCAAGCCGGAGCCGCAGGTGCCGGATGACCTCATCGCCGAGGCCCGGCGCTTCACTGACACCGCCCTCCTGTTCCTGGGCCGGGACTCAGGCGGGGAGGAGTGCGACAGACGCATGGAGGGGGACTACACCCTCTCGGACTCTGAGAGAGAGCTGGTCCAGAGGGTCTGCGGCGCCTTTCCGAAGGTGGCGCTGATCCTGAACATCAACGGCCTCGTGGACCTGTCCTGGACTGAGGACTGGCCGTCAATCAAGAGCATCCTGTACATCGGCGTCTGTGGTCAAGAGGGCGGGGCGGCTTTGGCCCGGCTTCTCACGGGCCGGATCAGCCCCAGCGGCAAGCTGGCCTTCACCGTGCCCCGCCGCCTGGAGGACGTCCCCTCCGCCCGCCACTTCTCCTTCAACAAGGATGACCCGGACTCCATCCTTACCTACGAAAAGTATGGCCTGGACCCGGAGAAAAACGGCAGCCGGGGGTTTGCAAAAAGTCCCGTGACGGTGTATCATGAGGATATCCTAATGGGCTATCGGGGTTTCGACGCCATGGGCCTCCGGCCCCTCTATCCCTTCGGCCACGGCCTCAGCTACACCGCCTTCGCCGTGACGCCCCTCTCCGCCGAGAAGACCCAGGCGTGCCTCCGAGTCACCGTATCGGTCCGCAACACGGGCCGCGTCCCGGGACGGGAGACGGTCCAGCTCTATGTGTCCCCCCAGGGCACCGCCAGCGGCCGGGCACCCAGGGCTCTGGCGGGTTTTGAGAAGACCCCGGAGCTGTCCCCGGGGGAGACCGTCACGGTCACGGTCCTCGTCCCCTGGCGGGAGCTGGCCTGTTACCGGGAGGCGGATGCCGCCTGGGTCATTGAGGCGGGCCTGTACGAGCTGTTCACCGGCGGCGGGCCGGATTCCCTGAGCCTATCCGCAAAAATTCGCGTCCGGGAGGACATCCTTCTGGAGGTCTGTGAAAACCGTCTGGGTCTACGACCCTGCAACCGGGGGAAGCTGGAATTTCTCCAGGCCCCCCACACGCCCCTCCCTCCGGAGGAGCCGGGGGAGATATTGCTGACAGTGGCCGACATCCACCCTGCCATTGAGAGCGAAATCACGCCCCTGCCGGACCTCAGCGACCTCACCGATGAGGAGCTGGCCTCCCTCTGTGTGGGCTACGGCCCTGGCATCCCCTTCGCCGCCATCATGGCCGTGGATGCCCCGCCGACGCTCACTGGGGAAGACGGGGAGCCCCTGACGGTCAGCGACCACCCCACGGGCCTGCCGGGGTATGTGTCCCCGGCCATGCCGGACCGGGGGATCCACTCCGTCTACTACAAGGACGGCCCCTCCGGGGTGGGAGGCACCGCCTGGCCTACGGAGATGCTGGCGGCCTGCTCCTTTGACCGGCCCCTGCTCTACGACTTCGGGGAGGCCATCGGCCGGGAGTGCGAGGCCCAGAGCGTCAACGTCTGGCTGGGGCCCGCGGTAAACCTCCACCGCCACCCCCTGGGCGGGAGGAATTTTGAATATTACTCCGAGGACCCGTTCCTCACCGCCGAGCTGGCCCTGGCCGTGACCCGGGGGGTCCAGGAGAGCCACCCGGTGCTGGTCTGCCCCAAGCACATGGCCGCCAACGAGCAGGAGACCTACCGCCGGGGCAGTGCCAGGTTCCGCTATGACGCCGCAGACTCCATCCTCACGGAGAGGACCCTGCGGGAGCTCTATCTGCGTCCCTTTGAGAGGCTGGTCCGGGAGGGGGGCACCGCCTGCCTCATGACCTCCTTCAATAAGATCAACGGCACCTTCGCCGGGGGGAGCCGGGACCTGTGCACTCACGTCCTCAGAGAGGAGTGGGGCTTCGATGGGGCGGTGGTCACCGACTGGGGTGACATGGACACGGTGGTGGACGGAGTCGACGCCCTGGCGGCTGGCAACGACATCGTCATGCCCGGGGGACCCCCGGTGATCCGTCAGATTCTGAAGGGACTCCGGGAGGGGCGGCTGACCCGGGAGACCCTGGAGACTGCCGCGGGCCATCTTCTCCGGCTCTTAGAGAGAGCCGACAAGCTCCAAAGCACCGCCGTCAACGTATGATTGGGGAAAGGAGACACCATGGACGTTCGGATCACCGACTGCTGCGCCCTATTTTATAACGCCACCGGTATCCCGGTCAGCTGCTTTGACCCGGACGGGCAGATGGAGGTCACCTACCCCTTTCTGCCTACCAGCTTCTGGAACATCTTCCCCAAGGGCGGCGGGCAGAGGAATCCCGACCTCTTCATCACCGAGTCCCAGGGGATGTACGGCTGGGTCCTCCTGCCCGACGGATGCTCCGTGGTCCTGGGTCCGGCCTACTCTGTCCCAGCCAGCGAGGATATCCTGCGGGCCTACATGCGGGAGGCCTTCATCCCCTTTGATCAGGAGGACGCAGCCCGGGCTCTGCTGTACGCCGCCTCGGAGATCAGCTATATCCGGTTTCTCCAGAACATCTGCTTCCTCCACTACTGCCTCACCGGGGAGTTCGTGGACCCGGCGGGCCACTTCGGCCTGAACGACGCGGAGCGGGCCTTTGACCTGCGCTCCCAGCAGACCAGGAGCATCATGGAGGCCCGGGAGAACCGGGAGGCCACCTCCCACAACTCCTACCTCTTCGAGCAGAAGCTCTTCGCCATGATCCGGGCAGGGGACGTGGACAGGCTCCACAGCTTCCTGGCGGAGAACGGCACCGCCAACATCTACCCCGGCAGTCTCGCCGACTCCCCCCTCCGGCAGGCCAAGGACCTGTTCATCGTCACCGTGACCAAGGTGGTCCAGCTGGCCGCCATCCCGGGGAAGCTGGACCTGGAGCTGGCCTATCAGCTCCAGGACAGCTATATCCGGGAGTGCGAGAAGTGTCTGACCCTGGCGGAGGTGGAGCGGCTGGAGTTCCTGATGGTCACGGACTTCTGCCGCCGCCTGGGTAGCAACAGGGCCCCCGAGGGGATCTCCCAGGAGATTTATCAGTGCATGAGCTTCATCCACGAGCACACCAACGAGGAGCTGGCCGTCACCGACGTGGCGGACTTCATCGGCCGGAGCCCCTCCTACCTCCTGACCCGGTTCAAAAAGGAGGTGGGCGTCAGCGTGGGCGCCTACATCGCCCAGTGCAAGCTGGAGGACGCCGCCCATCTGCTGATCTACAGCGACAACTCCCTCTCCGCGATCAGCAACTACCTGTGCTTCTCCAGCCAGAGCTACTTCCAGAACGTCTTCAAAAAGCAGTACGGTGTCACGCCGCTGCAGTACAGGAAGGAACACCGGAAATGACCAAAACGCGCCGCCCCAATCGGAAGGGGCGGCGCGTCAGTATATCGGACAGTGTCACGGGCGGATTTGAGATCCACCCGTGATCGTTTTACCGGACCACATGGTACCCGGAGCTCAGGGTCATGGTCCTGCCGTCGGGCCAGGTGACCTCACACTGGGTGGACACCGGCACGTCCAGCGTAAATTCCATAGTGCCCTCCCGGAGTTCCCAGCGGACCCGGATCCTCCCGTAGGGGGAGTCGAAGCCGCCCTGACACCAGGTAAGCCCGCCGCCGGACAGAGGCCGCACCCGGAAGCGCCTGTACCCGGCCTCCAGGGGCTCCAGCCCCAGGACCCGGCGGTACAGGAAGGCCCCCACGGACCCGTAGGCGTAGTGATTGAAGGACACCCCGCTGTCGGAGACACAGTGGCGGGCGTCGTGGACCGGGGCGTCCTCCGGGATGTTGTCCCAGCCCTCCCAGAAGGTGGTGGCCCCGTTATTGACCTCATAGAGCCAGGAGGGGCAGGTGTCCTGATAGAGCAGCCGCCAGGCGGCCTCCGGCTGGCCGTGGTCCGCCAGGGCGAACAGCAGCCAGGGCGTCCCGGTGAAGCCCGTGGACAGGTGGTCCCCGTTCTCCCGGACTAGCCGGGCCAGGTTCTCCGCCATGGTTTCGGCGCTGTCCCCCTCCGCGATGCCGAAGGCCAGAGGGAGCACATAGCCCGTCTGGAATTCCTCCGGGGTGAGCGTCCCCCTCCCGTCTGTGAACACGTTGAGGTATGTCTCCCGGACCTCCCGGTTCAGGGACTCAAAGGCCTGCTGGTCCTCCCGGTATCCAAGAAGTCCCGCAGTTTCTGCCAGAATGGCGCTGGTACGGGCGAAGAAGGCAGTGCCCACCCAGGGCCCCCGGTCCATGCATTGCTGGGGGGTGAGCCCCGGGGCGTTCCAGTCCCCAAATTGGAACAACAGCTTCCAGACCCGTTTCTGCGCCGGGTCCTCCGGAGCGTGGGCCCCTGCCCAGTGCTCCACGGAGCCCAAATATTTCTTCATCACCGGGTACATCCGTCGCAGAAGCTCCAGGTCCCCCCGGGCCTCATACTCCGCCCAGGGTACCAGGATACAGCAGTCGCCCCAGCAGGCGGTGGGAACGGAGGGCCCCAGGCTCTCAATGTTGGGGACCACGAAGGGAATGCCGCCGTCCTCTGCCTGCTCCGCCGCCACATCCCGGAGCCACTTGTCCAGGAAGCCGCTGATGTCGAACCCGTAGCAGGCGGTGGGGGCGAACGCGGAGATGTCCCCGGTCCAGCCCAGGCGCTCGTCCCGCTGGGGACAGTCGGTGGGCACCTCAAAGAGATTGGACTTGCCACTCCAGCGGATGAGGCTCTGGAGCCGATTCAGCCGCTGGTCGGAGCAGGTGAAGTCCCCGGTCTCCCGGAGGTCCGAGTGCAACACCAGGGCGGAGACCTCCACGTCCCCGGGGTCGATGCCGTCCACCTCCGCGTATCGGAAGCCCATGTATGTCATCTGGGGGGAGTAGGTTTGGCGGCCCTCCCGGCAGACGTACCTGGCCGTGGCCTTGGCGGTGCGGTTGGAGGCCGTACAGATGTCTCCGTCAAAGAGCGTCTCCGCGTGGCGCACGGTGATCACCTGGCCCCGGCGGCCCCGGATGTCCAGGGAGATGACCCCGGCGAAGTTCTGGCCAAAGTCGTAGATCATCTGGCCGTTCCGCCCCCGGAAGGCCTCCACCGGCCGCATGATGCCCTGGACCCGCACCGGCGGCCCATACTGGAGGCGGATGTCTGGGTGGAGCTCCGGCTCGGTCTCCTCCGCCGGGCACCAGGCAATCGTCTCCGGGTCCACAGTGGCGTCGTAGGTCTCCCCGTCGTAGAAGTCCGCCCAGCGATAGGGCCCCTCCTCCGTCACCTGCCAGCTGCTGTCGGTGACGATCCTCTCCCGGGCCCCGTCCTCATACTCCAAAAAGAGCTCCAGCAGCAGGGCCTGCCGGGGGGCACTGATGCGGGTGAGGCTGTTGTAGGTGAACCGCCCCACGGCCCAGCCGCCCCCCACCACGGCGGTGATTTCGTTATCCGCTTGCAGAAGCTCCGTCACATCGTAGAGCTGGTACTGCAGATTGGTCTTGTATGTGGTGTACCCCGGGGCGAAGTAGTCCCGCCCCGCTTTGACGCCGTTGATCGACAGCTCATAGACACCGATGGCCGTGGCCGTCACCCAGGCCCGGCGGAGCCCCTGGCGACAGGAGAATCGCTTTCGGAAGGTCATGGGCAGAGGCGACTCCGTCTCTCCGAATTCATAGGCCCCGTCTGTGATCCACCGGGCCTCCCAGGGCAAGCCCATCCGTCCGGTCCTCACCAGCCGGGACTCCCGGGCTTCATTCCCCAGGTCGTCCCGGGCGGTGATGACCAGAGGCACCTGGCTGAAGGGCTCCCGCAGAGCCCCCTCCAGCCTGACCCCGGTCTGTACCACGGTCTCCGCCCGGACATCCCCCAGCACGATCTCTGCGGACGCAAGACACGCCCCCGGCCTCCCGCTCTCCAGTCCAAAGGCCACTCTTGGGCTCCGCTCGTCGGTGGCATATTCCGCGGTCTGATTCTCTACCTTGATATCAGTGATTTTCCAATCTGCCATCCCGGCACCTCCTTTTTCCCCATTGTACCGCCCTTACCACCTGATGTATTGTAAAATCAAATGAATAATTGTAGAATTCCACTTCCAAAAAGACGCACCTTGACCCTGCACACCCCAAAACTTTGCGTATCTCTCTGAATGATCTTCCCGTCCAGCGCCGGGAGCCATTTGCGGCTGAAGCTGGTGGTGCCGAACCAGGCGTCAAAGTTGGTGACAGGGAGAACGACCCATTCGGAGTCGGCGGGTTTGTTGGCGAGGCAGTAAGCAATGAGCGTCTGGGCGGCTTCCACGGGAACGCCGGGAGGCGTGACGGCGGCGATTTGAAGTAGCTGCTTGTCGGTGAAGGAAATCTCCGTGTCCCGCAGCGGCCCCAGCTCCAGAGCGTCTGCCAAGACACCGTCCAGGTTCATAAGCCATGCGTTATCGGCGGAAGAAAAGATGGGAACCTGGAGCTGGACGACTTTGTTGCGCCAAGCGGCATCGAAGGAGCTTGCCAGTGTCTCACAATGCTTCTGCGCGTGAGCGGAGGTAATCTTGGGATTCGCCCGGACGAAGGAGATCATGCTGTGGACGTGCCGGTAAAGCCATCCCCTGCCCTCCGGGTCCACCAAAGCCGGAAACTCTAAATTCAACTCAGGAAAATAGTTTTTAAACTGCCAGCCCTCCCTGGGGCTGGTTTTTTTGCTGTCCGGGATACTGCACCAGGCCAGAAGTGCGCGGCGGGCGCGGTCTATGTCTGGTGTGTCGCTATCGAACATGTATCCCCTCGCTATAATCGTCAGCACCCGGCCAAAGCCCTCAAAGTGCTCCAGCATATCGAAGGTGAACCGACGCATCCACGCCACGTCCTTCTTGCCGGCGGCGGCATACTCCACCGTGCCGGTATAGCACTGAAATTCCTCCACTTCATTAATCATCCGGCGTCCACCTCCGCGCTTCCTTCTCAATTTGCTCCGGCAGCAGGTCCCACAACAGATTCCGTTTGCCTAACGCCACCACGTACCGCACAGCCAGCCTGGGCTTTACGATCTTCGTAAGCACCTTCCGGCACACCTCCGCCACTGCCTCCCGGTAGTTTTGGGAATACGGTTTGTTCTCGTATCCGTCCATCATGGCCGTGAAAGCGGGGGAGTCCGTATCCCGGTGAAGCCGCTTTCGCTCCGTGGCGGTATTCTCGTCGTCAATGTCACAAATCAGGTCACCAAGGACCCGGTATCCGCCCACCCGGAAATCCGTGAGCAGGTCGAACCACTCCTCAAATTCCGGCAGAAGCTCTAACAGGAAATCATATCTGTCCTCGCGGCTCATAAAGTGCCAGCTCCGCTCCACCAGCTCCCGGCGCAAGTCCGCCACTCTCTGCGGCTCCAGCGCCGAAAACGTGGCGTACAGCTCGTCCACGTCAAATCCGTCCTCCTGTCCTCGTGAGTACAGGATGCGGCGGATGTCGTTCTCCCTCCTCCTGCTCCTGATGGGCGCTTTGCAGGCCCGGATACGGGATAGACAGGCGGTGTAGTCCCGAAGGAGGCCGTCAACAGCGTAAAGGAGCTTTGGGTCAAGTTCGTTCTTCCAGTCGGAATCAACAGCAAACGAGAAAAGCTCTCTGTCCTCCGCCGGCTTCGGCTTCAACCTCGGCGTATGCTCCCGGAGCATATAGGCGTAGTACGGCAGCTTCTCCACGTTGGAGCTGATGGCGCTCCAATCGGTGGACTCGATGATCTTCCGCCTTTGCTCAACACTTCCGTCCTCCAAGAGTGTCCTGTACTTCAAAAATCCACTTCGCCGCACGGTTTTATGCTTCAGGTATTCATCCAGATCCGGCCTGACGCCGCTCTTGGCCGCGTCGATCTCCAGCCCCACCAGGATAGCCAGCGTCTCCGTCTCCTGCCTGTACCGCTCTCGTTCCTCGGCGGCGGAGTTCTCATCGTAGGCGATGACGCTCCTGTCAAAAGCGGCGTTGCAGATCTGCCCCACCCGCGAGGAAAAAGTATCCCGGACCGTGACAAACCGGTCATGCCAGTCGTTGGCGTCACGGATCACTGGCTCCTCGGAGGGGATAAAGAGAAGCGGGAGGTTGTCCCAGTTGTCTATGTGGCCGAGCTCGTAGTTTCGCTTCACGCACCGGTTCAGGACCGGGTCAGCGATGGTCTTGACCATATCCCCGTCGTAGTCCGCGCCGCCCAGCCGCTCCGCGGCCAACATGCTGGCGTCTACCATCACCACGTCCGTCAGGTGGCCGAGGTAATATTTCCGCATATTCTCCACCTTGCCGTAAGGCTCAAGTTGTATTTCCTCGTTCCGGGCGATGTGGGGATTGCGCAGGAGTGTGCAGGCGTCCCCCGGCTCATACGCCGCTCCGGGGGCGTAATAGGAGTTGGGCTTGAAGTGCGTGCTCATGGCGGCGCTGTAAAATGTTCTCTGCCGGCTGTCCGCATTGCGGAGCGCCTCGGCGTGATCAATCAGGAAAGTCAGGAACTCCAAAAGGTCGCCGGAGAGAAAGCGGTTGTCCCCCTCCACCAACAGCCGTCCCAGGGCGTACTGCTTCAGGGTGTGCTTGGCCATGGCGTCCAGCTGGTCGGTGAACACCGGCTCATTGATGAACAGCGGATTCTTACGAAGCGCCTTCGCCCGAATGTCGTTTCCCTCCGTAAAAACGGACAGTCTGTATGCGGGGCTTGCGCACAGGTCGTAGTATCTCTGCTCCGTGGCCTTGGTGATCCACCGGCGCACGTCGATGCCTGGGCTGTACGTCCACCCCAGCGGCAGGTCAGCCGGTCTAAATTCCTCCTCCGTCATGGACAGCGTGTTCAGGAACTGGTAGTTGAGCTCCGTGTATCGCTCCGGCTTGGGCTTGCCGGCGTTGGTGACGTAGAGGGCGTGGTCATACTCCTCAAACCGCTCCCAGTAACCATTCCAGCTGAGATGGTTTTCCTCCATCCACCCAAGACCCTTGACCATGCTCCGGGTGAGGATGACGTCCACGCCGTCCACCGGATGGCGGACGCCCCAGATGTCCGTGACGTGACTGCAACCGGCGCTGTGAAGGAAGTTCTTAAAGTCCACCTCATGGAGCATCCCCTTGACGAAGGGCAGACGGATCTGGAAAGAGTGGTGGATGTGGCGTCCGCAGTATTTCCTGTCAATGAGCTTGGCGTACTCCGGCGAGATCAGCCCCTCACCGTCAAAGCGCTTGACCTTGAGGGATCGTGCGGACTCCGACTCCACCCGGCGGTATCTCCTGACGCCCTCCCGGACAGTCTCGCCCTCAACAGTGACGATCTTGGAGCTGACCTCAAACTCCTCATTCTCCACCACCACGACCCTGCCGGGCCGGGCGATGTCTATCCCGTCTATCCGCGTCCCGCTGGACAGCGTCAGCCCGTTGTATGCGTAGAGCTTGGACAGCTGGCATCGACCCACCGTCATGTCCAGCATGATCCGCCGCCGGACCTCGTCGCGGAGGTCCGCCCGGATGAAGGACAGCCGCCCCTGACGGCTCATGCTGCCGGAACGCTCAAAGGCGACATAGCTGTGTTCGCCGGTTCCAAAATCCAGCGTGACTCCCTCCGGTCTGAAAAG
>CANPXW010000024.1 GCA_947587025.1 uncultured Oscillospiraceae bacterium
GCATGGTGAGATCGTCCGGGGCGGAGCGTTTTTTCCTCGGGAGGCCCCGCTGGATGGTGACGGAGGCCACCGGGTTCCATTTGATACACGCCCCGGGGCGGGTAATCGCATAGTCAAAGATCATTTTGAGGACGCTCTTTTGGGACTTCACTGTTTTGGCGGAATATCCCTGGAGGGCCATGCGGCGGATGATTTGATCGATGTCCGCCGGGGCAATAGCAGGGAGGATCTCGTCTCCCAGGGCCGCCACGGCCCGGTTATAGGAGCCTTCATAACACTTCTGGGTCTTCAACTCGATTTGGGGCCACTTCCAGTTCATCCAGGCTTCCGCCGTTTCCCGGAAGGTAGGGACGGGCGGCCCGGCATTCTCTTCCTTCTCTGCGGCCTGTATCTTCGCATACAGCGCCTCCGGATCCTTCGCCCGGAACTTTTTCTTTACGCCATCGATGGTGCGGGTGGCATAGTACAGTCCCTTCACCGCGTCGTAAGAGAACATGGCGGCGTAGTCGATCTTCTTTGGCCTTCCCATGGCAGTTCCTCCTTGCTTTTTTGGAGGGGATATGCTACCATAAAAGGGTAGACTATCCCCTTGGTGATACGGGGTGGGTTTTCTACGTGCCGCTTTCGGTGTTGCCTCACCGGGAGCGGCTTTTTATTTAGAACAGGTACTCATTTTTGTAATCATCGAATTTAAAAAGGTTACCGTCCTCATTGTCAATGCGCTTCACAACAAGTGCAAGGCCAAAGAGACCAATTCTAAAGCGGGTGAAATGCGGGTTTTCTTTCTTATATCGGGAAAGAGGGTTGTTATTCTCAGAGAAAACAACATCGGCCATTCCGATGTTCCCGTCACGAAGAATTTTGATTTCGCCGGTAATGGGATGCTCTTGGAATCTAGCCCCATTTTTGAGAGCGATAAGTCTGGAAGAGGAAAAGTGGATAATGACAGGGTGCTTTGAGACATTTCCAGACGGGGTATATGGGACGCATTCGACATAAGTGTTATTGATGCTATCCATCTTGAGGGGGATAGGAAAGTCAAAGTCTATGTCCGCTGGAATGATATGAAATTTAGAAATACCACGAACATAAGAATGAGCGTCAACAATAAGCTGATTTACCTGCATAATATAATCGAGGGCGACCTGCTGGTTATTCCAGTTGAGTTGTATCCACGCCTTTCTCTGCAAGTGCTGGAGTTGCATGACATGGCTCCATACAAAAGGGATATCTACAAATTGATACATATCGTCAATTGTAAAGGACCCGATTTGTTTTTCCCGGTTCACATACTTTTGGTATGACTTGGAGGTAAGATACGCAGAGGGATCGGAAGGTGCAGATTTGGCGGGACTGGAAACGTCAAGGGCAAGGTCTGGTGGGTCAATGGGAGGCTGTATGTTTTTCTTTTTGAACAGTATAACAATAGAAACGATGAGAGCGGTAACGGCCGCGGCTCCGATGACAACAGGGCTAAAAACGATTTTGAAGACCCGGCGCAAAATAACAAACACGATTATAGCCGTGAGAATGTATGCAATAATTGTTGCCATCTGCCGTATCCTCCATCATCTCACAGGGCTGGTAAAGGCTACGGCCTTGCCGATGACCTGTACGTCCTCAAGCTGCTCTCCCTCATACTGGAAAACGGGGAAGGTTGGGTTCTCCGGCCGTAGCTCCAGCCGGGTGGGATAGCGGTATATCCGCTTGAGAGTGGCTTCATCGCCGATGCGGACAGCCACGATATCGCCGTCATGGATCTCGCGATCAATGCTGATGTAAACGATATCCCCGTCAAATATACGGGCGTTGATCATGCTGTCCCCCCTGCAACGGAGTGCAAAGTCGGCGTGAATATTTTCGGGGAGATCCACATCACCGTCAAAATTCTCTTGGGCAAGAATGGGATCGCCGCAGGCGATGGTGCCAAGGAGCGGGATCCGGCGCATCTTGGGCATGGGGATGATGTTATCAGGCATTGGCTCGGCGGTGTAATGGCGGAGGGATGTTTTACCGAGAAGGTAATCAATAGAGGTGCCATAAAACGTAGCGATGGCAATAAGTGTTTCGGAGTTTGGTTCCCGTTCTCCCTTTTCGTAATTTACATAGGTCGTATAGGGCATATGCAGACACTTGGCGGCATCACGCATTGAAATGCCTTTCTCGGCCCGGAGACTCTTCATGCGGTTCATAGTATCACCTCGGCAGAAGTATTACACATTTTGAGTAAATAGTCAACGATGATTTCCTGAATTGGGGAAGTTCGACAAAACGGGCGAACTCAATTTGGGTATTTTCATGCTTTACAAATACTCAAAATGGGTATAAAATGCTGAATATACCCAAAACGAGTAATTTTCGGAGGTGAAACAATGCGGTATCCCAATATTGCAGCAGAAAGGGCCAAGCGAGGAATGAGCCTTGAGACGATGGCGAGCGAGCTTGGTGTGGCGCGGAAAACTCTTTACAACTGGGAGCAGGCGGGGAATATCCCGCAATCGGCGCTGGAAAGGATGTCGGAGATGTTCGACTGCTCCATTGACTACCTTCTAGGCTTGGATGAGCAGGAAGGAGCGTGAGCGGGAGTGGAAATGATCTATTGATAGTCGCAGCGGCGAGTTGCCTCACCGCGGGTAGATTCTCTCCAGAAGGTGGCCCACTACTTCGGTGTGACGGTCGATGCGTTGCTGGAGCAGGGACGAAAGGAGGAAGTAGTGTGATGTGGACGATTGTATTTGCGGTGACCACGGCAGTGTGTGCCATCGGATGGCTGACGTCGAAAGTGTCTGTGTACGCCCTCCTGTGGTATATGGAGCAGAAGAACGTCCCCGCGCCATCAGATGAGGAGCTGGAGCGGGGAACAAAGTGGGCTGTGGCCAACCTGACTCGGGACTTACTGCATCGGAGTAAACGGCCCTGAAGATAGGCCGAGCTGGGCCTTGATGATTTCGGTGACGACCGAGGAAGCGATTTGAGCCAGCGCAGATAGTGACTTAGAGCCGACCTTGGAGGCAACGGCCTTTGTATGGTTCCAGACTGTATCAGCCCGGATATTTGCGAGAAATTCATGGGCTTTGGGCGTTAGGTCGGCGACTTCCCAGCCACCGGTAACGAGGCGTCTATACCCAGCAAACATCCCCGCCATATCACATTGGCGGGCGTGATAATCGACTTCCTCATAGGAGAAGCTGCTGCCGATTTTTGGGAAGTCCTTGGAAGAAACAAAATGATGGGTTGTATCACAGATATCCTCTACGGCCAACAGAATGGCCCGTGTGCAATCAGGATCGAGTTTCATAACGACCCCTCCTTTCCCCCGAAGTATACCACGGGGCCGGGAGAAGGACAAGTTAGAAAGGAGGCGGCGATATGCCGAGAGAGAAAGAGACTTACCGGGACAACCTGGAGAGCCTGCGGGCGTCGTTCCCGGGAAAAGAGCAGATATCCGTACCGGAGGCGGCGCGGTACCTGGGCGTGACAAAGGAACGTATCTTCGCAGACGATACGTTCCCGAAGCGGAAGCTGGGCTGCCAGTACATCGTGGTGCTGGTCAACTTCGCCCGGTGGCTGGCGGCATGAGAGTCCGGAGGAACAGGCGGAGGGCTGATGCTCTCCGCGGTGGACAAGCCAGGAAAGGAGGCGGAAACCATGGGAAGCACGTTTGAGGAATATCTGAAGGCGCTGGAGGGGGCCGGGCCGCGGCTGAAGGAGCTGATCCTGCACCGGGCGGAGCAGGAAGGGGAGATCACGTTCGAGGAGTTCCTGGAACTGTGTAAGCGGGCCTACCCGGAGGACGAATGAGAGCGCCCTGCGATCGGCGCCGATACGGGGCGCCGGTGTACATAGGAGACGGGGACGAGCTGATGGCGGCGTGTACGTATTTGCTGCACACTGGCCACCGGCGTCCGTGTCCGGCGGGGCCGGGCTGCACGGTATTTGAACCGAATGACCCGCGGGAGCGGGAGGAAGGAGAAAAGAAATGAGCAGTGCTGCAAACCACAAAAAGCGCAGCCGCCGGTCGGAGGCGATGAAGGCCGGCGCGTTCAACGCCGAGGCCCGGCGTGTCTATTTCAACGCATCCAGAGAGTATGACAACCGCAGCGTACTGGACAGGCTCCGGGCATTCTACCGCCGGGCCCGCCGGCCGCGGGAGAAGCCGGCCGTTGAGCCGCTGGCGGAACAGGATGGCGCGTGATGGTGGCGCTGATGATCGTGTGTGCGGTGCTGGCGGCGGGCTGCGTCGTGGCGGACAAGCTGCTGCCGCGTATCCCGGCCGTGGAGCGGTTCATCCGTCGGCTGCCGCTGGGGAGGGAGGGTAGACCATGAAGATACCGATAGGACCACATCAGAGGGCTGGTCGCCGGAGGCGCAGGCTCAAGGCCCTTGTCATCGCAGGGGTGCTGCTGATGATGCTGCTGGCGTCCAACTGGACGCCGTGGACGCCGCCGGAGCCGGATCCGTCCGGCCCCAGCATCCAGGATGTAGTCGTGGCCCGGAACCTCTATGCGGTCAGCGGAGACAACGGCTACCCACACGACTTTATGCAGGCACATCCGGAGGCCGCCGCTTTCGTTCGCGGCGAGGAAGACAACTACGGGGAGGAGCGTACATGGTGAAGGTGAATATGTGGCGCGTGAGAGCGATGCGGCGGGACGGAGAGATCGTATGGGTGATCTACCGGCTCCTGGACGAGAGCGGCGAGGACGAGACCCAAAACCGGGCATATTGGCCGCGGGGAGAGTGTCCTGCCTGGTCAAGGAGCGAGGCGGCGGCCAGGCACATGGCAAAGGTGCTGAATGAACTTGCCGCCCTCACCGGAGAAGGATAAGAAGAGCCGCCTCCGGCGGGCAAACACCGAAAGGCGGCAAAGCAAAATGATACCATCCCCATTATACGGGGCAGGAAGGGAATTGTCAATGGCGAACAGGTATTACAAACAAAAGATAAAAGACCTCAAGGAAGAGCCGCCGGGCGTGCATCCCTATACCCAGGATCTGATGCTGTCCCTGCATGAGGCGGTCATTGAGGAGAACCGCCGGCAGAGTTCCAAGAAGTACAGCCTGCTGGACGAGCGGGGAGAAACATTCCAGCTGGACTTCCGCCGGGAGTTGACGGGCCAGGTGTACACGCTCATCCCGGCGGGGACGAAGGTAACGGAGGCCAACATGAAATGGGCCATGGATGAACTCCTGGCGTCGATGGTCGATTGCAATTTCGGCCGGTGGAACGGGTCTGCGCGGGTCCGGTCGATGGACAAGCTGCGGGAGCAGATCCGGCAGCTGGGAGAGCGGGAAGGAGCGAAGGAAAATGCAGAATGAGGCGATCAAGAAGCTGGAGGAACAATCCAAAAGCGGAAAATTCGGGTCCAGGGCCAGCGTCATGAAGGACGCCGTATTCCAGGCGCTGATAAACTTTTGCCGGCAGGATGAAGAGTTCGCGCGGGCTGTGGTCCAGGGCGGGGACTTCGCGGAGTGCATGGGGAAAGTGGAGAAGAGCATAAAAGGTAACGCCATCAGCGACCTGGATGCCTACACCGCGGCGGTGCGATTCTACTTCCCCGGCGCGGGGATCGATGTGCAGATGACCATCGACCTGTGTGCCGGCGTAAGAGACGGCGCCGCGCAGAAGGGCAAGCAGGACGGCATCGTGTTGAGCCTGGCGGACTTTCTGTGAGGTGAGGTGCGGAGATGGCGGTAAGTGACAACAGCTATGGGAGTTATTGGAAGCTGCCGAAGCACCTGGAGAGCATACCGCAGTTCCCTATGCCGACAGAGGAAGAGCAACGGGCGATAAACAGGCTGTTTGACGCCTATGTGTTTTATAAGACGGTGCGGGGCGGGCGCCTCCTGTGGACATCCTGCTGCGGAGAGAAGGCGGTGTTTTACCCGTCGGCCCAGCAGACCGAAACACCGGAACACTATGAGTTTATGACCGCACGGCACAACAGCATCGTGCGCTGCCCGTTTTGCGGCGCTCCGGCAACGCTCAAGTCCAGCGGAATGAAAAGGGGCGGACTGACGGAATGGGAGCCTGTGCTGATCCTGCGGGAGATGGAAGGGGATCTGGCCGCCCTGGGCGTGTGGGTCCGGAAGGAGTATAAGACGGAGAGGGACCTGGCGGCGCGGCCGCTGTACCACATCACCAGCGCGTACCGCTTCTCTCCCGGCAGGGCGGTGCAGTACTGGAATGATTGGAATACCAAGGGCGTGAACGAACTGACAGGCCCGATAGATCCAAAGCATCTAAAGATCAGGGATCCCTTCACGGTGGGCGGATACCTGGGCGGCGTGAGGTATGAATCATACTGGGTGATCGGCATGGACGCCATCAGCAAGAGCGCATTTCGATATTGCCAATATGACCTGTTTTGCACAGGCAATGGGCCCAAGCGGCACATGATGGAGTATCTGGCGGCGTGCTGCATCTGGCCGCGGGACATCGAAATGCTCATGAAGTGCGGGCTGCGGGACATAGTGCTGGACCTGATCCTGGGCGTGCGGAAAAACGCGGACGTGTACCGTTGGGGCTCCGACTCGCCGCAGAGGGCTTTCGGTCTGAACGGCCAGGAGATGCGGGCCTGGCGTGACGCCGGCCTCGGTGTCGAGGATTTGAGAATATATAAGCGCCTGCGGGCTGCCGGATTCCGGCACAGCTTCGCCTTGGCCAAGTCGATCAAAGAGGTATGCAGATATGAGGAGGTGGGGTTCATCCGGATCTGCCGCAGGTCGGGCGTCGAGCCGGACAGGGTATTGCGGTGGCTCGGCTGGAACGACGGCATTTGCTCACGCGGTCTCGTTAGAGTACGTGGGCGCTATGGATCGTGGAAGGATTATCTGCGCTTTTGTGAGAGGCTGGGCTACGACCTCACGGATGAAACCGTGTTCATGCCGAAGGACTTCCAGCGCCGCCACGACGAGGCGGCGGAGGAGGTAAAACGCCGGGATCGCATCGAGCGGGAACTCCAGAGAGCGGAGATGGCCATGCGCTTCGAGAAGCGGCTGCGGATATTGGAAAAGAAGTACGATTTTGAACACGGCGGACTGACCATTCGTGTGGCCCGGAACTATGAAGAGATCGTAGACGAGGGCAACGCGCTCAAGCATTGTGTGGGAGGATATGCTGGGCGGCACATAGAGGGAAAGGTGACGATCCTGTTCCTCCGCCGGGCGGCGGCTCCTGATAGGCCCTATGTGACCGTGGAAATGGACAGGGACCGGCTCGTGCAGGCTCACGGATTCGAGAATGACGCGGGAAGAGAAAGCCCGCAGAAGACGCATAAGGAATTTTTCGACCTGTGGTTGGACTGGCTGAAGCGGGGAAGTCCACGGGATAAAGACGGCGCGCCGAAGCTGCGGCGCGAGAAAGGAGCGAAGGTAGCATGACGGAAGAAATTACAAGGGCAGATGGGGCAGAAGTGGACAAGCCCAGGACCATCGAGGTCATCACGGCAGAGATCGTGATGATCCGGCGGGCGGCTAATCAGATCGCATTGCAGATCGCCGTCGAACTGGGCCGCCGGCTGGCGGAGGCCAAGGCCTTGCTGCCCTATGGTGAGTGGGGCGCATGGGTACGGGACAAGGCGGAGTTCTCACAGGTCACCGCGACGCGGTATATGCGACTCTATGAGGAGTATGCGGCGCCGCAGGGGAGCCTTTTTGGAGCGGAGACAGATTTTTCAACGCTGAAAAATCTAAGCGTGTCCAAGGCTTTGGCGCTGTTGGCGGTGCCGGCTGGGGAGCGGGAGGCCTTCGCGGCGGAGAACCATGTGGAGGACCTGTCCACTAGGAAGATGAACGAACTCATGGAGCAGGTAAAGGCTGCGAATGACGCAAAAGAGACGGCGGAGGCGGCCCTGGCCGGTGAGCGGCTGGAAAAGGAGAAGACGGCGGCCGAGCGGGACGACCTGGCGGAGAGGGTGAAGGAACTGGAGTCCCGGCCGGTGGAGGTGGCGGTACAGGAGCCAGATCCGGAGGAGCTGCAACGGCGGGTAGACGACGCCGTAAACGAGGCGACAGCGAGGCTGAAAGAAGAGTCGAAGGATCTCCGGGCCAAACTGAAGGAAACCAAGGAGAAGGCGGAAAAGCTGGAAAAGACTGTGGCCGAAGGGCAGAAGGCTTTGGCCGCGGCGGAAGAGAAAAGCGCCGGCACCGCTGTGCTGGAAGGCGAGCGGGACCGGCTGAAGGAGCAGATCGAGCGGCTGGAGAAGCAGCTGGCCATGTCCGACGCCGCGGTGGCGGCGGTCAACGTACACTTCGAGGCTGTGCAGAGGGAACTCGGCCAGCTGTCGGCCGGGCTGGCGTCGATCGAAAATGCGGAGGTCCGCCAGAAGGTGCGCGGCGCGGTGCTGACCCTGTTGGACAAGCTGCGCGGCGAGATCGGAGCGATAGATGGCTGAAGCATTGCATACCACCTGCATCAACTGCGGGAAGCCGATCGATTTGGCGGCCCCTGTCCAGTTCTACTGCTCGTTACACTGCAAATACACAAGTCCGAGCGGATGATGGTGAAGGCCTTTGCGACCGTATCCGGGGTCAGCATCCCGCCAGGCCGGTCGGAGGCGGAGGCCGCGAAGATCCAGTCCGGTGCCAGGAAACATTTGCTCCTGCGGATGTGGCAGCGGTGGAGGCATGAGATTCTATCGACGGAAAAAGTGTCAGGAAGGGGGTAAAGACATGGCCACTGTTGTATGCAAGGCGAAGAAAAACGGTGTTGTAAAACGCCGGCTGCCGGTAGAGGACGGCACCGACGAGAAAGGAAGAATCCGTTATAAGTGCTGGGGATGGTTCGACAAAATGACCGACGAGCCGATTGACGAGTGCCGCGCTTGCCCGGATTGGGTCGAAAACGAGTAGAAGGAAGGTTGAGATATGCCCATAAAGAACTATACGACCAGGGTTCCAGCGGCGCAGACAGTGGGCGAGATACAAGGAATACTGGCTTGCCACGGGGCCCGCAAAGTGATGATGGATTACGGGGATGACGGAAAGGTGGAGTGCGTTACCTTTGCACTGGACGTGGGCGGAATCTTGCAGGGCTTTAGGCTGGAGGCCAGGCCCAAAGGAGTTCTGGCGGTAATGGCAAAAGACCGGGTCAAGTGCGACCAGGAACAGGCAGAGCGAATCGCGTGGCGAAACCTAAAGGACTGGATTACGGCACAGCTTGCGCTGGTGGAGACGGAGCAGGCTACCATGGACGAACTTTTCCTGCCAATGCGGATGGACAGGAGCGGGCAAACACTGTATGAGTTGATGCAGAACGGAGGCTTACTGCTGCCGGAGGGCGTGGGATGAGCGCGCGGCCGGGTGGGAATGAAGCGTCGGGAATGGCCAGGGCCGTTCCGTATGTGGTGACGCTGGACAGTCAGGCGGTGGACAGGCTGCGATTTTGCCGTGGGTGCCGCTACTTAGGAAAGACGGGGAGCTTTGTATTTTGCGACTTCGCCGGGAAGACGGGGCGGCCGAGGACGGTGAGGAACGGCATAAAGGTGGAACTGTGTCCGCGGAAGCGGAAGGGCGTCAGAATGTCGGGGGGGGTACTCGAAGACCGACTCTGCCGGATCAGGGACGCAATGAAGGCAACCCAGGAGGGGCGCCGGGCGCTGGCGGAAGTCATCGACGCGATCAAAAAAGGTTGAGGCGAGAGGCCGGGGGGCGGCCCGGCCCTTCATCTGAACCTTTTTTCAACAGGACAGGGAGCCCATACATCTTTTTCTCACGCGCGCGTGCGCGTGTTTTATGCGGCTCGGTAACGGCGGGATTTACGGACAAGGGGAGGGCGGCGTGGAAGAGCAGGTCAAATGGTACATCCGGGAGTATCGCTGCCGGAATGGGATATGCGAGAACACAAAGTTTCCTGTGTTCGCGCCCGGAACCGTCCGGGAGGGCTCACGCAGGCACACACGGGCGGTTGACCGGGCGGAGAAGCAGGCCGTTGAGGCGGCCAGAGAACTGGCTCGGCTGCTGAACAATAACTTTGCGACGGGGCGTGACTGCTATCTGACATTGGATTACAGCGGGACGGGGATCGACCGGCTGATCATGCGGGCGGGAACGGATGACGCGGACGAGTTGTATCTCTCGGCAGAGCGGGAGGCGGAGAATTTTGCCAAGCGGCTGCGTCGGGCGTGCAAGGCCGCGGGGGTAGAGATGCGCTACGCCTATGTGACCAGCGATATGGACGGGGAGACATTTGCTCCGGCGCGCATACACCATCACCTTGTGATCAACGCCGAGGCGGCGTCGTTGGCGGAAAAGTGCTGGACGGCTGGTGGCGCGATGGCCAAGGTCTTATACGGAGATCACGGGGATCTGACGGTGCTGGCAGAGTATATGATCGGCCAGGTGCGCGCGGTGATGCCTGGCCGCCACCGCTATCATCCGTCCAGGACTCTGGACCGGCCGGAACCTTACAAAACGATAGAGGCCCGGAACCCGGAGGCACCGCTGATGGTCCCAAAAGGGTGCGAGTTCGTTTTCCGTAGTGAGACACACGCGGGCCGGGCGCAGACGCTGCGGTATTACCGCCCGCCGGAGAAGCGGGGGAGAAACAGACGAGGAGGGCAATCGGTGATGGGCAAGGTGAGCCGGGGGGGTAATGACAAATGAGCAGTCCGAGATATATCTGGTGGAGTTATGTGCAGGGGATAGTACGCAAATACCCGGAGCGGGCGGCCGAACTGGGGGAACTGCACGCCGTGGGCATGACGGCCCGGTATGACGCGGAGCCTGGCGGCGGAGGGCCGGGGCGGGCCACGGAAACGGTGGCTCTCCGCCAGCTGCCACCGACGGAACAGCGGGAATATGACGCGGTGCGCGGCGTGTTGGAGGAGACGGCCGGGCGCTGGGACGGCGCGCTGCGGATGGAAATGGTGCGGATGGTATACTGGGAGAGGAGCCATCGGCTCTTTGCGGCTGCGCGCGCGTTGGATGTGTCGCAGCGGGTGGCGCTTCGGTGGAACCGGGATCTGATCTACGGCGTGGCGAAAAAATATGGGCTTTTGTAAAAGTTGGCACGTCACGGCCAAAAAGATGCGTTAAAATGATATAAACGGCAAGCGTCGGTGGAGGGTAACCACCGGCGCTTTGCTGTGGGCATGACGCTCCCTTTCTGCTATAAGATCACAGGCCGGTAAGGGTCTCGCCCGGGAGAACGCCGCTGGAACGGCGCCCGGGTGCTGGAGTGCAATTCTCCTGAACGCCGGCGACACAAAAAGGCGGTGAGGCTCTTGGCGTCTGGAAAATATCAGCGGTGGCTCACGGCCGAGGGCCTGGGATGCGTGGAGGCATGGGCCCGGGACGGGTTGAGCGACGAGCAGCTGGCGAAAAAGATGGGGTGCAGCCCTTCCACGCTGTACGACTGGTACAGAAAGCATCCGGAGATTTCGGAGGCCGCCACGCGCGGGCGCAGCGGCGCGCGGGAACAGATTGAAAACGCGTTGATGCAAAAGGCGTGCGGATACACCAAGACGGTAAAGGAGCCGATGAAGGTCCGACAGCGATTCTGGAATCCGAAGACCATGCACATGGAGGAGCGGGAAGAGGTCGTGCTGGCGGACAAGGAGATACATATCCCCCCGGATCCACGGGCGGCGCAGTTCTGGCTCATCAACAGAAACCGGGACCGGTGGGCGGAACATCCGGCGCCGCCGGACAGTGAGGCAGGGGACAAGGTCACGGTGATCTGCGATGTCTGATGTGCGGTTGAGCCAGGTGCTGGGACCAGCGTTTTACGGTCTGGCCCGGGATGTACTGGACCACGGACACACCCATTACGATCTTTCCGGCGGACGGGGAAGCCTCAAGAGCAGCACTGTGTCGCTGCTGGTACCGGTGCTGCTGATCCAGCACCCGGACACCCACGCGCTGGTGCTGCGAAAAGTGGCGGAGACCATACGGGACAGCGTGTACGCCCAGTACCTGTGGGCGCTGGATATGCTGGGTATGGCCCACCTGTGGACGGCGCGGGTGTCGCCCATGGAGCTGATCTACAAGCCCACAGGTCAGAAGATCATGTTCCGTGGCGCTGATGACCCCATGAAGCTGAAATCCATTAAGGCGCCCTTCGGGTATATCGCCGTGACCCACTTTGAGGAAAAGGACCAGTTCACCGGGCGGAGAGAGATCGACACAATCCTCCAGTCCACTATGCGCGGCGGCGGTCTTTTCTGGAATTTCGAGAGTTTCAACCCGCCCCAGTCCCGGGACAGCTGGGCAAACATCGACAGCGCCCAGCCCCGGCCGGACAGGATGTGCCACAAAAGCTGCTACCTGGATGTGCCGCCGGAGTGGTTGGGCGAGACGTTCCTGGCCGAGGCAAAGCACATGATGGACGTGGACGAGCGGGCCTATAAGCACGTCTACCTGGGCGTGCCGGTGGGCACGGGGGCCAACGTGTTTGAGCGGGTGGAGATCCGGGCCATCACCAATGAGGAGGTGGCGCGCTTCGACCGCATCTTCCAGGGGGTTGACTGGGGATGGTATCCGGACAAGTTCGCCTTCCTGCGTACAGCCTATGAGCGGGCACAGGAGCGGATATACCTGCTGGACGAATTGTACGTCAACAAACAGAGCAACGCCCAGACGGCCGCCTGGGTGCGTGAGCGGAAGTATATGGATTATCCCATCACCTGCGACAGCGCGGAACCTAAGAGCGTCAACGACTGGTGGGACGCGGGCCTGCCCGCCCGCGGTGCGCTGAAGGGCCCGGGGAGCGTGGACTATGGCTTTAAGTGGCTGCAGAGCAGAACGCTGGTGATAGACCCGGCCAGGACGCCGGGGGCATACCGGGAGATCATGCACTATGAGTATGAGCGGGATCGGGCCGGAAACGTGATGAGCGGATACCCGGACAGGGATGATCACGCCATATCCGCCCTGCGCTATGCGTATGAGCCGCTTTTCACGAGGAGAGGTACACAGGCATGACCGTGAACGTGCTGGGAACGGAATACACCGTCACCGTCAAGAAATACAAAGACGACAAGATATTTGAGAAGCGGTCGATCTGCGGCTACCATGACGGCCACATGAAAGAGATCGTGATCTGTGATCCGGCTACATTCCCGGGCTGGGAAGACGAACAGGCAGAGTACATCACGGCAAGCCGCAAGGAGACGCTGCGGCATGAGATAGTCCATGCGTTCTTCTACGAGAGCGGGCTGGACGATAGCGCCGCCAATTATGACGGTGCCTGGAGCAGGTTTGAGGAAATGATCGATTGGTGGGCCATCCAGGGACCGAAGGTCTTCAAGGCCTGGCAGGCGGCCGGGGCGCTGTGAGCGTCTCCGAACACAGGAGCAAGGGGAGGGACTGAAAGATATGCAGCTATCCGGCATAGTCCGTGAGCAATTCGATGTGAGAGTGGCGGCGTCGCCTCTGATGGATGCCTGCATCGATCGGTGCGCGAAGATCTACCAGGGGATGCCCTCGTGGTTGGACGATGACCAGGGCATCCGCACAGTGAACATGGCCAAGAGCGTGTGCAGCGAGGCGGCCCGCCTTGCGACACTGGCCGCGCACGTCACCATTGACGGGTCTGCCCGCGCTGAATGGCTGCAACAGCAGATCGACCGGCTCTCTTTCCTGCTCCGGCACTGGATGGAGTATGGCTGCGCCTACGGCACGGTGATCCTCAAGCCCAACGGGGAGGGCGTCGATCTGGTGACGCCGGAGCGGTTTCTGGTGACCGCCACCGACGGTGACGATATCACGGGCGGCGTGTTTGAGGACCGGGCCTATGCAGGCCAGAAGTTTTATACCCGCCTGGAATACCACCGCTTCCAGGCAGACGGGCGGTACGCTGTGAGCAATAGGTGCTTTGTCAGCGGCTCCCCGAATAATGTGGGCAACCCGGTGAATATCAAGGCAACGCCCTGGGCGGCCCTGGCGGAGGATGTAGTGGCGGACGGCGTGGAGCGGCCCCTCTTCGGTGTGCTGCGGATGCCCGGCGCAAATAACATCACCATAGACAGCCCGCTCGGGCTGCCGTTCTTTTTCGACGCTCTGGAAGAACTGCGGGACCTGGATGTGGCTTACAGCCGGTTCACCGATGAGATTTTCGATAGCCGGCGGCTTAGCCTGTTGGATGACCGGCTTATCGACCAGGCCGGCGCGCCGGTGAACGCGCCCCGGCGGGTGCGGCTGCCCCGGTTCGTGAAGAAGGTCTTTGGCTCCGGGGCGACGGAGTATTACCAGGACATCGACCCGGCATTGAATACAGAGGCCCGGTTGAAGGGCGTCAATGCGCTGCTCTCCCAGATCGGGTTCAAGTGCGGCTTTTCCAACGGCTACTTCGTCTTCAACGAGAAAACCGGAATGGTCACGGCCACGCAGGTGGAGGCGGATGACCGCCGCACCATCCAGATGGTAAAGGACCTCCGGGACAAGCTGGAGGCCGCCTTGGATGGCCTGATCTATGCGTTGGACAAATTCGCCGACGGCTACGCCTTGGCCCCCGCCGGCAGCTATAAGGTCACCTACGACTTCGGGGACATCACCTACAATCTGGAAGAGGACCGGGCCCGGTGGTGGGGCTATGTGCTGCAAAATAAGGTGCCGTTCTGGTACTACATGACGCGGTACGAGGGCATGAGCGAGGCGGAGGCAAAGGAACTGGAGACGGCAGCCGCCCCGAAGGATGCTCTGCTCTTCGGGCCGGAAGAATAACGCTTGTCAGTCCATCGCCGATGTGGTATCATCTGGCCAAGGAGGGATGGATCATGAAAAAGTTTCTCGCGGCCGCGCTGACGGCCATGCTGCTGCTCACCGTGCCGGGTATTGCCCTTGCGAAGGAAGAAGAGAGGGATGTTCCGGAGGGGTATGTGGAAGAGACATACAAGGAACTCGACTTCTTTCGCCCGGAGTGGTTGACCTTGAGCGACACGATAAATGATGATTACCTCCTCTATGAGCAACTTGACGAAGACGGGACGATTTTGCGCTTCCCGTTGGATATTTGGTACCATGAAGCGGAGTTGCAGTATATCGATATGTGGAGATTTGATGATGTCGATACTGTTGATCTCCTTGCACGTTTGGCAAAGGATGCGATCCGAGGTGATGGAGAAGAGGTCCGGGAACTCTGTGAGATCGGCGGTCGGATAGGACTGAAGGTCACCACCACGGTAAAACTTGATAATGGTGAGCATATTGCGTATCATTACTTTTTCCTTTCCAGATACGCTTCGTATAACCTGACCGTGGGAGAAGTGGACGGCATGACGCCGGAGGAAGTGGAAGAAATTGCCGACACGATAGTCGGCAGCATCATCATCACACCGGCAGAATAATATACAGAACGACAGAGAGCGGGACGCGGCAATGCCGCGCCACGTTTTGCACAGGGGGAGAGCGGTATGCTGGACCCGGAATACATACGGCACATGACAGATGCGAGTGAACAGCTTGCATCTGTTTTGCACAGCGAGATCATCAAGCATATCGTGGCCCGGCTCATGGCGCGGCTGGCCAGGGGGGATAGATACCTGACCAGCACGGATAAGTGGGCCATCGAGACCCTGCGCCATGCGGGCATCCTCATGGAAGATATCCAGAGGGAGATCGCAGCACGGACCCCGCTGCTGCTGGACGAGGTGGCCGCGGCCTTTGAGGATGCCTGTGTGCAGGCCTTCTCATGGGATGACGCGGTGTACCGGGCGGCGGGGCTGGAGGGCCTGCCGCTGAAACAGTCCCCGCACCTGCTGCGGCTGGCGCAGCGGAACTACGAGGCGACCTGCGGGGAGTTACGCAACTTCACCGGCACGATGGCCGAGGCCGCGCAGCAGACCTTCATCCGGGAGTGTGACCGGGCCTATCAGCTGGTGGCCGGCGGCGCGATGGGCTACACACAGGCCGTGCGGCAGGCGGTGGAGACTGTGGCGGCCGAAGGCGTGATGGTCACATACCCCAGCGGCCACCGGGACACCATCGAAACGGCCACGCTGCGGGCGGTTCGCACCGGCGTGAGCCAGGCTTGCGGAGAGATCACCATCGCCCGGATGCGGGAGATGCGTTGGCCGATCGTGCTGGTGTCCGCCCATCTGGGCGCCCGGACCGGCGACGGCGGAGAGAACCACACCAACCACTTCTGGTGGCAGGGGAAGTTCTACCGCCTGGACGACGAGGACGGGAGCGGGACAGAGGATGTTGCACAGCCGCAGCAAGAAGAGGCTGTGCATCCTAAATCCGTAGCGGAACCGAGATGGGCGGCACCGGCATCAGAGCCAGCGCCGGCGCCGAAGCCGATAGAGCCGGAGGATGTCACAGAAGAGTACTTGCGGACGGCCGCACCAGGCCAGGGCAGAGTCATATATGACAATGGATATGATGTCGGAAAACATTCTGGTGAAATAAAAGTGGCTGGGTGGCTCCGGGATACTTTTGGTGGAGGCATCAGACTGCTCAAAGAAGCAGAAAGAAACGATAAAATGACGCCAGATTTTATCTGGCGGGAAAAATGCTGGGAGCTGAAGGGGACTGGCACGATCAGCGGGGCAGATTCACACCTTCGGCACGCATTTAAGCAAATCCAGGAATACCCAGGCGGTGTTATTATCAACATGAATAAACCTGTTGACATGACAGCACTCGAAAGGCAACTTTTTCGGAGGTTTTTGCGTAGCAGCATTGCAGAGGTCGATCTTATGCTGCTGCGTAATGGAGATCTGTACAAGGTGTTGAGATGCAAAAAATAAGAGAGCCGGCATATCGGCTCTCTTGGGGTTTAGGAGTCATACCCATATGCTGGCGCTACCCCCAATCCACTTATACTATACCCCAAGCACGGTGATTTGTCAACACCGTGCTTTTGTTATGGCCTGGAGGACGACATGAGCGTGGATGTGAGCAAGTTTCCGCCGTTGAGCGTGACGGGCATCGGCCTGGTGGACGGACTGCTGGGCGCAAACTGCCGCCACAGCATCGGCCCAGGCGACGGGGTACACAACCCTTTTGAACAGTTTGACAGCGAAGAGAACCGCAAGCGGGAGCAGCTGGACCAGCGGCAGCGGCTGTTGGAGCGCCGTATCCGCGGGTCCCGCCGGGAGGTCATGGGCTTGCAAGAGGCCGTCGAAAAGGCCCCGGACGCCGATACCAGGGCAGAACTGGAGGCGGCATACCGAAAGAAGGCCGCGAAACTTCAGCGGCAGGAGGCCGAGTATGACACCTTCTGCAAGAAGAACGATCTTCGCAAACTCTATGACCGCCTGGCGGTGGCCCGGTACGGCCCCGAGCAGGCCAAGGCGGCGGAGAGGGCGGCGGGAGCTGGAGTATTGAAAAATACTGCTGGAAAGCGTATAATATCGATAAAGCGCACTCAATTGACTGCGAAGCCGAACAGCATAACACAGCGTGCCGGTCCGCATGGTGGTATCGACAGAAACTTTTATGGCCCAGACGGCCGACAGACGTTGCAGATCAGCAATTATGGCCACGGACATAAAAGGGAAGAAGCCATGGGGGAGCATGGCGAACACGCTCATGATTACACTTGGGATGCCGACGGGAATTGGACGCGTAGCGAGGCAAGGGAACTGCATGATGATGAAAGGAGGGACAACGGTGACTTCCTCTAAAGCAGAGCAGATCAGGGCGAGGCTTTTAGAGTTTTGCACTCTGATGTCGTTCACATACCGCGGCACTTACTGCGACGTGGACCCGTTCAACCCGCGTCTGTTCCACGTCATGTGCGGTGATGATGAGCGGGATGTACACAGCATTGAGGAGGTCATGGAGAGCCCTCTGTTTATGGGTGCCTGCCTCCGGGATATTGCGGAGGAGATAGAGATACTGGAGTGGTGACAACCGAATACCAGCCATAAAAGCACGATGCAGTTTTGCACCGTGCTTTTTCTATGCCGTGGCTCCAGAGAGCGCCAGGAGGTCCTTGATCCTCCTCCCCAGGCGGGTGGGGCAGCACCATCCCACGGCACCATTACGGCGAGAGCCGGTAAAAATCTACGGCCGACGGGCCATAAACGGAGGGACCAAGCATGGATAACGAGACCACCAACGCGACCACCACCACTGAACAGACTTCGGGGGCGGCCGCGGGCGCATCGACGGCTGATGCGGGAAAGACCTTCACCCAGGCGGAAGTGGACGCGCTGATCGCGGCGCGGCTGGCCCGGGCGACGAAGGGGATGCCGGACAAAGCGGAGCTGGCTGAATTTCGCAACTGGAAGGGCTCCCAGCAGACGGAGGCGGACAAGCTGTCCGCGGCCGAGCGGGAGAGGGACGATGCGCGGAACGAGGCCGAGCAGTATAAGCGGCAGCTTTACCTGCTCTCAAAGGGCGTCCCGGCCGATGACCTGGATTACTACGCTTACAAGATCGGTAAGATGGTGACCCAGGACACGGATTTTGAGGCTGCGGCAGAGGTGTACTTGAAGGATCATCCGGTCTCCAAGCCGCAGGCTGACGCCACCCAGGCGACGGAGCGCAAGGAGCAGCCCGGGACGCCCGGGGCATCCGGCCAGGCCACCCAGACGGAAACGGGAGGCGCCCGCTTTACCACCAAGATGGGCTCTGACGAGGAGCCTAAGACGAAGAAAGACATCATGGCCATCACGGACAGGCAGACCAGGCGTGCGATGATCGCCGCACACCCGGAACTGTTCAACATTGGAAAGGAGAAAAATAATGGCTGATGAAAACCTGACTACCAGATCCGATCTCGCCCGGGTCCGCGAGGCGGAGTTCGTGGAGATGTTCGCGGGCTCCATCGCCAAGCTGGTCGAGGCCCTGGGTATCACCCGGAAGATCCCCAAGCAGAGCGGCACCGTCCTCAAGGCCTATAAGGCCACCGGGACCTTGCAGCCCGGCACGGTGGGGGAGGGCGAGACCATCCCCTTGAGCAAGTACAAGACCGAGGCCGTCGCTCTGAAGGAGATCACTCTGAAGAAGTGGCGCAAGGCTGTCACCGCCGAGGCCATCATCGACCGCGGCTGGGATCAGGCGGTGGACATGACCACCGACGAGATGCTGCGGGACGTGCAGAAGGTCGTTCGCAAGGACTTCTTCGACTTCCTGGCCACCGGCACCGGCGCGGCCAAGGGCGACACTTTCCAGGCGGCTCTCGCGCAGGCGTGGGGCCAGCTCCAGGTGCTGTTCGACGACGACGGCGTGGCGGCCGTCTACTTCATGAACCCGCTGGATTTGGCTGACTATCTGGCGTCCGCGCCCATCTCCATGCAGACCGCTTTCGGCCTGACCTATGTGGAGAACTTCATGGGCCTGGGCACCGTCATCCTCAACGCCAGCGTGCCCAAGGGGACGATCTACGCCACCGCCAAGGACAACCTGGTGCTGTACTACATCCCTGTCAACGGCGCGGACCTGGATGAAGTGTTCCAGTTCACCAGCGACGAGACGGGCTACATCGGCATCCACGAGGCCGCCGACTACACCAACATGACCGCCTCCGACACGGTGGTGTGCGGCATCCAGATGCTGGCGGAGAAGCTGGACGGCGTGGTGAAGGCCACCATCGGTGCGGGGGACCCTTGAGCGGGCCTGATGGGGTAAGCGTCCCCGACCAGCAGGCCCAGACCGGGATCGGCGCCAAGACGGTGTCCGATCTCGTCGGGGAGAACTTTAAGCTGTCCGTGGCTGGCACCACCGTCACCGCGACCGGGGATGTGAAGAACATCACGGAGCCGTGGGGGGATTTCAGCGCGGCGGACAACACAGGCCACTTTGCCATCATCAAGCTGCCGGCCATTCTGAAGGGTCAGAAGGTCACGCTGGAGGGCAGGACGAAAGGCGCGCGCACAGTGACGGTCGATGATGACCTCCTGCTGGTGCAGCGCATCGAAAACCTGACCGCGGCGAAGAAGCTGACTGTCAAGAAGGACGGCCAGCTGGTAATGGAGGTAGACTTCTCCGGCATCACCGAGAAGTAAGGAGGCGCCCGCCATGGCCTACGCGACCTATGAGGACTATACCGCGCTGTATGGCGACGGGGCGCTGGATGAGGCGGGGTTCACCCGCCTCACCTGGGAAGCCGAGCATCTGGTGGATGCCGCCACCACGGGCGTGGACGGGGTGCGAAAACTCCGCCACGCCTGGCCCGCGGACGAGCAGGATGCCCAGGCGGTGCGCCGGTGCGTGTGCGCGCTGGTGGACACGCTCTGGCAGCTGGATAAGGCGGCAGAATCCATCCGCAAGGCCCAAGCCTTGGTGGAGAACGCCGACGGCACTGTACAGAGCCGCATGGTGGCCTCCCGGTCCTCCGGGAGCGAGAGCATCAGCTACGCCACCGGCAGCGCCGCCAGGAGTGGGACTACGGCCATCGACGCAGCTGTGAGCGACCAGACGGCCCGCGCCCGGCTGTTGGATGACACGGTCCGCCGGTACCTTTCCGGGGTGCCGGATGCGAACGGCGTCAATCTGCTGTTCCTGGGACGGTATCCCGCGAAACTGGAGGTCTGAGTATGTACCAGGACACGGTGACGCTCTTCAACCGCCGGCGGGAGCCGGACGGGGATGTGTGGTATCCCACTGTGCTGCGCGGCGTGGATCTCAACGTGGACCACGCCGCCCTGGTCGCCAAGTACGGCAGTTCCTGCAACGACAAGGCTGTGCTGCATATCCGGTACGGCTGGCATGATGGCCGGGTCGTTGGTGGAAAGGATTACCTGACACCTATGCTGTGGCGGCGGGCGGAGGACCCGGCGGGGGCCATCACGCTCCAGAGCGGAGAGGACTTCGACTTTTTCATCGAAGGCGCATGGCCAGACGAAACGCCCGTCAAGGACGACGACTGGCCCGGAGGATTCTACGCCCACATGGTACAGACGCGGGACGGGGTCTACGCCGTCAGTTCCGCGGCAAAGTACAGTGTCATTCCACACATTGAGGTGATGGGCCGGTGAACACGGGGACTTTCAATTTCAACGGCTTTTCGATCGTTCGGCTCAATATGCGCTGCGAAGTCAGTCTGGACCGGTTCACCAGCCAATTCCGCGAGGCACAATACTGGCTGGACAGCCAGATCATGACCGACATGGTACCGCATATGCCCATGCTGACAGGCACGTTTATCGCCCTCACACGGGGGCAGAGCGCGGCTCTGGCTGGCAGCGGCGTTGTGGTAGCCGGCGTGGGGCCCATGGGCCGCTACCTGCACGAGGGAAAGGTCATGGTCGACGCGGCCACGGGCAAGGGCCCCGCCAATATCCCCGGAGTGGGATATCGGTTCCGGGAGGGCGCGAAGCTGATGGCGACGGATCGTGCGCTGAAATACTCTAACGGCCGGGGCGCCCAGTGGGTACCCATCACCATCTCTGCCCACAAACAGGAGTGGGTGAAAGAGGTCAAACGCATCGCGGGAGGCGGATAATGGACGAGCAGAAAAAGGATCGCCGCTACGACCTGGATGGCGAAGCACTGATGACCCAAGTATTGTGCGACCTGGTCAACCGATATCCGGGCCTGCCGGATGGGGAGAAGATCACCTTTGCTACGCTGCCAACGACCGGCGGCTTGTCGCTCTATCCCGGCACTGGAGCGGCCATCGAAAGCGAACGGACATCCGTTACCGGACGGGTGCGGCAGACCTGCCAATATCCGTTTTTCATCGGCTGGCGGGCGGCGGCGCCGCGGGAACAGCAGCGGGTGGCGATGAAGGAATGGCTGGACCAGCTGGGGCGGTGGCTTGAACGGCAGCCTGTCATCATCGACGGGGAAACGCAGCAGCTGGAGACGTATCCCCCGGTGGCCGCCGGCCGCCAGATCACAGCCATCTCCCGCCAGATCGCCGGATATCTGGACGAACGAGACGATCACCAGGTGGAGACCTGGGCCATCTCGCTGATCTGCAAGTACGAAAATATTTATCAAATTATCAGGAGGTTATGAACATGGCAAAACTCAACAGAGAGGCCCTGGGCCACTATCTGGACACGGGCTTCCACACCAAGGTGAGCGATGCGGCCGAGGCCGAGTTCGAGATCATCGGCGACGACATCGAGGAGATGAGCGTGGAACTCAACTCCGACACCGAGCAGATCAAGAACATCCTGGGCCAGACCAAGACCAAGGATAACGGCTACGCCCCCAGCATGGAGGCGGACCCCTTTTACGCCGACCCGGACAAGAAGCTGTACCCGCAGGTGCGGGACATCGCCATGGGACGGCTGAAAGGGGATGCCTGCAAGACGCTGATGCTGGAGGTGGTGGTGGAGGACGCCAAGGCCGCCAACCACCGGGCGTGGCTCCGGGAGGTCATGGTCAAGCCCAACAGCTACGGCGGCGGTACGGAGGGTCTCAACATCCCCTTCACCGTCAGCGAGGACGGCGCCAGCGAGGCGGGCTATGTGACCGCCGAGAGCATGAAGGCCGGAAAGCCCGTCTTTACGGCCGGGGCGCTGCCGGAGGCGTGAGCGGCACCGCTGGCAAGGTCCCGGGAGAGATCGACCGCATCCATTTTCCCCGGGATGAATTCCCTGTCACCGATATGTGACATACATCAGTCCGCAAAGAGGACCTGCCGACGATCCTGCCGGCGGGTCCTCGCAAAAAAAGAATGGAGGATCATCTGATGAACGAGAACGAAAATATCACTGTGGAACAGGCGCTGCCGGATGCTCCGGCCGCCTCCATCCAGAATGCCCCCGCGCCGAATCAGTTGGTAGTAGATACCGGCGAGGAGGTCGTGGAGATCTGCAATCGGCAGGGCAAGGTGATCGGGACGCTGTACTTCCAGCCGGCCGACATGGGGATCGTGGACCGCTGGAACGCCTTCATGAAGGACTTCGGCGAAATCACAAAGCCCCTGGAGAACGTGCCTGATACGGAGGATGGCGCGCTGGCTGCCATTACGGAGGCAAAAAACCGGCTCTGTGCAGCCCTGGATGCCGTGTTCGACGGCAACGTGAGCGAGGCGTTTTTCGCAAAGCGCCACCCCTTCGCGCCGGTGAACGGGCATTTTTATTGCGAGAACGTGATGGATGCCATCGCGACTTACATGGGCCAGCGGTTCCAGCAGGAGTTTGACCGCATCAACCGCCGGCAGCGTGACCGCATGGCGGCATATACTCATGGCGCCCGGACGGGGAAACACAAAGACGGGAAAACGCGGCCGGCGGCGAAGAAATGAACCGCATCGGGCTGTTGCCGACCAGCCTGACAGTACACGGCACAGACTACCCCATCAACAGCGATTTCCGCGTTGCGCTGACCATATTGCAGGCGATGGCTGATCCGGAGTTGGATGCCTGGCGAAAGGTCTATGTGTGTCTGTACTGGCTCTATGATGCTTTTGAGGCAGAGCCGGGGAGCGATCTTATCATGCCCCAGGAGGACTACGAGGACGCGTACAAGGCGGCCTGCGAGTTCCTGGATCATGGGTCCCATCGGGATGGGAAGAACCACCCGGCGCTGATGGACTGGGAACAGGATGCAGATATCCTGTTCCCGGCGGTCAACCGGGTCGCGGGCATGGAGACCAGAAACGCGGAGTACATCCACTGGTGGACGTTTTTGGGCTGGTGCATGAGCGTGGACGGGAATAGTGTATGGGCCACTGTGCTGAACCTGCGAAGCAAACGGGCCAAGGGGAAGCCCTTGGAGAAGTGGGAGAAAGAATACTGGGCGTCCAATAAGGCGATCTGTGTGCTGCGGCACCGAGATACGCCGGAGGAAAAGGCCCGGAAAGCCGAACTAAAAAAACTATTCGTGTAGCCGTGGGACGCTTGCCCGCGGCTATTTTTATGCCCAAAGGAGGCACGCGCCATGGCTGGACAGGCTGACGGTCGCATACTCATTGACAGCGAGATCAAGACAGAGGGGTTTGAGACTGACGCGAAGCGGTTGCAGTCTGCCGTCAAGAGCCTGGGCGCGAAGGTGGAAGCCCTTGGGAAGACCTTCAACGCGGCCTTGGGCGGCGATCCCAAGGCCCTGGAAGCCTACCGCGCGAAAGCTGCCGAGTTGCAGCAAACGGTTAAACGCCTGGGCGAGGATCTCGCCAAATTGGGCGCGAAGAAGATCCCGACTGACGCCTATAAGGATATCGGCGCAGAGACCGAAAAAGCGGGCGTGGCGCTGGAGCGGCTGCTGAACAAGCAGGAGAAACTGGAAAACCGGGGAACCAGCAAGACCTCGCAGACCTGGAAAAATCTCCAGGCAGATATCGCGGCAGCTTCCGCCCGATATGATGAACTGGCGGCGAAGAAGGCCCAGATGGAGACCTCTGGCGCTGCATGGACGAGCGGTACGGAGACGGCGGAGTATCAGGGCATGGCTGCCGCCATCGACGCGGTAAATGCCCGCCTGGGCTCCATGAAAGCGCAGATCGAGCAGGCGTCCAGTGCTACGCATGGGCTGTCCTCTGTCTTCCAGGCGCTCCCCAGCCCGCTCTCCATCGTCAAGTCTGTATTCGGCGGCATCCTGTCCGTTGTCAAGAGCATCGCCTCTGCCGTTGGCAAGGTGGTAAAGGGCGTCTTTACCCTCGCAAAAAATGTCGCGAGCAAGCTGCTCTCGGCATTTAAGTCTGTCCTCTCCACCGTAAAAAAGCTGTTTGTGGGCAATAAGTCCCTGTCGGGGTCCGTGGGCGACCTCGTATCTGCCTTAAAACGCCTGGTTCCGGCGATGCTGGCGGCACGCGGCGTCATGGGCATCCTCCGCAAAGGCGTCAATGCGTTTCTGGATGCCAACACGCAGGTGTCCGGGCAGCTGGAAGCGTGCTGGAACAGCCTGGGGAATCTTCTTGGCCCGATCATTACGCGCATCGTCAACCTGGTTTCTACGGCGATCTCCTATGTGACGGCCTTCCTGCAACTGCTGGGGTTCGGCGTGTCGTCGGGCGGCGCCAGCACCATCTCCGCCATGGGCAAGGCCGTGACCGGCGTGGGCAGCGCCGCAAAGATCGCAGCTGTAAAGACAGACGAGTTCGGCAATAAGAGTGCGGTGGCGCTCACCTCTGTGGGCGGCGCAGCCACCATTGCCGCAGATGAGATCAACGCCGTGGGTGATGCTGCTGACAGCACCGCCAAAAAGATCCAAAACCTCTCCGGGCTGGACCAGCTCAACACTTGGAGGAGCAACCAAACCGCTGGCGGTGGCGGCGGCGGTGCCGGCGGAGGCGTCGGAGATCTTGGCGTGACGCTCCCCAAAGTGGAACTGCCGGACTGGGCAAAACTCATAGCCGAGCAGCTGCGGACGGGGGAGTGGGAGGCTGCGGCCAAGACCCTCTCCGACAAACTCAATGCAATGGTGGATGGCGTAGACTGGCCGAACCTGGGGGATCGGTTGGGCGAAAAGGTCGCCGGCGTGATCAAGTTCCTGGCAACGTTCATCCGCAACTTTGACTTCGTCGACCTGTTCACGGGCCTGTTTGAGGCCCTCAAAGAGGCGCTGGAACACATCGACGCAGAGGATGTCGGCACGCTCCTAGCGGGCAAATTCGTCATTATCTTCTCGGCAATGCAGGGGGCCGTGGAGAGCGATGTCATCCCTACTGCCATCGAAAAGCTGGGCGGGATCATAGAGGGCTTCTTCTCCGCGATCCGGGACAAGTTCAACGACGAATCGGACCCTGATCACGGCGGATGGTTCGTGGTGGGCGAAAATTTCGGCAACTTCGTGGGCCAGATCATCAACTCGATCGCCAACGTCCTTAGCGGGACCAGCTGGGGCGATATCGCCGGCGACATCGGAGAATTCTGGGAGGGGCTCTGGCACGCGCTGAATGATGGCTCCTATGCGATCGACTGGGGGCTTCTGTTCGACGCGATCCAAGTTGCGTGCAAACGGCTGCTGGCGAAGATCCTCCAATGGCTCCCCCAGTCAGGGGATTGCAGGAAGACGTGGAAGACCCTGGAAGAGCGGCTGGAAAAAGACGGGCACTCCGTAGAGTGGCGAGAGATCTTCGGGGCGATTTGGGACACCTTAATGAGCCTGGTGGACCTCCTTATCGAAAATCTCCCGTCCGTGGGTGAATTGTCAGGCTATTGGAAAGTACTCAAAGACAAATTCGCGCAAGCCATCGGATACGCTGACTGGGATACCCTCAAAAGTGATCTGGAGAGCCAGATCACAACGCTCGTTTCGGAGGCTTTTAATGCCGCTTGCGATGCGATCTACGACCAAATAAAAGGGACGAGCTGGCTTGCAGATGCGTTTTTGGGCATCATAGCGCCTGACCGCGTCATGTTTGATAAAGCGTCAGAAGATTTCGGTAAGCGTTTTAACAGCGGGGAGTACTTCGCTGCAATCTCAAACCTGACAATGCAATATCGTGACCTGTCTGAAGAACAGGCCATGTCCATCATAGAAGCTTATACGGGTGTGCTGTATGGGTCCTATGATGAAGTTTTCCAAGCCATTGACGCTGGGGTATTTGGGGCGACAGCCGATGCGATCAGGACCTATGGCCCCGACGCCCAAGATATAATGGACACGCAGGGGCGGGCAGCCGCGATCGCATATGTGCAAAACCTGGTAGATTCCCATGAAATCACATATGACGCTGCAAATTCGCTGATTGATGGCTTGGTAGAGGGCATTGTGGCCTATACCGAGAATTACGCAAACGAATTGGCCGAGGGTGGCGCAGAGGCGGCACAGGAATATTTGGACGGCCTTATCGATGATGGCCGCGTGTCGTATGAAGAGGCAGCCCAACTGGCGCAAGAAGTTGCCAGCAGATTGAAGGATGAACAGGCGGATGCGACCGCGATCGAAGCAGCGGAGGCTTTGGCGCGCACCTATCTGGACCAATTCAGCGGCGACCTTTCTGGCCTTGAAACGGCGGTAGACACCCACGCTGGGGGCGCAGCAAACGCCATGACCGGCCATGCAAAGTATATGTACGCCCACAGTTCGCCGTATTTCCGGCGCCTCCGGGAGGACGGGGCCGGCCATGTGGCGGGCCTGGAGCAGGACGTGGAGAGCGCATACAGCGGCATGGCCGACACAGTGTCCGATGATTCGTCCACCATGGAGACGGACAACGACAGTTCCTGGCGGGCCATGAAGGTGCTGCTGCTGGATATGGCCGGGAAGATGCAGGACAAGGTGGTCGCAGCCTACGACGCCATGGGCGAAAAGGTCTCCGCCATCATGGCCCAGGCCAAGGAGAACAACAGCAATGCATGGGCTGCCATGGAAGGAGATGCGGATAAAGCGGCCACCTCCATCCATGATCGTACAGTAAGGGCCTGGGAGGACATATCCAAGTCTGTGAGCGCGCACATGGACCAGATCGGATCGGCGGTCCGGGCCAAGTGGGCCGAGATAGAGGCCACGGTGGAAGGCGCTGGGACAAAGATACGGGCGGCGGTAAGCGACGCCTGGTCCAGTGCGACGAACGCGGTCACGGCCCAGATGAACAGCCTGAAGAGCAGCGCCTACGGCTGGGGCAGCGACTTAGGCTCCCAGTTCGCCAGCGGCATCCGCGGCGCCGTAGGCCGGATCGCCAGCGCCGCGTCCAGCGCGGCCGCCGCGGTCCGGTCCTACCTGCACTTCTCCGTGCCGGACAGGGGTCCCTTGGCGGACGCGGACGAGTACGGGCCGGACCTCATAGCCTTGCTGGCTGATGGGATGATCAAGACCAAGGGACTGGCCGCTCGTGCTGCCAGCCGAGTGGCCACCGAGATATCGGCGGGGCTCCAGTCCGGCGAATATGCATTGCCGGAGATCCGTGTGTCAAAAGTGGATGCTGCTATGGACACCTTCGGCGACAAGATCACCGCGGGCTTCGCCAGTTTGGTGGATCGTTTGCAGGCCATAGCCGACAGCGTGACCTTCAGTATCCCAACCGTGGCCACCGCGGGCGTGGTGCCATACAGCGTGACGAGCAGCACGTCTGGCGACGGGAGGGCCGATGCAGCCTTGCTGGCGGCGGTGGAACGGCTGCTCACCAAGATGGACAGCGACAATTCCCGCGGCGCGCAGTACACATTCATCGGGCAGATCGACCGGCAGGTGCTGTTCCGGGAGGTCATCGACGAGGCCAAGGCCCGGCAGGGCCG
>CANPXW010000025.1 GCA_947587025.1 uncultured Oscillospiraceae bacterium
GTGCGTGACGCGGCGGAGTACGGCAAGGCCCACGGCTACGTGGTGGCGGTCACCGCCGACCACGGCAACATCGAAAAGCTGTACACCAAGGAGGGCAAGCCCGACGGGGCCCATACCACCAACCTGGTGCCCTTCATCGTGCTGGACCCCCAGGGCCGGGACATGACCCTGCGGGACGGCCGGCTGGGGGACGTGGCCCCCACGGTGCTCTCCGTGCTGGGCCTTGAAAAGCCCGCAGAGATGACCGGCGAGAGCCTTATTACCAGCGGGAACATCACCAATAAAAAGATGATGCTCATCATCCTGGACGGCTGGGGCTATGGCACCGGCGACGAGGGCGACGCGCTGTACGTGGCGGACACCCACGACTGGGACGCCCTGCTGGCGGCCTATCCCAACAGCAGGCTGCGGGCCTCCGGCGAGGACGTGGGTCTGAAAGCCGGCAAGGCGGGCAACTCCGAGGCCGGCCACACCAACCTGGGCGCGGGCCGTATCGTGGCCCAGGACGATGTGCGCATGGACAACGCCATCCGTGACGGCTCCTTCAGCCGCAACCCGGTGTTCCTGCGGTTCATCGAAAACGCCAAAAAGGGCGGGGCCCTGCACCTGATCGCCCTGCTGACGGAGAAGTCCAGCCACGGCTGCATCGACTACCCCTTGATGCTTACCCAGATGGCCGAGGGCGTGCCGGAGATATACATCCACGTCATCTTCGACGGCCGGAGCACCGAGCCGGGCAGCGCCCCCGCGCTGCTGCGGATGGTGGACGGTAAGCTGGCCGACATGGGCCGGGGCGTGATCGTGGACGGCATCGGCCGGGGCATCGCCCTGGACCGGGACGGCAACTACGCCCGCATCCAGACCGCCTTCGAGAGCCTGGTGGACGGCAAGGCGGAGCGCTACCGCGCGTGAGGCGAGCGTATGCGGTATGATCTGATGATCGTGGGCCCGGCCACCCGGGACGAGAATATCGACTACACCGGCGCGGTGGACCGGAGCGTGGGCGGGGCGGTGACGTTCTGCACCCCCGCCGCCCGCGCCGCCGGGGCAAAGGTGTTCGCTGCGGTGAAGATAGCCCCGGCGGACACCGACATCATCGACGGCTTCGGCATGGACCCGGCCGACATCGCCCTGCTGGGCTCCGAAAAGACCACGCTGATGCGCAACGAGTATTTCACCGCCGACCGGGAGAGGCGCAAGAGCGGCTGCGCGGCCCAGTCCGACCCGGTGCTGCCGGAGGAGATACCCGACGTGGACTGCAAACTCTACCACCTGGCGGGACTGCTGTACGGGGACTTTCCCAATGCGCTGATAGAGTCCCTGCACAAAAAGGGCCTTGTCTCCGCCGACGCCCAGGGCTTCCTGCGCCACAACGAGAACGGCCAGCTCTGCTTCCACGACTGGGCGGACAAGATGCAGTATCTGCCCTATATGGACTTTCTCAAGACCGACGCCGCCGAGGCGGAGATACTCACCGGCCTTTCTGACCGGGAGGCCGCCGCAAAGCAGCTGTACGCTTGGGGCGCCAAGGAGGTCATGGTCTCCCACAACAGCGAGATACTGGTCTACGACGGCCACGGGACCTATACCTGCCCCATCAAGGCCCGGAACCTCTCCGGCCGCACCGGACGGGGGGACACCACCTTCGGCTCGTACCTGGCCATGCGGATGCTGGGCGCGGACGTGCCTGCGGCGCTGCAGTACGCCACCGCCTGCGTGTCCCTGAAAATGGAGACCCCCGGTCCCTTCGCCGGCACCCGCGCCGACGTGGAGGCGTACATCGAACAGTTTTATAAGTAAGAAGCACATACAAAGCGGCGCAGTGCTTTGAGCACTGCGCCGTTTTGTATGTTTTTGTCCATTACGCTTCTATCAGCTGGAAATCACCCGAGCGGAGAAGCTGGGCGTAGGCGTGGGTGTCGGCGGGGACCGCGTCGGCCAGGATGCCGCCTTTTGCCACGTCCTCCGGCCGGTGGCAGTCGGAGCCGCTGGTGCGTAAGGTGAGATGGAACTGGTCGGCAAACTCCACCGCCCGCTCGTTGCGGTTTTCATGGCGGGGGTTCAGGTTCACGATCTCGATGCCGTCCAGATAGCAGGGGATGGCGGGGGTGCAGCCCTTGCGGTAGGGGTGGGCCTGGATGAGCAGGGCCCCGGCCTCGCGGGCCAGGGGGGCGAAGGCGGCGATGCCCATGCGGAAGATCGCCTCCGGGTCCCGGAGCAGATCGTCCGGCCAGTCGTACAGCAGATAGTCGTTGTCGCACTCGTCAAAGCGCAGCTCCGCGCCCCGGTACACGGTGATGCCCCGCTTGGCGCATTCCTGGCACATCAGCTCGTACCCGGTGAGGAACGCCCCCAGCTTGTCGGCGTCCGAGTGCAGGTCCACGTTCAGGTACTCGAAGGTGGTGCGGTTGTAGTGGTCGGTGACGGCGATGGCGCTGTAGCCGGCGGCCTGGTATCCCGCCGCCAGGTCCGGCGCCCACATCCAGCCGCATTTGCTGGTGTGCTTGGTGTGCAGATGGGTCTCGATCTTGTACATGTTGCGCGTCTCCTTTGACAGGCTGTTTTTCTGCTCATCATTATATAACGGCGGCCTGTTCCAGGTCAAGCGGAAACGTTGCCGGAAAGGGAAAAAGGGCGAAAAAAGTTTTCCCGGCACACCTTGCATGCCGGGGCCGGGTCCTGTATAATAGCGCCCGGACCTTTTGGAAGGAGATGGGCGTATGATCGGGCTGGGTACCATCCTGAACGTGGCCGGCATCGTGGCCGGCGGGCTGCTGGGACTTTCTGTCGGGCGGTTTCTGCCGGAGCGGTTCCAGGACACGCTGACCAAGGCCTGCGGGATATGCGTGCTGTTCATGGGCATGGCCGGGGCCATGGAGGGGATGCTGTCCCTGCAGGCCGACGGCACCCTCGCCAGCGGCGGGACCATGCTGGTGGTGGCCAGCCTGTGCCTGGGCGGCTTTCTGGGGGAGCTGGCCAACATCGACGATAAGTTCGAGCGCTTCGGCCAGTGGCTGAAGATCAAGACCGGCAACGCAAAAGAGCAGAAGTTCGTGGAGGGCTTCGTCACCGCGTCGCTGACGGTGTGCATCGGGGCCATGGCCGTGGTGGGCGCCATCGAGGACGGCATCTTCGGCGATCCGTCCACCCTGACCGCCAAGGCGGTGCTGGACCTGATCATCGTGATGGTGATGACCTGCTCTCTGGGGAAGGGGTGCATCTTCTCCGCCATTCCGGTGGGGCTGTGGCAGGGGCTGGTGACGGTGCTGGCCCGGCTCGTCAAGCCCCTGATGACCGACGCGGCGCTGGCCAACCTGTCCCTGGTGGGGTCCATCCTTATCTTCTGCGTGGGGCTGAACCTGGTGTGGGGCAAAAAGATACGGGTGGCCAACCTTCTGCCGGCCATCGTCATCGCCGTAGCGGCGGCGTTTCTGCCGTTTTGACAGTATAATGAGCCACGGGGACAGTGACGCTGTCCCCGTGGCCTATGCCTCGCAGCTTACTTCAAATTTTCGTCGTAGACGGCGCGCTCGCCGCCGATATACCGGGGCCGGGTCCGGGCGGCCAGCACCAGGGCCTTGCCGATGGTGTTCTGCTCCAGAGGCACCGGCACGGCCACCTCCTTCAGGTGCATGCCGATGAGCACTCCGCCGATGTCCAGGCCAGCGTCGGCCCGGATGTGCTCCACCGCCACCGGGTTGGGCAGGGACTTGTAGGCCGCCACGGCGAAGCTGCCGCCGGCCTTGGGCTGGGGCACCACGTTCACGATGTCCGCCCCCGGCACCGCCTTGGCCTCGGTGATGATGGCCCGGTTCAGGTGCTCGCAGCACTGGGCGGCCAGATAGATGCCCTTGGAATAGAGCGCGGCGCGCAGGCCCTCGAATATCACCTGGCCGATCTCCGGGGCGGGAGCGGTGCCGATGCGGCTGCCGGCCACGGCGCTGGTGCTGCAGCCTACCACCACGATCTGGCCCCGGCGCAGATTCGCCCGCTGGACCAGCTCCTCCGCCGCAGCCACCGTCTGTGCCCGCAGCAGCTCCAACTGTTGTAACTCTGTCATGGTCTTTCTCCTTTCCCCTCCGGGAGCCGATAATATTCGTATTTTACACCGCTAAAGCGCAAATTGCAAGAAGAAACGGACGCCAAAGGGCGTCCGTTTGTACGATTTGTGCAATATGCATCAACACAGGGGGACAAATATGCGCAAAACGCCATCCACCAGCCAGTGGCCGAAGCCCTTGTCGATGTTATCCAGGGTACGCTGGCGGCACTTTTCCTGGGTGGCGAGAAAGTCCGCCTTCAGGCTGTCCAGCAGGCTGGCCTTATAAAACAGAGAGTTGTTCTCAAAGTGCAGAAACAGGCTGCGGTAGTCCAGGTTCACCGTGCCCACGGAGCCTACCACGCCGTCCACCAGGCTGGCCTTGGCGTGGACAAAGCCGGGGGTGTACTCGTAGATCTTCACGCCGGCCTGGAGCAGCACCGGATAAAAGCTGCGGCCCATGCGGTAGATCAGCTTCTTGTCCGGGATGCCGGGCATGATGATGCGCACGTCCACGCCCCGCCGGGCCGCACGGACGAACGCGCCCAGCAGCGCGTCGCCGGGCATGAGATAGGGGGTGTAGAACCAGGCGTATTCCCGCGCCTGGCTCAGCAGGTCGATGAACAGCTCGTTCGACACCGCGTTCTCGCCCAGGGGGGAGTCATAGTAGCTGAGCACCAGGCCGTCCTGCGTATCCTCTGCCGGGGGCGCGGGCGGGGCCAGATACGCGTCGGGGATGGGGTCGTTGCGGGCGAAGGCGTTCCAGAACGCGGCGAACATGCGGGTATAGTTCCCCACGGCCTCGCCGGTGAGCCGAAAGCCGATGTCCTTCCAGTGGCCGAAGCGCTGGATGTGGTTGATGTACTCGTCCGCCAGGTTCACCCCGCCGGAGAAGGCCGTCTTCCCGTCGATGATGAGCATCTTCCGGTGGTCCCGGCAGTTGAGGGTGCCCTTGATGAACACCAGCGGGTTGAAGGGGGCGACACGGATGCCCTTTTCCGCCAGGCTGGCGGCGTTTTTCCAGGTGTAGGTGCCGATGCTGCCCAGATCGTCGTACAGCACCCGCACGTCCACCCCCTGGGCGGCCTTGCGGGCCATGATGTCCACCATGGAGCCCCACATCAGCCCGTCCTCCAGGATGAAGTACTCCACGAAGATGAACTTCTCCGCCTTCTCCAGCTCTTCGAGCATCACCGGGAACATGTCGTCCCCCAGGGGATAGTAGACGGCGGAGCGGTTGGGGCGCAGGGGAAAGCCGGTCATATCCTGCACGGCGCGGAAGGTCTGGGCGGCGCGCTTGTCCTGCCCGGCCAGCTCCGCATAGAGCGGGGCGGTATCGTCCGGCAGAGCCGGCAGGGGCTTTGCCGCCGCCAGCTTTTTCTGCAGGGGACGCGTGGTGCGCTTGTTGCCGAAGATGAGATACAGCAGCGCGCCGGGCAGGGGGACGGTCAGGATCAGCAGCAGCCATATGATCTTATAGGTCCCCTCGTCCTGCTTGGTGATGATGTACAGGACGAATATGAACGCAAAAATGGAAAGCGCGAAATTGATGGCCGGCGCCCAGGGGGCCAGCACGCTGAACAGCAGATACAGCCACAGCGCCTGCAGCAGTATGGCGGGGATGATGGTGAGCACCCGCCGGAGGACTTTGTTCATCTTTTTACCGCTCCTTCGCAGCGCCGGTGCGCCGCTTTTTCATTGTAGCACACCGCGCCGGAAAAAGCTACCCATTATGCCCCGTCCGAATTTTTGGTTGACACCGGTCATGAATTTTTATATAATGGAGCAGTTGCCAACTACGGCGGTCTTTGCCGCTGATGAGTAATATGAAAGAAAGGAAAAGAAGAAAATGCTGCGTACCTATCAGCCCAAGAAGATCCACGCGCAGAAGGAGCATGGCTTCCGCAAGCGCATGTCCACCCGCAACGGCCGGAAGGTCCTGTCCGCCCGCCGTGCCAAGGGCCGCAAGAGACTGAGCTACTGAGAGCCCGGCCTGAACGGCACGTCGTGAGATTTACCACCTCACTGAAACGCAACGGGGATTTCCACCGGGTCTACCGCAAGGGGACCAGCGCTGTGCGGCCCTGTCTGGTGGTGTATGCCCGCCGGGCCGGCGGGCAGTCCAACCGCCTGGGCCTGACGGTGACGGCCAAGGTGGGCAAGGCCCATACCAGGAACCTGGTGCGCCGCCGACTGCGGGAGATATACCGCCTGCACGAGGACGGCATGCGTCCGGGGTACGATCTGGTGGTGGTGGCCCGGACACGGGCGGCCGCCGCGCCTTACGGGCGGCTGGAGGCGGAATTCCTGTCCGCGAGCAAAGAGCTGGGGGCGGCGCTGTGAAGCGGCTGCTGCTGGCTATCGTGCGTTTCTACAGAAAGTATATCTCGCCCCTGCGACAGCCCTGCTGTCGGTTCATCCCCACCTGCAGCGAGTACGCCCTGGAGGCCATCGAGCGCTACGGGGCCTGGAAGGGCGGGTGGCTTGCGCTCAAGCGCATATGCCGGTGCCATCCCTTCCACCGTGGGGAGCACGATTTTTACGACCCTGTACCGTAAAATAGGAGAAAAGTATGTTACAAGCTATCGCCAAACCATTCGGCGCGTTGATGCTCTGGCTTTACAACCTGGTGGGCAACTACGGCGTGGCCGTCATCCTGTTCGCCCTGGTGGTGAAGCTCATCATGCTGCCGTTCCAGCTCAAGAGCAAGAAGAGCATGATGCGGGTCAGCCGCCTGACGCCCAAGCTCAAGGAGCTGGAAAAGAAATACGGCAACGACCAGCAGCGCTACTCCCAGGAGATGGCCAAGCTCTACAAAGAGGAGGGCGCCAGCCCCATGTCCGGGTGCCTGTGGAGCCTGCTGCCGTTCCCCATCCTGATCGCCCTGTACAACGCCATCCGCTATCCCCTGACCACCATGATGGGCGTGCCCGAGAGCCTGCTGGCCGAGGGCGGCGCTCTGGCGGAGAAGCTGGCGGCCATGGGCTACCAGGCCGGTACCGGCCGTGCCGCCTTTTACGACCAGATCTTCCAGTCCAAGTTCATCACCGAGAACTTCAGCAGCTTCGCCGGTATATCGGACAAGCTGCAGCAGCTGAAGTATAACTTCCTCGGCCTGGACCTGAGCCAGACGCCCAGCTTCTCCTTCTGGAACTGGGATTTCTCCGACGCGTCCGTGTGGGGCCCGATGCTGGGCCTGTTCATGATCCCGGTGCTGTCGGCGCTGCTCAGCTGGCTCTCCATGAAGGTGGCCAACGCCGCCAACCCCCAGGGCGAGCAGCAGGCGCAGCAGATGAAGACCATGAACCTGGTCATGCCCCTCATGAGCCTTTACATCTGCTTCACCATGCCCGCCGTCATGGGCATCTACTGGATCGCCCAGAGCGTGTTCGCCATGGTCCAGGACCTGATCCTCAACAAGGTCTACACCAAGCAGCTGGACGTGGAGGACGCCGACCGCATCGAGCGGGAGAAGGCCCGTGAGGCGGAGCTGGAGGCCAAGCGCCAGGAGACGGAGCGGCTCAAGGCCGAGGGCGCTACGGTGGAGAACCGCAACACATCCAAGAAGAACAAGCGGGCCGTCGCCGCCCAGAAGGAAGTGGAGCGCCGCGCCGCCGAGGCCCGCGCTGCAAAGCTGGCCAAGAAGGGCATGACGGAGGAGGAGATACCTGCCTCCCAGGTGGGCGACCGGCGCTACGCCCGGGGCCGCGCCTACGTGCCTGACCGGTACACCAACCCCGACGAGGCCCAGGCCAAGACCGAGGCCGCTGCGGCGGAGAGCGAAGCATACGAAGAGCTGGTCCCGGAGCCGGAGACCGTCCCCGAGACGGCCGAGGTCCCGGCGGAGGAGACTGCTCCGGCGGCGGAGGAGACCGTCCCGGAGACGGACAGCGCCATGCCGGCGCTGGATACCGGCCTGGCCGCTGCGGCGGAGGAGCTCTCCGCCCAGGCAGAGCCGGCCGAAGAGGCCGGGCAGGAGAGCGTGCCTGCCGAGGAGCCTGAAAAAACGCCCGAGGCGTCCGATACGGCCGACGGCGGCGAAGCGTAACGGAGGAAAAGCTGACCTATGCAAAAGTCGATAGAATTCTGCGGGAAAACGGTGGAGGAGGCCCTGGCAAAGGCGCAGGCTGAGCTGAGCGCCGTCTGGGACGAGACCACGGTGGAGATCGTAGAGCGGGGCAAGAAGGGCGTGTTCGGCATCGGCGCCGTGGACGCCGTGGTGCGTGTCAGCTACGGCGCGGCCGACGAGGCCCCCACTGAGGTGCCTGCCGCCCCCAAGCCGGCTCCCGCCCCCAAAGCGGAGACACCCAAAAAGGCGCAGGAGCCCAAGAGCGCTCCCAAGGCGGAGCAGCCCAAAGCCCCCAAGGCCGCGGCCCCTGCCGCCGTCAAGCTGGAGGGGACCCAGGCGGAGCAGACCGAGACGTTTCTGAAGGGCCTGCTGGCCCACATGGGCGTGCAGGCGGAGATGACCATCGCCCCCCGCGAGGGCGGCGGCCTGGACGTGGAGCTGTCCGGCGAGCACATCGGCGCCGTGATAGGCCGCCGGGGCGAGACCCTGGACGCCATCCAGCACCTGACCAACTACGTGGTGAACCGGGGCAGCGACCGGCACGCCCACATCAACGTGGACGCGGAGAATTACCGGGCCAAGCGGGAGGACTCGCTGGTGCGCCTGGCGGAGAAGATGGCCGCCAAGGCCGTCAAGTACAAGCGCTCCATGGCCCTGGAGCCCATGAACTCCTATGAGCGGCACGTCATCCACACCGCCCTGCAGGACTACGAGGGCGTGACCACCAGCTCCACCGGCACCGAGCCCAACCGCCGGGTGGTGGTCTCCTATGTCAAGACGGAGACCCCCAAAGAGGAAAAGGGCTACAAAGAGTGGTGCTGAATCAATGATCGCGATGGGACGGCCTAGGCCGTCCCTATCGCTATGTAAAGGAGGTGCGGCGCATGGTGTTTTCCAGCGCGTTGTTCCTGTTCGTGTTCTTTCCGGCGGTGTTCGCCGTGTACCATATCGTGCCGGGCATCCGGGGAAAGAACGCGGTGCTGCTGCTGGTCAGCCTGGTGTTTTACTGCTTCGGCGGCCTGACGTATGTACCGCTGCTGCTGGCATCCATCCTGGTCAACTGGCTGTTCGGCCGTGCTCTGGGCCGGCTGGAGGAGAAGAAAAAGCGCCGCGCCGCTGTGACGGCGGCGGTGGCGTTCAACGTGGCGCTGGTGGCGGTGTTCAAATACCTGGACTTTTTCGTGGCCAACATCAACGCCCTGCTGGGCACGGCCATCCCGCTGCCGGGACTGCCCCTGCCTCTGGGCATCTCCTTTTTCACCTTCGCCGCCATGAGCTACGTGATCGAGGTCTACCGCAAGCCCGCCAACGCCGCCCACGGACTGGCGGAGGCGGCGCTGTACATCAGCTTTTTCCCCACCATCCTCTCCGGCCCCATTTTCAGCTACAGGCTGGCCGCGCCCCAGCTGCGGGAGCGGACGTGCACGGCGGAGGGAACCGCGAAGGGCATCCGCCGGCTGATCGTGGGCATGGCCAAAAAGCTGCTGGTGGCGGACGTTATCGGAAAAATGGTGGACGGCATCTTCGCCAGTGCGGCGATGGACGCGCGCCTGGCCTGGCTGGGCGTGATCGGCTACACCGTGCAGATCTACTTCGACTTCTCCGGCTACACCGACATGGCCATCGGCATCGGCGCCTGCTTCGGCTTCACCCTGCCGGAGAACTTCGATGAGCCCTATACCGCGCTGGGCCTGACCGACTTCTGGAAGCGCTGGCACATGAGCCTGACCGGCTGGTTCCGCAATTACCTGTATATGCCCATGACCCTGTCCAAGCCCCTGCGGCGGCTGTATAAGCGCTGGTCCGCCAAATACGGCCGGGAGGGAGCCAACCGGCGCTCCATCCTCATCCCCATGGCGGTGGTGTGGCTGCTGACGGGCCTGTGGCACGGGGCGGCCTGGAGCTTCGTGGTGTGGGGCCTGTGGCATGGCACCTTCTGCGCCCTGGAGGGCGTGGGCGTCATCCGCACCGACGGACTGAAGAGGACCGCCGGGGGGCGGCTGGCGCTGCGGGCGTATACCGCCGCCGTGCTGTTCGTGGGAAACGCCCTGTTCCGGGCCGGGGGCATCGCCGCCGCAGGACGGGTCCTGGCGGCCATGTTCACCGGCTGGCGCTTCACCGCCCTGGGCACCCTGAGCCTGCAGACGCTGTGCACGCCGCTGGCGGCGGCCATGCTGGTCCTGGGCCTGGTGCTGAGCCTGTTCCCCGGCGTCCTGTCCCGGTGGCGGGATAAGCGCTGGGCGGAGCCGGCCGGCTGCGTGCTGAGCCTGGCGCTGCTGGCGCTGTGCGTGATGCGTATGGCCCAGAGCGGCTTTGCGCCGTTCATCTATCTGCAATTCTGAGGGGGCGAGCGTGATGAAAAAGTTCTGGTACATCCTGTTCACCGCCCTGTTTTTCCTGGCCTGCCTGGTGCCCTCGGTGGGCATGCTCATCGCGGGCCCGGCCCCGACGGCGGCCAACGAGATACCCGCCGTCAAGCCCCGGCTGGTGAGAGCCGACGGCAGCTTCAACACCGACGTGCTCAGCCAGCTGCAGACCTATGTGTCCAACGGCTTCTTCCTCCGCCTGGAGGCCGTCAATGCCTGGGACAGCCTGTGCGCGAAGGGCTTCGCCACCTCCGCCAACGACGATGTGCTCATCGGCCCGGACGGGTGGCTGTTTTTCGGTGAGGCGGTCAGCAACATCTCCGGCGCGGACCAGATGACCGACCGCCAGATATGGTGCGCTGCCAGGGGCTTGGCCCTGATGCAGGAGTACGCCGAGGAGCACGGCAGCGGTTTTCTGTTCACCGCCGTGTGCGGCAAGTACACCCTGTACCCGGAGCACGCGCCGGACTACGTGACCGTGGCCGAGGGCAGCGACCGGGAGCGGCTGCAGGCCGCGCTGGAGGAGCAGGGTGTAAATTATGTTAACCTTTATGACCCCTTCATCCAGGCCGGTGAGGAGCTGTATTACCGCTGGGACAGCCACTGGAACAGCCGGGGCGCGGCCCTGGCGGCGGATGCCATCCTGGCCGAAGCGGGACGCGGGACGGATTATTTCGCCGGCCCGTTCACGCCGGTCTGGGACCACACCGGGGACCTTTACGAGATGCTCTATCCCACCGGGACCTTGGTAGAGGCGGATTACAGCTGGGACCCCGGCTTCACCTTCTCCTATCTGAGCCAGTTCCGTTCGGCGGACGACATGGTGATAGAGACAGCCAACGACGCGGGGGAGGGGAGCCTGGTCATGTTCCGGGACTCCTCCGGCCGGAGCCTGTACCCCTTCATGGCCCAGAGCTTCCAGAGGGCGTACTTCTCCCGGCTGACCAACTATGATATGAGTTATGTTAACCAACAGAACGCCACGCTGACGGTGGTGGAGATCGCTGAGCGCACGCTGCCCTATCTGCTGAAGTACCCGGCGGTCTACCCGGCACCGGCGCGGGACGCATCCGTGCTGGAGAAGGCCCAGGCCGTGGACAGTGCGATCGAAGAGGCGGCTGGGGGCGCGGCCCCGGATGGATACCGGCACCTGACTGGCACCCTGCCGGAAACGGCGGCGGACGCGGCGGTATATCTGTCCGTGGACGGGGCGGTGTACGAGGCCATCCCCAACGAGGGCAGCTTCACCGCGTACATCCCGCAGGATGCGGACTGGCAGAGCGCCCAGGTCTACGTGGGCGCGTGAGAGGAGAACGGCCATGGACTTAAAGCAAGCGCTGGAGAGCCTGGAGACCATCCAGAGAAAGCTCTACGCCTACAACGCGGCCAGCTCCGCCCTCTATCTGGATGGGGACACGGTGGCGCCCCGTGACACGGCGGAGGGCCGGGGGATCGCTCTGGGGGTGCTGGCCGGGGAGCAGCACATGCTGCTGACCGGGCCGGAGCTGGGGGAGACGCTGGCTGAGCTGGAGGCGCACAAGAACGAGCTTGACCTGCTCCACGCCCGCCAGATAGAGGAGCTGGGCCGCACAGTGGGGAAGCTGAAGCGCGTCCCGGCCCAGGAGTACATGGCCTACGCCCAGCTGACCAACGAGGCGGGCGACCAGTGGAAGCGGGCCAAGCAGGCCAGCGATTTTGGGCTGTTCCGGCCCTATCTGGAAAAGCTGGTGGACTATAACCGCCGGTTCGCCGCCTACTATGACCCGGCCAAGGCCCCTTACGACGCGCTGCTGGACGAGTACGAGCGGGGCGTGGATACGGCGTATCTGGATGATTTCTTTTCTGTGCTCCGCCAGAGGCTGGTGCCGCTGATAAAGGCCGTGGGGGAGCGGCCCCAGCCGGACGACAGCTTCCTGCACCGGCACTATCCCGTGGAGCAGCAGAAGAAGTTCTCCGACTACCTGATGCAGGTGCTGGACCTGGACCGGGCCCACTGCGGCATCGGCGAGACGGAGCACCCCTTCACCCTGAACTTCAACAGCGCCGACGTGCGCATCACCACCCACTACTATGAGGACGATCTGGCAAGCTCCATGTACTCCGTGATACACGAGGGCGGCCACGCCCGGTACGAGCTGGACGTGGACCCGAAGCTGGACTACACGGTCCTGGCCGGGGGCGTGTCCATGGGGGTGCACGAGAGCCAGAGCCGGTTTTATGAGAACATCATCGGCCGTTCCAGGCCCTTCATAGGGGCCATATTCCCCCAAATGCGGGAATTCTTCCCGGAGCAGCTGGCGGACGTGACGGAGGAGGCGTTCTGGCGGGCGGTGAACCGGGCCCAGCCCTCTCTCATCCGCACGGAGGCGGACGAGCTGACCTACTGCCTGCACGTGATGGTCCGCTACGAGCTGGAAAAGGCCCTCATCGGCGGCGAGCTGGCGGTGAAGGACGTGCCGGGGGAGTGGAACAGGCTCTATAAGGAATATCTGGGCGTGGACGTGCCCGACGACGCCCATGGCTGCCTGCAGGACTCCCACTGGTCCGGCGGCTCCTTCGGCTACTTCCCCTCCTACGCCCTGGGCAGCGCCTACGGCGCCCAGATGCTCCGGAACATGGAGCGGGACATGGACGTCTGGGGCCCGGTGGCGAAGGGGGACCTGTCCGGCGTGACGGCCTGGCTGACGGAAAAGGTCCACCGCTTCGGCGGACTGCTCACCCCGGCCCAGGTGGTGGCCAACGCCTGCGGGGATTTCGACCCCGCCTGCTACACCGACTATCTGACGAAAAAGTACACCCAGCTCTACGGGCTGTAAAGAGAGATACAGCAAGAGCCCCCGCCGCCGGCGGGGGCTCTTGCTGTCCATATATGCTTTTTACAGCTTCCGGGCAAGCATGTCCGGGTTGGTGCTGTGGGCGATGGCCTCGTCCCGGCCGATGGTACCGGCCTTGCACAGCTTGAGAAGGCTGGCGTCCATGGAGAACATGCCGTCGGTGGCGGAGGAGTAGATCAGCCCGTCGATCTGGTGTATCTTGTTCTCCCGTATCATGTTGCGTACGGCGGTGGTGGCGGTCATCAGCTCGAAGGCGGCGGTGACGCCCCCGGCGGAGGCGGGCACCAGCTGCTGGCTCACCACGGCCTGGAGCACGCTGGCCAGCTGCACGGCGATCTGCCGCTGCTGGCTGGAGGGGAACACGTCGATGATGCGGTCAATAGTGTTGGCCGCGCCCAGGGTGTGCAGGGTGGACAGCACCAGATGGCCGGTCTCGGCGGCGGTCATGGCGATGGAGATGGTCTCATAGTCCCGCATCTCCCCCAGCAGGATCACGTCCGGGCTCTGGCGCAGCGCCGCCCGCAGGGCCACGTTGTAGCTGGCGGTGTCGGAGCTGACCTCCCGCTGGCTGATGATGCTCTTCTGGTGCCGGTGCAGATACTCCAGCGGGTCCTCCAGGGTGATGATGTGCTTCTGCTTGGTGCGGTTGATCTGGTCGATGATGCAGGCCAGAGTGGTGGACTTGCCGCTGCCGGCGGGACCGGTGACCAGCACCAGGCCCTTTTTCAGCTCGCTCAGGGCTATCACCTGGCTGGGGATGCCCAGGGCCACCGGGTCGGGCAGATCGAAGGTGATGATGCGTATCACCGCCGCCAGGGACCCGCGCTGCATGTAGGTGCTCACCCGGTAGCGGCTCAGGCCGGCGATGGCGAAGGAGAAGTCGTCGTCCCCCGACTGGCGCAGCCGGGCGATGTCCCGGTGGGCAAGCTGGTATATCTCGCTGACCAGCTCGTCCGTCTGCTTGGGCATGACCCGCTCGCCCATCTCCAGCAGCTGCCCGCCCTTTTTATAGGACAGGGGCCGGCCGGCGACGACGAACAGGTCGCTGGCGCCCTGTTTTGTGGTCTCGGTGAGAAATTCCAGAATGGTCATGATGGTCAGTCCTCCGTATCGTCAGGGCAGTATCAGCGGGCCGGTGCCCATAAGGCCAAGGGGCTTGTCGGCGTTCCAGTCGTAGCTGGACACCGCCTGCCAGCGGTCGATCTCATAGCCGCCGTCGGAAAGGGTCAGCTCCACGGCCAGCACCTGGTCCTCGCCCAGCGGCACCTGGTAGCTGGCGCTGCTGCCGGTCAGGGTCACCTGCTGCTGGGCGGCGTAATCCGTCAGGGCCTGAGGGCCATCCTGCTGTGCCCGGAGCAGACCGGCCAGCACGTCGTTGGCGGCGTTCTCCGCCTGGTAATAGGCGGTGGTGCGCTCGGCGCTCTTGCGGCTCAGGCGCAGATTGGCCTGGGCGCTGACCAGGCTGAGCACGGCGAAGGTCAGCAGGGAGAGCATCACGAAGATGAGCACGATGGAGGTGGTGCCGGTGCTGATGATGGACTTGTGAGAGCGCTTGTTATCCATGGTCCGCCTCCTGTACCGGCCAGCGCAGATCCAGCGCATATATGGTCTGGCCGTCCAGGCCGTCCATGCGGATGCTGGCGCTGCGCACGTCGTCCTCGTTCCCGGTGCGGATGCGCAGGGTATAGGCCGCGTCGGCTCCGTCAGAGCAGGGGGCGAAGTCAGAGTCGTAGTCCACGGCCACCTCGTCCCCGTCAGCGAAGGCCTGGGGGAAATACGCCTGTATCCCCTCCAGGGAGCCGTCGGTGTACTTGACCGCGCTGGCGGCGCTGGACACGGCGGAGGACGCGAAGCTCAGGTCCTGGGCCTGGCCGGTGAGGGTGTGGGCCTTCACGAAGGCCTGCACGCACACCGCCGCGCCCAGGGAGAAGAACAGGATGGCGATGATAAGCTCTATGAGAAACAGACTGGAGCGGGTGTTGTTCTGGGAGCCCAAGAAAGCCCCTCCTTTCCCGTGGGATGCGCCGGCTCAGCCGTCGCTGCGCAGATGGGCAAGATACCGGACGGTGCGTCCGCCGCTGTCGGAGGCGGAGAACTGGTAAAAGCCGTCCCCCGCGTCGGTGATGGTGAAGTCGCGCACCTGCAGGATCTGCTCGCCCATGCCGGCGGTGACGGGCGTGTCCTCCCCGACGGTGAGCTCGTAGAGGGTCTCCTCGTCGGCGTAGATGTACGTAAAGTATGTGTTGTCCCCCACCTGGTCGGACAACACCAGCGCAGGCAGGTCCTCCACCTGGCCCAGGCTTACGCTGCCGGCGGCGTCGTGCTGGCGCAGCTTTTCCGCCACGTAGGACACGGCGGTGCGGGTGGAGAAGGTGTCCTGCATCTGCTCCACGGTGTTCTGGTAGGCTCCGATGCCTATCATCACCAGGATGAAGGCGGCGGCCGCGAACACGCAGAACAGTCCGATGGTGAACAGCAGGTCGGCGGTATGGGTCTGTGCCCGGTCGTTCTTTCCCATGTCGGTCACCTCACTGCAGGGGGATGACGGTCACGCCCGGCATCAGGTTGGAGCCCACGACCTCGTAGGAGACCACGTACTTGTCCCGGTCGTAGGTCAGGCCGTAGTGGTCCTCCAGGTAGGCCAGGCTGTCGGGGTAAAAGCCCTCCAGGGCGTAGCAGTGCACGGCGCTTTGGAGGATGGAGTTTTTCAGCCCCTCCGCCTCCTGCCGGGCGGTGGTGCCGGACAGGCTGTCCAGCCCCAGCAGCAGCAGCGCCAGCATCAGCACGAAGAACGCCGCCGAGGCCAGCCGGCCCCAGAACGCCCCCCTGGTATGGCTTTTTTGAAATCGGTTCGTCATCGCGTCCGGTCCTCAGCCGATGTTGGACATGATGCCCATCAACGGCAGCATCACGCTCAGCAGGATCATGCCCACCGCCACAGACAGGATGGCCACCAGGGTGGGCTCCAGCTTGGCGATGGCGCTGGCCATGCCCTGCTCGATCTCGTCGTCGTACTGCTCGGCGATCTGGCGCATCACGTCGTCGATGGCGCCGGTCTTCACGCCGATATTCACCATCCGGGCGTACACGCCGGTGAACAGCTCCGTCTGGGCAATGGCGTCGGAGAGGGACCCGCCCTCGGCCACCGCCTTGCGGATGGTCTGCACCTTCTCGCCCACCACGGGGTGCTCCACCAGGCGGGAGACGGTGTCCAGGCTCTCGTCGATGTTCAGCCCGCTGGACAGGGCCAGGTGCATGCCGCTGGCAAAGCGGGCGCAGGCGATCTTCTCAGAGAGCTTTTTCGTGCCGAAGAACCGGGTGGACAGGCCGCGTATCTGCTCCCGGCCCTTCCGGCTGGCCAGAAAGTAGGCGCACACCGCCGCGACGACCAGCGCGATCACCACGAACACCACGGAGTAGCGGCTCATGGACTGGCCCATGCGCAGCACCGCCCCGGACACGCCGGTCAGGCCCGCGCCCAGCTGCTGGAACACCTGGTTGAACACCGGCAGTACCTTCACGATGAGCACCAGCATCACCGCCACCATCATGCCCAGCATGACCAGCGGGTAGGTGACGGCGCTCTTGATGCTCCGGGCCAGGGCGTCCTCCCGGCGGTAGTAGGCAGCCAGGGAGCCCATCACGTCGTCCAGGCGGCCGGACTGGTCGCCCAGCTGGACCATGTTGTCCATGTACACGGGGAAGCACCCGGCGTCCTTTACGGCGTCGTGGAAGCTGCCGCCGGACTCCATGGACTCGATCATGCCGTCCAGCAGCTTTTTGCCGTCGCCGGCGGGCACGTCCTCCCGCATGATGGACAGGCCCTCCAGCGCGGAGATGCCGGAGCGGAGTATCATGGCGAGCTGGCTGCAGAAGGACGCCAGCTCCCCGTTGGTCAGTGGCTTCATAGGATAGATCTCCTTTCGGAAGAGGTCTTCAGTGCAGATATTGTAGGGTGTAATTGGTGCCGTCGCCGATGTACTCCAGGATGGCCTCGCTGTTGTTGTTGCTGGAGGCGAAGGTGGGGTCCATGCGGGTCCAGTCCGAGCCGGTGAACTCGATGATCTTGTCTATCCAGCCCACGTCCTCCACATAGACGCTGATCCAACTGTGGTAGATGCTGCCGGAGTAGCCTATCTCCAGGCGGGTGGGGATGTCCTGGCTGCGGAGCATGGCCGTGGCCAGGGCGGCGTAGTCGAAGCAGATGCCGGTGCCGGAGCGGAGCGTGTCGTCCACGGTGGGCAGATAGCCGGCGGCGACGGTGGCGGCCTTGTCGTTGTCGTAGGTGATGTTGTCCACCACGTAGTGGTAGATGCGCGCCACCGCCTCCAGATCGTCTGCTGCCCCGGCCACGGTCTCGGCGGCCACGGCCACGGCCTCGGTATCCGCGCCGAACATCACGTACTGGTTGGGGTAGAGATAGGGCAGCAGCTCGTTCTCCAGCGTCACGTCCACGGTCTGCTTGAACAGGGTGGCGTAGGTGCTGCCCTCGATGTTCTCGTAGCCGTCCACGTTATAGGTCCCGTCTCCGGCGGTGAGGGGCAGGGGGATGTAGCTGTCGGAGGGGGGCAGGAAGTATTTATAGGTGATGCCGTCAGGGCCGGTGAGCTGGATGACGGCACGGGCGGTGGTGCCGGTATAGCGGGCCATCATATAGCCCTGGCTGGTGTTGGACACGTCCACCAGCAGCGCGCCCTCGCCGATGACGGTGACGGCGGACGCCTGGGGGAAGTAGACCACCGGCTCGCTGGGCCGGTCAAGAGCGCCGCCGTCGGCCAAAACGCCAATACTGCCGAGGCTGCACAGCAGCCCCAGCAGCAGACATAAAGCGATACAGCGGTGAGGGATACGCATAACGTTGAAAGCTCCTTGATGACTTATGGCTTCAGGTGGGCCAGTTCCTTTTGCAGCGCGGCGCGGGCGGAGTTGATGTAGCGCTTGACGGACGCCAGGCTCACGCCCATGAAATCGGCGATCTCCTCCAGCTTCAGCTCGCTCTCGTACCGGAGCAGGAACGCCTGCCGCTCCTTCACGGGCCGGCGGTCCAGCGCCTGGCTGACCCGGTCCCACGCGTCCCGGTCGTAGACCTGCCGGAAGGGGTCCTCGTCGGTGAGGGAGGAGGGAGGGGCCTCGTCGTCCAGCTCGGCGGACATATCCCGGCGGGCCTTGGCCTCCCGGACGAAATCGCAGCAGACGTGATAGGAGATCTGCTTCATCCAGGGCAGCAGCAGCCGGTCCAGCTTCAGGCTGCCGATGTTCTTGTAAACGGATATGTATATCTCCTGCAGCGCGTCATGCACGTCGTCGGGGTTGCGCAGGAAGTAGTACACGTTGCGGTACAGCATGTCGTAGGTAGCCGCGTACAGCTCCGCGAAGGCGTCAGGATCGCCCTCCCGGACCCGGCTGGCAAGCAAAGCATAATATTGTTGGTCAAAACTACCCTTTGCCACGGCTTACAAACTCCTCTGCGTCCAACGAATTCTCATGGGGAAAAATGTCAGGATCCGATGAAAACACAGATTTTATTATAGCACGCCTTCCGTGGAGAGACAAGTGTATTTCGTGCAGTGATACGGCCCATTCGCGCATTCAGCTGTCGCTGGCGGCCTTGCCTTCGGCGTCGTCGGGCGCGTCGGTCTTTTCCCCCGCGTTCGGCTCATCCTCGCCCTTGTGCAGCAGCTCCAGCACCACCGACAGGGGGTTGCCGGCCTTGTCGGAGAGGGAGAAGCGCAGGGACGAATCGGGGAAGGGGAAGCGGATGCAGTCGGCCTGTTCGTCTATATCCTCCACCTGGAAGCTCTCGCCGGTGTCGGCGTTCACGGCCTGGAAGGAGGACCAGTCGATGCCGGAGCCGCCGTTATCGGTGAAGCTGATGGTCATCTCCCCGCCCGTCAGCTCATGGTCGCTGATGTGGGGAGGCTTGTCGTCGATGGCGCTGACCGTGGCGTGGGTCTCCGACTGCCGGCCGGTGACGGTCCGGGCGGTGATGGCCAGGTCTCCGTTCTTGTCCACGTCTACTTTATAAGAACCGATGGTCTCGTAATCCACGTCCACAGGCCGGCCGTCCAGCTGGGCGGTCACGCTCTCCAGCAGCAGCACCCGGTCCACGTCGAAGGCCACCGTGGCGCTCTCCGGTCCCTCGGTCACGGTGACGTTGTAAAACTCCGACGGGCTCTGCAGATAGAACCAGGCGAAAACCGCCAACGCCGCCACCACGCACACGGTCAGTACCTTCGGCAGCAGATAACGCAGCCGTGCCTGTGCCTTATAGCGCTTTTTCGGCTCCGTGGCCTCCATGCCCAGCTGGGGCATCAGCTCCCGGAGCAGCTCCTGGTCGGGAGCGCCGGACGGCTTGGGATTTGAATAATTTTCACTATTATTCATCGCGTTATCGAACCTCTTGCGAATATTTTGCGGTCAATATCGGACAGTATGCATGAAATCTTCAAAAATCAAATATCCATGAATATTGAAAATAATCATAGAATATACGAAGATATTCACGAATTCAATGAAAAAATTAGCTTTTTCTGTGCCGCCGGGCGGAGAACACCGTCCGACGGCGGCGTCGGGGACGATCCCGCTGACAGCCTATAATCCATCTTATAATAATTAGACCGGTTTTTCAGGGAAAACGGCTCAGGAAAGAGAGATTTTTTTATTTTTTAAAAAATTTTTTCAAAAATGGCCTTTTTTCTGAGCCGTTTTTTATCGGTGAGAGCGTCTATACATTATGAAAATATAATTTTGGCGTCTTTGTGCCTGCGGTCCACGGTCACCACACCGTTATTATATATGTTATGGGCCCCATGGCGCAAGGGGAGAAACACAGATTTGTATATTTGACCATATGGTCTTGTCAGCTGGAGCGTATAGGAGGTAGTAACATGCGGACGTCCAAGAGATTCCTGGCCCTGTTCCTGGCCTTTTTGATGGCCTTCGGCAGCTTCCCCGCTGCCGTTCTGGCCGCCGAGGAGCCGGAAGAGGTCCCGGCTGAGCAGGTCGAGCAGGCGGAGAGCACGCCTGTGCCGACGGCTGTCCCGACGGTGGAACCCACGGCTGTGCCCACAGCCGTGCCGACGGCTGTCCCGACGGCCGAGCCCACCGCTGTACCTACGGCTGTGCCCACCGCTGTCCCGACGGCCGAGCCTGCGCCGGAGCCCACGGAGGCGCCCGCTGTGGAGCAGGAAGCCACAGAGGCGCCTGTGGATGAAAAAGTGGATGAATATCCATCCGCCCCGGAGACGGAGGCCGAGGCCGCTGCCATCGAAAATGACGACATCACGACCGTGGCTCGTAATACGGTCAAAGTGTCTATGCACGACTTTATCGGTCATCAGGGTTCGATCGATAAGAAGGTGGGTGAGACTGGCTTTGTTCAGAACCTGCCGTATTTGACCGGCGACTGCTCGTATGGTCACCCTATTTTGGTCGTGCCCGTGGATGATGATTACGGCTATTATAACGCGTCTGTGACGGATAGCGCTGGTATTTTGACAGGCGGGTATTCAGCACAGGAATACAGAGAACATTATGGTGATGCCTATTGGGACGACTATTTTGGCCGGCCCGCTTTCACGTATGAATATACAGCTGCTCGGCCGGGAAAAACGACGCTGTCCCTGAATTACAGCTATCAGTTTAACTACTATGAGAATGATGGGGATATGTGCGGTATTTGCTGCCGCCAAGGCATTAGAAATTACATTTACTGCAACATACATCAGACCAGAACTGCGACACCCTACTATTCCATCAATGTCTATGCTGACTATTCTCTGAATTTTGCAGGCAACGGCGGCAATGGTGTGCCCGCTGTTCAGTATAACAAAAGTGTATTTGCCGATAGTTCCACTTTCTCTATCCCCAGCAGTACCCCTACCCGCGACGGCTACACCTTCCTGGGCTGGGCGGATAGCCCGGATGCGACTGCTGCCCAGTATTTCCCTGGTGGGACCTACACCGCCAGGTGGACAGAGGCGGACGGCGCGACGGTGAGGCGCGACCTCTATGCCGTGTGGCAGCAGGATAAGCCCGTGGAGCCCACGCTGCCCGAGATCGGCGCCTTGATCGGCATCCAGGTCAAGTGCGATACCGATGCGTTGCATCATGTGAGCAAGGACTATGGCCTGCTAGATGGCTCTTACAAGGTCAGCAAGCCCGTGGAAGGGGAGAACGGCGTCTGGACCGTTGACGTGACCATCCAGAGAGCCCCCTATGTCGCGGCGTTCGACGAGCTGTATGCTGGCGCTGTGCATGAGGCGTTGAAGCAGGACGACATCACGCACACGCTGTACTGGAAGGACGGCAAGTGGTATGCCGATAGTAAGTTTGTAAGCAGCAAGGTCACCATAACCGTCGAGACCAAGCATGCCGAGCCCGAGCCCACGGAGACCCCGGCGCCCACCGAGAAGCCGGAGCCGACTGAGACGCCCGAACCGACCCCGGACCCGGAGATGCCGGATACGAACAATAATTTTGTTCTGATCTATGACTCCAATTTTGGTGAGGGTGAGCGTTCCTACGATTCTCAAAAAATGTTTGGCAGTACAGGGGAATTCATTTTAAAAGATTGCATGTTTTCCCGTCCCGGCTATACACTTGTGGGCTGGAATATAAACCGCAATGCGTCCAGAGCGGAATACTATGTTGGGCATACAGTAACATTTGATAAATCGAAGAATCCGTTTACCGTATATGCCATTTGGGAGAAGGACCCGGAGCCCACGCCCGCCGACCCTGTGATGCCTGTTATCTCCGTCGGCAGTGTGAATTCTCGGGTCACTGTGATCTGCGAAACGAACGGCTCGCACAGCAGAACACCGTTGATAGGAAGCTATATCTCGTATAAGCCGGCAAATAATTCCCTTGACGGTATAGAGGCAACGTATACCAAGGACTCCGATGGTAACTATATCTGGACCTGGACAGTGCCTGTTAGCGCTGAGCTTTCTGTTGGCAAAGTCTTGACCAAGTATAACGAACAGCAGGACAGGGAACATACGCTGGACTACATTGTGCCTGAGGACGGCGTGACCATGACCGTTTCCGTCAAAGCGGATATGGACGGCAACATCATCGGCGCTCATGATAATGCTACCCACGGGGTCACGCGGAAGCTCAGTATCACGGATGAAAATGGAGTCACCAATACAACGCTCTACGTTAAGTGCAGCTACATCGCGACCTACAAGGACGCGGAGGGGAATGTTGTTGAAAAACAGGTCGTCACCGAAGGCGCGAAGGTCCTGACCCCAGAACAGGTCAACGTGACCGTGCCCGAGGGCAAGGAGCTCGACCACTGGCAGGGTTCTGACGGCAAGAGCTATCAGCCCGGCGCTGACCTGCACGCCGACAAGGACATCACCCTGACTCCGGTGTGGAAGGACTATGCGCCGCCTGTAGCGTGGCCTAGACCTGACCAGATGCACTTGGGCATTATTATCCACTGCGTTGGAGCGGCCGCAGAGGAACATAAGAATATTGCTATGCGCCCTGACGGTTACTACATTTATGATCCTATTGACGGTACATACAGCTTTACCAAGATGACCGAGGTCAAGGATGGCAGCATCTACGATTATGCTACGACTGTTACTGTCGAGGTCGATCAGCGGTACATTGACAACTGGACGAAGGAGTTTAGTGCGGTCGGTCCCCATACGCTGAAGGGTGAGCCGCAGACTATGACAGTCGAGCTCCGGCACAAAAAGACTGAAGATACGAACCGGTGGGATCTCTTTATCAATGGCGAGGTGAGCGGCGATCGGCATAATGTGGCGATCGAAGCTGAATGCGCAGCCATCTATACCTTTGGTCTTTCCTATGACTCCAATGCCGGCGGCGACGTTGTTACGGGAATGCCCTCAGAGCCCGAGCAGGTGGAGCAGGTCAATGTCGACAGCTACATCTTCAAACTGGACAGCACTGCTGTGCCTGCCCGCGAGGGTCATGTGTTCCAGGGCTGGGCCGCCACCCCGGACAGCAAGGACGCCATCACTGAGGTCGAGGGCAAGCCCGGCGAGACCGTCACGGTCTATGCCATCTGGGCTGACGACGCCAACGGCGACGGTATCCCCGACAAGTACCAGGTGACCGTCACCTACAAGGTGGTCAACGGTTACTGGAACGGCGGCGAAAATGACAGCGCTGACCGGACGGTGGTCCTGACCAAGGTCGACGAGGCTGACAGCCGCTCCGAAACCGGTTCCGCCGCGCTGGGCGAGACCATCCCCGCAGTGGGCGCCAATCCCGCCGTCGGCTATCAGCCCGGCGCGTGGGCTCCCGAGTGCACCGCTGAGACGACCGTAGAGGACAACGCCGTGTTCGTCTACACCTACCAGGCCGGCTCCTTCGACTACACGGTCAGATACCATTATCTGAGCGCCACGGGCGGCGAGATCGGCAGCAAGACTGAAAACGGTACGGGAGTATTCGGTGAGACCATCCCGTATGACAACGGCGCCAGGACCTATGATAGAGAGGCCTATCTCTTCAGGAACGTCGAATTCGGCGGCAGCGAGGGCAAAATATCGGAGAACACCGATAACAACACGATCGATGTGTACTACGACATCGACGTGATAGGCGAGTCCGGCGAGGCCGACGGTATCGCTGACAAGTACCAGGTCACCATCCTTTATTGGGATGACGGCTACGGCTCTGTGAGCGAAAGGGAACAGATCGTCACCATCATGGCGGACGGTCAGCCCGCTGAAAGCGGCGCGATCACTGCGGAGGCTGCTGCCACTGCGGATGAAGGCTATGCCTTCGACTACTGGTCTTTGGGAACTTCTAAGGTCGAAGGGGAAGTGCTTGCGTCCGGGCGCGAGCTGACGTATGGATTCGAGGCCAAGGGCGGAGAGGTGTACGAATTCACCGCCCACTTCGGCGCCGACGTGATCGGCCCGGACGGCCACGGCGACGGTATCCCCGACAAGTACCAGAAGGAAGTCACCTATAAGGTGGAGAACGGCGCCTGGAGCGGCGGCGGCACCGAGGATGTGAAGCAGGTCGTGACCTTCCGCGACGAGAAGGGCAGCCCCTCGGCGAACGGCACGGCGCAGCTGACCCCGCCTGCGCTCGGCCAGCCTGATGAGGGCTATATCACCGGCGCGTGGGATCCCGAACTGCCCGAGAGCATCGGTCCGGACGGCCCGTCCGAGTACACCTACAGCTTCAAGCAGGACGCCAACGGCGACGATATTGCCGACGAGGAGCAGGGCGTGGTCATCTCCATCGTGGGCAATAACAAAACGGCGGTCTACACCAGCGCCACCAGCGGCAAACATACCGTCAAGGGCTTTACGTTCACCGCTTCCGTGGACGGCAAGCAGCTGACCAAGGAGCAGATCGCGGCGGCCGGCCTGAAGGTGGAAGAGCTGGTCAAAGACAAGACGGCAATGGTCAGCGGCAGCCGCGCTGTCGATGCGGAAGATACGGACGGCCATACCTATTACATGGGCCTGACGCCGGAGAGCTTCACGGTCACCGAGGGCAGCTTCAAGAATGCCACGGTGGAAATAGCCGAGGACGGCTGGCTGCGGATCAGGCGGCAGAGCATCGATCCTGAGGCGAAGGATACGACCTACAAGGACGTTGTCCTGCTGGAGGAAGCGCCTGAGCCCGTGACTTATGACGGCCAGCCCCACCAGTGGGTGCCCCAGCCCACCCACGATGATAACCACGCCTGGACGCTGGAGGAGAAGACCCAGTACACCTACAGCTACAGCCGCGACGGCGGTGAGACTACCACCGACGACTTCACCAGCGCCGGCACGATCACCGTGACCATCACCGGCGAGGGCGATTACAAGGACGCCATCACCCGTACATATACCATCAGCCCGAAGGACGCCAGTGAACTGACGGTGACGCCTCCCGAGAACGTGACCTACAACGGCCAGTCTCAGCAGCAGAAGCCCACCGTCATGGACGGCGGCAAAGCCTTGGTGGAAGGCACCGATTACGTACTGGAGTACAGCGATGACACCACCAACGCGGGCGAGGTCACCGTGACGGTCAAGGGCATGGGCAACTATGCCGGCGCCGCCGAGACCACTTACATCATCAAGAGATTCACGATCGAGCTCTATGCCAATGAACGGCGCGTTTACAACGGCGAAGAGCAGACGATCAGCTTCAACAGCGCCATCCATACAGACCAGAAAAAGGACATAGCGGACCACGGCAACACGCTGCACGCCTCTATCTCCGGTACGGATGTGGGCACCTATAAGGATATGGAAGCCCTCAAGTGGTCTGTGACCAACGAAGACGGAGTGGACGTCAGCAATAACTACACGGTGAAAAAGCAGGGTACCCATCTAGAGCTGACCATCACCCCCGCGACACTGACCGTGAAGGCGGAGGACAGCGGCAAGCGCTACGGCGCGGATGACCCCGAGCTGACGTATTCCGTGACCGGCTGGCAGGGCGATGACGCGAACAAGGGCCTGCTGACGGATGCCGACATCACGGTGACGCGTGAGGAGGGCGAGGCCGTGGGGCCGTACCCCATCACCCCCTCCGGCGAGCTGGAGCTCGACAACTACACCGTCGAGTATGAGGAAGGCACGTTCACCATCCGACCGGCGCGCATCATCCCCGGAAATGCCGCCGCAGTGCCGCCCGAGGAGAGCCGGGACATCATTACCGTGGACGTGACGGAGCCCGAGGATACGACCTACAACGGCACGTCTCAGCAGCAGAAGCCCGTCATCAGGGACGGCGACAAGGAGCTTGTCGAGGGCGTCGACTACGAGCTGAGCTACAGCGATGACACCACCAACGCGGGCGAGGTCACCGTGACGGTCAAGGGCATGGGCAACTATACGGGCGAGTTCACGACCACGTATAATATCGGCCCGCGCACCGTGGTCATGACCTCCGCCAGCGCGGCCAAGACCTTCGACAACACGCCGCTGCGGGCGCAGCGCGTGACTGTGAGCGGCGATAACTTCGCGGCGGGCGAGGGCGCCAGCTACACCTTCACCGGCGTACGGACCGCCGTGGGCACCGCCCGGAACACCTTCAATTACACCCTGAACGAGGGCACCGACGCGGATAACTACACCATCCGCCGCGTTTACGGCACTCTGACCGTGAACGCCGCCCCGGTGGTCCCTGCGGGCCCGGTGGCACCGGCTGGTCCCGGTCCGGCGGCGCCTGCCGCCCCCGCTGGCCCCGCCGCTCCGGCCGCTCCCGCTGACGACGCGGCGGACGACGCCGTGAACATCCCCGACGATGAGACGCCTCTGGGCGAGGAACCCGAGGAGCTGCCCGAGGAGGAAGAGCCCGAAGAGGAGCTTGAGGAGCCCGAAGAGGTGGAAGAGCCCGAGGACGAGGGCCCCGATTACATCCTGAACGAGGAGGTCGTCATCGGTGAGGACGAGACGCCTCTGGCCGGCGGCCCGATGGCGTTCAGCACGCAGGAATGCTGCATCCTGCACTTCATCCTGATGCTGTGCGCGCTGGGCGTGACGCTGTACTTCACCCACGACCGGAAAAAGCGCCAGGAGCGGGAGTTCGAGCTTCGCTCCGAGCTGTAAAAAGGAGATAGACAGATGCACGAGTACTTTCATACGAAGTTTGGTTTCTGCCTGTGGGACGCTGCCGCGCTGGCCGTACTGGCGGTGATGGTGGTGGTCCTGGTCGTGCACGTCATCCGCCACAAAAAGCGGGAGCGGGACTTTGAGGACGAGCTGAGCGAGAAGATGGCCGAACAGTCCCAGACGGGCGGCAAGAGCTGAAAAACGAATGAATGGGCGGAAGGGCCGTGCAGAGCGCGCGGCCCTTTTCGCTTGTCAAAAACACCGCGCCGTGTTACAGTAGCGGCGAGAGAAGGTGACGGGATGTACAGGATATTTATCGTGGAGGACGACCGGGCCCTGGCCGCTGCCATGCAGCGGCAGCTGGAGTCCTGGGGCCACCAGGTATGCTGCGCCCGCGATCTGCGCCGGGTGATGGAGGAATTTGCCGCCTTCGACCCCCACCTGGTGCTGCTGGACATCGGGCTGCCCTTTTACGACGGCTACCATTGGTGCGAGAAGATACGCGCCGTGTCCAGCGTGCCGGTGGTGTTCATCTCCTCCGCCTCGGACAACATGAACATCGTCATGGCCATGACCATGGGCGGGGACGA
>CANPXW010000026.1 GCA_947587025.1 uncultured Oscillospiraceae bacterium
GCGCCTTCATCGTGGAGAAGGGCTGGCCCGGCTTCACCTTCGGCGACCACTACGACAAGATGGGCATCCGCTCCTCCACCACGGCGGAGCTGATGTTCAACGACGTGAAGGTGCCCAAGGAGAACCTGCTGGGCAAGGAGGGCCAGGGCTTCAAAATCGCCATGGCCACCCTGGACGGCGGGCGCATCGGCATCGCGGCCCAGGCCCTGGGCATCGCCCAGGGGGCCTATGAGCATGCGGTGGCCTACGCCAAGGAGCGCATCCAGTTCGGCAAGCCCATCGCATTCCAGCAGGCCATCTCCTTCAAGATCGCGGACATGGCCACCAAGCTGCGCTGCGCCCGGTTCCTCGTCTACTCCGCCGCAGAGCTCAAAGAGCACCACGAGCCCTACGCCATGGAGGCAGCCATGGCCAAGATGTACGCCTCCGACATCGCCCTGCAGGTGACCAACGACGCGCTGCAGATCCACGGCGGGTCCGGCTTCATGAAGGGCATGGAGGTGGAGCGCGCCTATCGCGACGCCAAGATCACCACCATCTACGAGGGCACCAACGAGATACAGCGGGTGGTCATCTCCTCCGCCATCCTGGGCAAGGCCCCCAAGTCCTCCGGCGGCGGGGGCAGCGCCCCCAAGAAGCCCGCCCCCATCACCGGCGTGCGCAAGAAGGTCATCTTCCGTGACGGCAGCGCCCAGGAGCGGGTGGACGCGCTGGTGGCAGCGCTGAAAAAGGACGGCTACGACTTCACCGTGGGCATCCCCATGGACACCCCCATCGCCCAGGCGGAGCGGGTGGTGTCCGCCGGCAAGGGCATCGGCGAGAAGAAGAACATGAAGCTCATCGAGGCGCTGGCCAGGGCCGCCGGCGCGGCCATCGGCTCGTCCCGCCCCGTGGCCGAGACCCTCAAGTATGTGCCCCTGAACCGCTTCGTGGGCATGTCCGGCCAGAAGTTCACCGGAAACCTCTACATCGCCTGCGGCATCTCCGGCGCCATCCAGCACCTGAAGGGCATCAAGGACGCCTCCACCATCGTGGCCATCAACACCAACCCCGGCGCCAACATCTTCAAAAACTGCGACTACGGCATCGTGGGGGATGTGAATGAAATACTGCCCCTGCTGGCCAAGGCCCTGGACACCGGCGAGAAGAAGCCCGCCGGCCCCATGGTGAAGATCAAGCGCCCCGCGCCCCCCAAGCCGGAGCCCATCGGCCCTCGGTACGTGTGCGGCGGCTGCGGCCACGAGTACATCCCGGAAAAGGGCGACCCGGACGCGGACGTGGCCCCCGGCACCACCTTCGACAAGCTGCCCGAGGGGTGGGTCTGCCCGGAGTGCGGCGAGGGCAAGGACCAGTTCATCCAGGCGTAAGACGGAAAGGAGAGACGAGATATGCATTGTGTTCGTGAAGTTACCGACAACCTCTACTGGGTGGGCGCCAACGACCACCGCCTGACCCTTTTCGAGAACATCCACCCCATCCCCAAGGGCGTCAGCTACAACGCCTATCTGCTGCTGGACAAAAAGACCGTCCTCGTCGACACGGTGGACTGGTCGGCCTGCCGCCAGCTGCTGGCGAACCTGGACTACCTGCTGGGGGACCGGCCGCTGGACTACCTGCTCATCAACCACATGGAGCCGGACCACGCCGCCACCATCGAGGAGATATTGCTGCGCTGGCCCAAGGTGAAGGTCATCTCCAACGATAAGGCATTCCTGCTCATGCGCCAGTTCGGCTTTTCCGTGGACGCGCACGAGTGCATCTCCGTCAAGGAGGGGGACACCTTCTCCTTCGGGGACCACACCGTCACCTTCGTGGCCGCGCCCATGGTCCACTGGCCCGAGGCCATGGTCACCTTCGACACCACCAACGGGGTGCTGTTCTCCGCCGACGCCTTCGGCTCCTTCATCGCCCTGGACGGCAAGCTGTTCGCCGACGAGGTGGACTTTGACCGGGACTGGCTGGACGAGGCCCGCCGGTACCTGACCAACATCGTGGGCAAGTACGGCCCCCACATCCAGCTGCTGCTGAAAAAGGCCTCCGGCATCCTGGACCAGATCAAGTTCATCTGCCCGCTCCACGGGCCGGTCTGGCGCAAGGACTTTCTGTACTTCATCGACAAGTACGACAAGTGGAGCCGCTATGAGCCGGAGGAGAAGGGCGTGTTGATCTGCTACGCCTCCATGTACGGCAACACCGAGGCTGCGGCCCAGTGCCTGGCGGCGAAGCTGTGCGAGATGGGCGTGACCAACGTGGCGGTGTACGACGTGTCCAACACCCATGTCAGCTACCTCATCTCCGAGGCGTTCAAGTACAGCCACATCGTGCTGGCCAGCGTCACCTACAATCTGGGCATCTACCCGGTGATGCACAACTTCCTCATGGACATGAAGGCCCTGAACCTGCAGAACCGCACCTTCGCCCTCATCGAGAACGGCTCCTGGGCAGTGAAATCCGGCGACCTGATGGCGTCGTTCATCACCGACCAGCTGAAAAACATGACGCTCCTGAACGAGCGGCTCAGCCTGGCCTCGTCCCTGAACGAGAGCAAAGCTGCCGAATTGGACAACCTGGCAGCGGCCCTTGTGGAGTCCGTCAAGGCATAACGCCCCTATCTGCAAAATACCCCGCCCCGGCTCTGCGGAGCCGGGGCTTTTTGTGCGTCCTGACAGTATCGCCGCGGATGCGACGTTTTTCCTTGCATATCCCCTTCAAAAGTGATAACATCTACGTCACGCGGACAAATGCCCGCGAAAGGGGGACACGCTATGGCGAAAAATGGTCACGGCCAGTTCTATCTGGTGGACGGCGACGCCCTGCCGGAGGTGTTCATCCGGGTCACCCAGGCCCGGGAGCTGCTGGACACCGGCCGGGCGCAGACGGTGGCGGAGGCCGCCGAGCAGGTGGGCATCTCCCGCTCCGCCTACTATAAGTATAAAAACGCGGTCATGCCCTTCCAGAACGTGGCCGGCGGCCGTATCGTCACCTTCCAGATCATGCTCCGGCACAAGCTGGGCATCCTCAGCGAGGTGCTGGCGGTGTTCGCGGACACCAGCGCCAACATCCTCACCATCAACCAGGGCATCCCCACCAACGGGGCAGCGCCGGTGACCATCACGGCGGACCTGACCTCGCTGGACACCACCGCCGAGGTGCTGCTGACACGGCTCAGCTCCATCGACGGGGTCATCAAAGCCACGGTGGTGGCGGGATAAAAGGGGGACATACCAATGATAAAATACGCGATACTGGGCTTCGGCGTGGTGGGCGGCGGCCTGGCGGAGGTCATGGCCGACCAGAGCGAAAAGCTCTCCGCAGCCGCCGGACAGCCCTTGGCCCTGGGCCATATCCTGGTCCGGCACGACTACCCGGACAGCCCCTGGCGCTCTTACATGACCCAGGACTTCTCCGTGATCGAGAACGACCCTGAGGTGGCTGTGGTGGCGGAGGTCATCGGCGGCGTGGGCGCGGCCTATGACTACTCCCGCCGGGCCATCCTGGCCGGCAAGAGCGTGGTATCCAGCAACAAGCAGCTGGTGGCGGTCCACGGGGCGGAGCTGGCGGCGCTGGCCAGAGAGCACGGCGTCAGCTACCTCTTCGAGGGCAGCGTGGGCGGGGGCATCCCCCTGCTGCGGCCGTTGTGCCGGTGCCTGTCCGCCAACCGCATCGACGAGGTCTACGGCATCGTCAACGGCACCACCAACTACATCCTCACCGCCATGGACGCCCAGGGGCAGGACTTCGCCCAGGCTCTGAAAAAGGCCCAGGAGCTGGGCTACGCCGAGGCGGACCCCACCGCCGACGTGGAGGGCATCGACGCCTGCCGCAAGACCGCCATCCTGGCGGACCTGTCCTTCGGCTGGAACGTGGACCCGGACGCCATCCCCACCACCGGCATCACCAAGGTGGCCCCGGCGGACCTGGAGCTTGCCCGGGCGCTGGGGTACACGGTGAAGCTGCTGGGCCGGGCGGCCCGGACGGAGAACGGCTGCTGCGCCTTCGTGGAGCCCCACCTGGTGCCCCTCGGCCACATCCTGGCCTCGGTCAACGGCGTGATGAACGCCTGCGCCGTACGGGGCAGCGCGGTGGGCGAGGTGGTGTTCTGCGGTCCCGGCGCGGGGGCCCATCCCACCGCCAGCGCCGTGGCGGCGGACATCGCCGACGCGGTGCGCCACATGGCCGACCCCATGGTCCCGGACCTGGGCCGGCCCGGCGGAAAGCTGGCACCGGCGGAGGAGCTGCCCTCTCCCTGGTATGTGCGGGCGGAGGCGGACCCGGAGGCCGTGAAGGCCCTGTTCCCGGAGGCGGAGCCCGTCTATGGTACCAGCCGCGAGTGCGGCTTCATCACCCGGCCCATGCCCCGGCGTGAGCTGGAAACGCTGGCCGCCGCTGTGGGCGGACGCGCCTTCTGGCGGGTGCTGGCATAGTATGGAGGGGCCGGAGCCCAAACGAGAATATAAGGAGACCTGATATACATGCTGATTGTACAAAAATTCGGCGGCTCCTCCGTGGCCAACGCGGAGCGCATCCGAAACGTGGCGGGCATCATCGCGGAGAGCTTCCTCTACGGGAACGACGTGGTGGTGGTCCTCTCCGCCCAGGGGGACACCACCGATGACCTGCTGGAAAAGGCGGCGGAGATCAACCCCGACCCGTCCAAGCGTGAGCTGGACATGCTGCTGGCAACCGGGGAGCAGCAGTCCATCGCCCTGATGGCCATGTGCCTGGAGGGCATGGGCCTGCCGGTGGTGTCCCTGACCGGCTGGCAGGTGGGCATCCGCACCGACGCCCACTACGGCATCGCCCGCATCCGCCGGGTGGACACCGAGCGGCTGCGCCGGGAACTGGACAAAAAGCGCATCGTGCTGGTGGCCGGCTTCCAGGGGGTCAACAAGTTCGACGACTACACCACCCTGGGCCGTGGCGGCAGCGATACCACCGCCGTGGCGCTGGCTGCGGCGCTGCACGCCGATCGCTGCCAGATCTTCACGGACGTGGAGGGCGTATATACCGCCGACCCCCGGAAGGTGCCGGGGGCCCGGAAGCTGGAGGAGATCACCTACGACGAGATGCTGGAGCTGGCCAGCATGGGCGCGCAGGTGCTGATGAACCGGTCCGTACAGCTGGCCAAGCGGTACGGCGTGGAATTGGAGGTGCTCTCCTCGCTGGTGAGAGCGCCCGGTACAAAGGTGAAGGAGGTCACGAGGAACATGGAGGAGATGAAGATAACCGGCATCGCCAAGGACGACAAGGTGGCGCGGGTCACGGTGCGGAAGGTGGCCGACCGGCCGGGCTCCGCTTTCCGTATCCTCAACGCCGTGTCCAAGGCGGGCATCAACGTGGACATGATCATCCAGGCCGCCAGCCAGGGCGAGGCCAACGACATCAGCTTCGTGGTGGCCCAGGCCGACGCCGAGACCGCCCGCAAGGCCGTGGCCGACCGTCAGGCGGCCATCGGCTTCGAGTCCGTCGCCGTGGATACGGCCATCGCCAAGGTCAGCGTGGTGGGCGCGGGGATGATGAGCTCCGTGGGCATCGCGTCGCTGGTGTTCGAGGCGCTCAACGACGAGCACATCAACATCCAGATGATCAACGCCAGCGAGGTGAAGCTGTCCTGCGTCATCGACGCGGCCAGCGCCGACCGGGCCGTGGCGGCCATCCACCGCAAATTCTTCGAGAGCTGAACCACATACAGCAAAGAGCGCGGCCGCAGCCGCGCTCTTTTATTTTACCTCCGCCTGGGCGTCGGTGACCTTCACGTGCACACCCCTGGACTGGGCGGCCTGCTCCATCTGCCGGGACAGGTACCCGGCGTTGGCGTTGAGATACTTCACCAGCATCTCCTCCTTGGCCTCGTCGGTCATGCTCCGGGCCGCCATAAGGGCCATGGACGCCATCGGGTTGGGCCGGCCCCCTGTCAGGGCCTGGATCATGGCCTCGTAGTCCACCTCGCTGACGGAAAATCGCAGTTCGATCATGCTCTCGCCTCCGCTATAATGATTATCTGATGGCACAACGCCTTGCGGCGTTGCGTCGAGCCGCTTTGCGGCTTAGCAAAACAGCTACGCTGTTTTGCCATATATTCATTGCAATGAGCATCGCGCAAATGATCTTTAGATCATTTGCCGCCAAACGTGTCGTTTGGCGGCGAAAACATTTGTTTTCGCCCAGCGATAATCATTATCGTTCTCAAAGAACAGTATGTGGTCATTATAGCACCTTGCGCCCGGTTTTGCACCGACTTCTTGTCGATATTACGCCCTGTAGTGGGATTGACAAACCGCGAGGCCATAAGATAAACTGGATACACTAGCTCACATGGGAGGTCGCCATGATCTACGAGAAGCTGAAGACCCTATACGAGAAGGTGCGCCTGCGGCATTACCGGGACCTGTTCAGCCGGGTCAAGGAGCGGGACGGCTCCCTGAGCGCCACGGAGGCCTACGCCGCCGACGTGATATACCTGATGGGCGCTCCCACCGTCAGCGCCTTTGCCGAGACGCTGGGCATCTCCCAGCCCAACGCCACGTACAAGATCAACAACCTGGTGGCCAAGGGCTACGCCGTCCGCTCCGCCTCAGACGCCGACCGGCGGGAGTGCCGGGTGTCGGTGGGAGACCGGTTCTTCTCCTATTACAACACCGACTACCCCTTCATCGCAGAGTGCGTGGAGAAGCTGAAAACGCTTTACTCTCCCCAGGAGATGGAGCTGCTGGGCCGGATGCTGGACGACATGTGCCGGGTCCTGGACTGAGGATTTTTTCGCCCGGCGCGAAAAAACCGTTGACAACCGCCGCTCAATCTGTTATGATGTATCCCGTTCCGAGATGGGGGTATAGCTCAGCTGGGAGAGCGCTTGAATGGCATTCAAGAGGTCAGCGGTTCGATCCCGCTTATCTCCACCAACTGTGGGGCACAGGTGAAAGCACTGGAAACACTAGGTTTCCGGTGCTTTTGCTTTTCCCTCCATCCGGCGCTCCAGAGGCCAAAAAAGAGGAAAAAACGTCAACATCTGTCAACAACATCTGTTACTGTGCTACGCGGTCGTTCTCTCTGATGCACCGTTTTGGGCTGAAGTTTCAGAAAACTCCATCGCATTTGCGAGCATTTTCTTCCTTTGAACATCCAAATGCCCGTAAATATTGGCGGTCATTTTTATGTCCGAATGCCCCAGCCACTCCTGCACGTCTTTGAGGGTGAAGCCCATGCTCAAAAGATTGCTGGCGCTGCTGTGCCGCAGTTCATGGAAACGGATATGCGAAAAGCCGTGTTTCTCCAGCAGCTTTGCAAAGTGCTTTGAAACGTAGTCAGGACTGAACGGGCGGCCATCCGGCCAGCAGAAAACATGCTCGCTGTTCACATAGGACTTCCCGCAGAGTTTCCTATCTGCCTCCTGCTGGGCTTTTAAGCCCCGCAGGAGCGTTTCCATTTCTGGAGATATAGGGAATGACCGCCGACTCGTCTCGTTCTTTGTGCGGTCTTTCTCCACGATTTCAGAAACCCTCACGACCGTCCGCTTGATGATCAGCGTCTTGTCCTCAAAGTTGACGCAATCCCATTTCAGGCCCAGGGCCTCGCTGCGGCGCAGGCCATATGTGTAGGTGACCTTTATGACTGGATAAAGGGGGTCATCCACAATCGCCGCCAGAAGGGCTTTCATTTCCTCGCGGGTGTAATAGTGAAAGTCATACCTTGTCAATGACGGCAGGATAACATACTCGCACGGATTGGCAACAATCACGCCGTCCCGGACGGCTTCCTTGAACGTTTGGTACACGATGTTTTTCAGCAGCCTTAATGTCCGGGGAGACAGCCCGCCTTTCCCGTTTGCTCGTCCAGATTCAGCCATTTGGTCAAAGAAGGTCTGCATCTGCTCCACCGTTGCCTCCCGCAAAAGAATACCATTCGCCTTGAAGTAGGGGCGGATATGGAGGCGAACGAGAGAATCATAGCCTTGGTAGGTTATCGCGTCTATCCGTCGTTTGGCCCCGACCATCCATCTGTCCACCGCTTCGGCCAAGGTGATGCTTTGCAGTTTCCTCTTGTCCGGGGACAGCCTTCTAAGTTCCTCCGCCTGCAATTCCATAGCGCGGATGGTGTTCCGCAGCATGGCCTCCGCTTTGGTCTTGTTGTTCTTGACTTTCAGCCCGGTGGCAATCGACCGCCTGCGCAGTTTTCCGTTCTCGTCATAGGCATTTATCATCATGTGATATTTGCCGTTTTTCTCATATAGGTGTCCTGTCATTATTGCTCCTTTCCGTTGACAGGTTGGATTCACCTACTATTGCGCTGCTTTCATTATAGCAGACGTTCCCACCGGCAACAAGGCCCGGTAGGATAAAATTAAGCAGATACGGCTTAGGCACAAGGATTTTCCGCCCAACACGCAGGCAGTGAAGTTCCTGGTCGCGGATTAACTTGTACACCGTCGTTTCCGCCAGTTGCAATGCCTCTGCCGCTTGCGTCACCGTCATTACATCTGGATAGCCCTCAAACATCCGAATCACCTCGCGTAAAAGAAGCCCTGGAAAATAACGTCCTGTGCGCCGTCAGCCATCACAAACCGGCCCTGGGAGTATTTGGGGATAAGTTCGTCCGCCCGTCCGTCGCCCAGGATGATGGAACTCAAGGTCGGGTCTGCCTTGCCGCAGATACGCACATCCAGGTTGCTTTTGATGCTGCCGGGTACTGCGTTCGCGTCGGGCCGCTGGGTGGAGATAATGAGGTGAATACCCACGGCGCGGCCCATCCGCGCTATTGTGTTAAGGCAGGCCGTTATCCGCGCTATGACCTCTTTTTCCTCCTTTGAACGCCCCGTAGGGTCAAGCACCTCCGCGCACTCGTCCACTAACACGAAGATGCGCTTGCAGAGGTCGTTGTTTTCTTTGCTCTGGTAGTCGCGGAAATCATGCGCCCCAGCGGCGCGAAAAACCTCCAGCCGTTCGCGCAGCCGGGAAACGATGTCCTCCAGCCGCCACGCGAAGTCGCTGTAATCGGTGTAGATCGCCGCGTCGTGCACCGCCAATTCGTTATAGTCCAGGCCCTTGCCGTCAAACACATACACGCGGGCATCCCGCAGGAGGGCTTGCACCATAAGCACGATTGCCAGCATGGTCTTGCCGCTGCCTGTGCTGCCGCCAATCAATACCATGGGCTGCTTGTCGATGTTGATATGTACATCACCGACGAGGCTGCGCCCCAGCACAAAGTCCGCGTCATCATCGTAATTGATAAGGTCTTCCGTCCAGAGTATCACTGTACCAAGATTGGTATTGGCAGGCACAGCGCGGACAATGACAGTCCTGTGGTCATAACCCGGGCGTACCTCCGCTATGCTCATGTTGAGCGCGGACTGCAGCGCCGCGATTTGCTCCTGCCAGTCTGTTGCCGTCAAGCCCTTGCCATAAAAGACCAGCCGCTGGGTGTCCCGTTCGCGTACTCGGTCAATGAGCAGCGGTGCCTCGCCTGCGGCGTTGGTAAAGCCGATGCGCACAAAATCCCGGTACATCTTCCAGCTTTTGCGGATGTAGCCAAAGGAAAATAACAGCGCGGTCATTTCAAACGCTATCAGAGGCAGTACAGCAAGGAGGGTCAAGACCCGCAGATAGGACTGCGCGGAAACCACAAACGAAAGGCCATAGGCCGCAGATACCGCAAGCACCAGGATGGCAATCACCATCAGCCAGGGCGTCGCCATGGCCCGCCGAAGCCCGGTATAGGCAGTTGCCAGCAGGTAGCGCAGCAAGGTCTCGTCGCGCAATTCTTCCTTGTCGTTCGTCAACGTAAATCATCCTTTCATTAATGTAACTGTAACGAGGTCGGGTAGAGGGTAATACTAGCCTCTACCCTCCCAAGCCTTGAGCCGTCCGATCAGAGCGGGGAAACGGCGGCTCTTGCGTTGCCTCCGCTATGAGACTGGCATAGGTGGTATACGCTGACATGGGCAGCGTATAGGTGCAATAGTCACCCGCCTTAACATAGTGGTAAGTAACATCTGATACACGGCGGCAGAGTTGACCATAGGTATCAATATGCCGCATCACATCAGGCACCATCAACTCGTATAATCTCTCCGGCGGGTATATGCTGGCGATATATATTTGTGTCCACAAGGACGTCACATTTGCGTACCGCGCCTGTACCGACGTTTTGTATTTATCGATTAATACCAACAGTTTTTGGTAAGAAAAATCACCCTTAAATTCGTCGAGAAATAAGATATTTTCGCCGCAATAACCGTCAAAGCAGCCAGTGCCATAATCCGCGATTCTATAAATATTTCCCTCGCCAAATTCTTCGCATAATTGCGCATATTTATACGATTTCCCCGTGCCAGAATCACCCACAAGATAATGCACTTCTATTTTCCTTACAATCGGGGTTTCGCTGTTTCTTTTTGAAAAATATGCTGTTTTAAGTATTCTCTCAAAGCGCCGGAACCGTATATTTTTATTCATAATTTCCGCCGGTGTCATCCCACTATTAATTAAGTCGGTTATCTCGTCCAGGTCACTTCGTCTTCCCTGTCTCCCCGATATTTCTCCATGTCGAAGTACATATAAAACTTTCTCGCCTTTTTCGTCATAAGGGGGCATTTTTTGAATATATGCCTCCGCCTGTGCTTTATTGCCTTGCGTTTTCTCGAAGTGCGCTCCAGCGGCATACGCCTTTTTTACGGCGGAGAACCGCATCGCCACAACATCCTCTAAAACCATGTGTACATGATGCAGTCCGTCCGCCGAAACACAGTAGGCCCATGCGCCTGTGCGTGTCTCGCTGTTATCCGTCCACTCGTCGCGCAGCCGGACGCAAATATCCTCCGGGGTACCAGTATAGCCATGGTCTTGCGGATTATTGAGGACTGCAAACCAGGATTTCGATACAATATCATTAGACAAAAAATCACCTCCTGCCTGCAACCGGGAAACCGCATGTGCAGCACGGCAATAGCGTGTGTCCCGGCAATCTGGTAGTTGTGGGGACGATGCCGACAGCCCTAGGGGCCGCCAGCACCGCCGCCCACGCTGCCGCATTACGCGGCAGCCCGCTTGGCCGGGACAGCCGACACGCTGTCCGCCTTGACCGACACACGGGGTTTGCCGTCGATCACATAGACCCTGACGGTGAGGCCCTCAAAGACCACCTGGACGTTGGCCACGATCTCTTCGGGGGTCAGTTTGACGGTCTCACGCGGCACGGCCACGGTCACCCGCTGATAGCCCCTGTCGCGCAGCACCACGTCCACGTTGGCACCGTCTGTCAGCTCGGTGCGCAGGCCGTTGGCGTACTTGTACCTGTCACGCACACCCACCACGAAAAAGGTGGTGCCCAAGGTGCCGGTCACGTCCACAATCACATCACGCAGCATCAGCATTCGTAATCACCTCCTTTCGCTTCCCCCAAAACCTCGGAATCGTAAAACTCCCTAATTTCGAGTTGTTCTGGGATGGTGCAGTCATATGTTGCCAGCATATCCAGCAACACGACCTTATTGGTTAACTTCAGTGCCAATTCGAGAGTAATCTCCCGAAAAATAAAACAATAGTCATCCTTGAGCCTCTCCATGCGGCGATTCGCCTCCCGGACGCCATCGTCCGACTCTGCGGCGTACACTACGACAGCTGCGCCAAATATGGGCCAAGTCTGGATGAGCGCATAATACCTTATCATCTTATTTTCTCCTTTTTGACCGGGCCACGGGGCGGGGCCGCTTGACCGCGCCCTGCGGCGATAGCAATCAGCCAAACAAGCGCAAGCACTTAAGATAATCCGCACCAGGATGTTGCGCCATCACATCAAGGTCGATGTAGCCGCCAGAGTTTTCACCGCGACCGCAAAGGCGCCTCGCTTCAGATGCCGAGATTCGGCGGAAGCGTCGCCAGACAAAGTCCCAGCTGCACTCAACTTCAGTGCGCATGCGCTCGGCCAATTGCATCCCAGCAGCGGTTGCGGCACCAAAAACGGTGTACTCATTCTCAAAATTTCGCGGATAATAGATATAGTATTTTCGCATTATTCTTCCTCCGTCAATTCCTGCAAAAATATTATTGTCAAGAAATTGTCAATGATATTTTCGCATAGTTTTCCTCGCACTTATATAGTAAAATTTATTATTTCCGTGCCCGCCGCCGGGGTGCCTCCGGGCCTCGGTCGGCGGGGTAGTGGCTTGGTTTCAGTTGCTTTTATCCGCCGGCGGGGGATACGCCTAGGTCGTATCCCCTCGACCGGGGTCCGGGCCCTCTGCCGCGCCGCGGCATGGCGGAGAGCTATGGGTGGTTTCGGCTGCTTCGAAGCGCATATATATGTTAACATGTCGACAGCAAAAAAAGAAGAAGCAGGTTTGCCATAAAAGTATGGCAAACCTGCAGCACTAATCAATCTTTTACTTGTTTTCTTGGTCGTTGATAAGCGAATAAATGTCGTTTACTTTTTGGCGGATGTCCGCCAAAACGTTCTCTGCCTCGCCAGCATCCACCGAAAACAGGGTGCCTAACGATACATCCAACGCTAGCGCCAGCATCAACAACGTATTAAGTTGTTGCAAATCGACGTTTTGCTGTTCGTACCGGCGAATAGTGTCGATGGATACACCAGACGTTTTCGACAGTTTCGCTTGGGATATTTTGCGTTTAATCCGCAACGCCTTCAGATTCTGCGCAATCACCTCCTTTACGGCATCGATCGTGTTGATATTGAGACGCGAGTTGGCCTTTGCCAAATTAACCTCCCTATCCCTTACTCGGCACAAAGTGATATATCAGATTTCAGCTTTGCTGCTTCTACCGTAGGGGTCGAAAAGGGATGAAAAGACCCACGTCTCCCGTAGATCCCGGTTTCAACTCACGAGAAAAGGCAGTTACCTTCGCTCGAATACACTAACAACAAATATAATAATACAACTTTTATATACAATGCAACTACTAAAATAATTTTTTTGCACACCGCGCCCTGGGTCACCGTCAAGACCTGCAAATTTTTTTGGCCTGATCGCGGGAGAGGGCCAAAAAATTTTGCGCGAGTGGCCTAGCGGCCAGTCTTGACCGCGCGGGCGGGTGTGCTGGCGGGTGAGCAAGCAAAGCGAGCGAGCCGCTTTGCTACCACACTACTTTATTATGGAGGTACACCGCCATGAAGCCCACGACCAAGATGTCCCGCGCCGTCAGTCAACTGGAACACATCTACAACTGTCTTAATGCCGATTTTTTCGCCGGCGAGTTGCCCACGCCCATCATCACCGTGCAGAGCAAGCCCGGCACCTATGGCCACAGTTCCGTCGCCAAGGTCTGGCACAGGCAGCAGGACAGCACCTATGAGCTGAATATCGCTGCCGAGGCCTTGAGCTATCCCATAGAGGAAACCATAGATACCATGCTCCACGAAATGGTGCATATCTACTGCAGGGAACGCGGTATCAAGGAGGTAAGCCGCGGCGGCAAATACCACAATGGGCTGTTCAAGACGATTGCCGAGGCCCACGGCCTCACCTGTTACCGCTGCGGTCAGTATGGGTGGAACACCAAGCCGGGGGACAACCTCGTTGAGTATGCACTTTCAAAAGGCTGGAGTGAGATAAAGATAGGCCGCTCCACGCTGCCGCCTATGATACGGCTGGGCGCGGGCGGCACCGCCCAGGCCGGGGAACAGCCCCAGGGCGGCAAGCGCCCCAGCAGCACCCGCAAGCTGGCCTGTCCCGTCTGCGGCCAGAGCGTGAGGGCCACGAAAAAGGTCAACATCCTCTGCGGCGACTGCATGTGCCAGTTGGTGGAGGTGTGACAAGCGCAGAGGGGCGGCACCAGCCGCCCCTCTGTGTTTTTGAAAGTGCATTTTCAATCGAACGCACGGACTTGACAGACAGACCCGCACGGTCTATAATGAACATACAAAAGGGCGCTGTGACAAACGGTTAGCCCGGTAAGGTTAAGGACTTATCAGAGCCGTCACCCTGCCCGGTGGCGGCTCGTCCTTTTCACAGTCAGCGTTATTGTATATCTTCCGATATGTAACGTTACCGTAATAGGCATACGCCTCACCCCCTTTCGGGGAGTGTGACTGACCGCCTGCCGCTTTGCAGCGCCCTGGTGCCAAAGCACCGTGGACAGAATACCATATTATTCAATAAAGCACAAGAGGGGCGCTGCCATTCCGTCAGCTGAAGTTTGTCCTTGCCTGGGGGGAAATGCACCGGGACGAACTGATGCAAAACTGGGAACTTGCCAAAGACCAGCAGCCGCTGAAGCAGATCGAGCCGCTCATGTAAAGGAGTTTATACCATGGAACTTTTCCCCGCTGTTGTGCAGGTCATCCCCGGCGATGATTTCACCGTATATGCTTACTGCAGCGACGGAGCCGTCCGCCTGGTGGATGTAAAGCCCTATATCGCCAAGGGCGGCGTATTCACGCCGCTGTCCGACCCCACTTTTTTCCGGGAGCGTCTGACGGTGCTGAATGACGCCGTGGCCTGGGATATTGCCGGGAACTGGGATGCGACGGCCTGCGTGGACTTGGATAGCTTCACGATTTTTGAGAAAGCCCCCATCGTGGATGACCCGCTGGGTGTGCTGGAAACGGCCTGAACAGATAGTGCAAGAGGGGCGGCGCAGGCCGCCCCTCTTACGTTTTGAAAGTGCACGCTCAAAATTTACAAATAGTATCTGTAGCAAAAAACCCCTTGCACACAAACTTTCTGCGCGCTATAATACAGACAACGGAATAACAAAGGCGGGCCGTGAGGCGGTGCAACACCCCACGGCCCTATGCAGGAGATGCGACCTCCTACACAGCAATAATGCGCCCGAACCTCATTATAACGGTTCCCCTGCCATTTCGCAAGGGCGGTTTTAGAGGTTTCGTGTGTTGTGTTGGCGCGGTGTGGGGATTTACCCTGCACCGCCTTTGTTGTTCCGGCGGGAAAGTTCGCGGGGCAGGTCTTGCCTGTTCCCGCGAGCCGGTACCGTTGGAACGACAGCACAGCACGTTATGGCGCATTGCGGACATAGCAGGCACATATCGTGCCTGCTATTATTATGCGTAGGAGGAAAAAGGTATGAGAAAACTGCTTGCTATGATCCTGGCGCTGGCTCTGGCGCTTACGGTCTCCGGCACGGCGCTGGCGGCGGAGGACGCGGAGCCGGAGGCGTCCCCGGAGGCCACCGCCGAGGCCACCGAAAAGCCCAAGGCGACGGAGAAGCCGGAGCCCACCGAAGCGCCCGTGGAGGGTACGGTCATCCTGGACGCGGACGGCCTGTCCGTGCTGCTGGTGAGCCAGCAGACCAACGACAGGGGAGACTACATCTGGCAGCTGCACGCTGTGAACGATACGAACGCCGCCGTCATGGTCACGCTGGACAGATTCGTCCTGAACGGCACCTACTGCGAGGCGGCCTTTGGCATGGCGCTGGCGGCGGGCGAGACGGCGGACGCCGCCAACTACTGGCCCGCCGCGTCTCTGGCCTCCGCTGGTCTGGAGGGCCTGGAGGAAGCCGCGTCCGCCTGCTTCCGTCTCAACGCCATCAACACCGAGGACCCGGAGGCGGACGCCTATGCCGACGAGACGGTGACCCTGGAACTGGCCGAGGGCGGCGCGCCCGCCTATGAGCCGGCCGACACGGACATCCTCGTCTTTGATAACGACACCGCCGCCATGTACATCACGGGCTTTGTCCCGTCCCCGGACATCAGCCAGTATGTGGTCAACGTAATGCTGCTCAACAAGACGGATGATGCCATCAGCGTGGAAATGGCGGACGGCTACATCGGCCCGGAGTACATGACCAGCGGCTATATGAAGCAGTTCGTCCCGGCCCATGCCGCCGCGCCCGGCTCCTGGGGCTGGGGCTATGAGTGGATGTTGTGGAATGGTTACTATGGCGACGATGGCCTTATCCGCTCCGACCTGGACATGACCCTCAACATCAACATTTATGATGAGGACGACGCCACGGTGGAGACCGTCCGCCTGGAAGCCGTGCCTGTGGAGCATTGAGGGGCGCGCCATGAAACGACTTGTTACTATCGCTTTGGTGCTGCTGGCCCTGTGCATGCTCTGCTCCGCCGCCTATGCCGCGGAGGAAGATCACGAGCATGAGTATGTGCTGCAGGAGGCCAAGGAAGTGACCTGCACCGAGGACGGCTATTTTTTGTATGAGTGTGCTATCTGCGGCGAGGAACTGAAGGACGAGGTGGTCAAGGCCCCCGGCCATGATTTCACGTCGGAGGTCATCCCCGCCACCTGCACCGCGAAGGGGTACACAAAGCAGACCTGCAGCGTGTGCGGCGCGGTGGAGTACGCCGACCCCACGCCCCGCGAGGCGCACAGCTTCCAGCCTGTGACGGTGGACCCTACCTGCTCCAGCCTGGGCTATACGGAGTGGACATGCTCCGCCTGCGGGTTTGCCGTCCGGGGCGCGTATGAGGACTATCTGCCCCATGAGTACGGGGATGGTGTGGTCACCGACCCCACCTGTACCAGTGAGGGCTACACTACCTACACCTGCACGGTGTGCGGCTATGAGGACAAGCGGGACATTACGGAGGCTATCCCTCACACCTACGACGAGGGCGTTGTCACCGAACCCACCTGCACCAGCGAGGGCTACACCACCTACACCTGCACGGTGTGCGGTTATGAGGACAAGCGGGACGTGACCGAAAAGCTGCCTCACACCTATGACGAGGGCGTTGTGGTGGAGCCCACCTGCGCCGCCGGGGGCGGCACGGTGTACACCTGCACCGTCTGCGGCGACAGCTACACCGAGGACGAGACCGAGCCGCTGCCCCACACCTTTGAGGACAAGATCGTGGCCCCCACCTGCACCAGCCGGGGCTATACCATCCACACCTGCTCTGTGTGCGGCGCGGTGGAGCGGGACACGCTCACCGAGCGTCTGCCCCACACCTTCGACGCCGGCGCGGCGACCGAGCCGACCTGTGCCGCGCTTGGGTATACGACCTATACCTGCACCGTCTGCGGCTTCGCCGTCCGGGGGCGGTATGCGGATTACCTGGAGCACAGCTACGAGGATACCGTTGTGGAGCCCACCTGCGCGGACGAGGGCTACACGGAGCATATCTGCTCCGTCTGCGGGGAGAGCTATCGTGACGACTATACCGACAAGCTCCCCCACGATTATGCCGAAACTACGGTCGAGGCTACCTGCACCACCCAGGGCTATGTCCAGCACACCTGCACCATGTGCGGCGATACCTACAACACCAACTACACGAAGGTGCTTGGTCACGATATGGGCGTGTCCACGGTGGCTCCCACCTGCGCGGCTCAGGGCTACGACCTGCATCAGTGCAGCCGTTGCGGTTACTCCTACAAGGATAATTACACCGCGACTGTGCCTCACACCATGAGCGTGTCTACCGTGGCTCCTACCTGCACTGCCCAGGGCTACGACCTGCACAAGTGTACCGTGTGTGGCTACAATTACAGCGATAATAAGACTCAGGCCCTCGGCCACAGCTACACCGACAGCACCGTGTCCCCCACCTGCACGGCTCAGGGCTACATCAACCACGTTTGCTCCCGGTGCGGTGCCAGCTACGCCACGGATTACACGGCTGCGCTGGGCCACAACTACCAGTTCAAATACACCCAGGCCCAGGGTGTCGGTCAGGAAGGCTTCGACTGGTATGAATGCACTCGGTGCGGCGCGGGGTACAAGGATAACGTCAAGCCCGCCCTCCGCCCCAGCGGGTCGGACGCGATTGGCTCCATCAACGCCTATATCAGCAGTAAGGGTGCTGCAATCGCTGGCGGTTCCGGCACGATGTATGGCTACACGACGGGAACCAGTTTGGACAGCATTATCTCTGCTGGTTGTCAGGCAGTAGATGCTATTATTGGGCAAATGACAGACAGGTATTACTTCAAGTCTGCATGTTGCACGTCTGTTACAGATAATGGGAATGGATACACCATTACGATAAGCTATCAGTACGGTGAGTATTGGTAATAAATGCATATGGTATAGTAAACGGTTCGCTACTTTCGTAGCGAACCGTTTACTATGACTTTTGCTGGATAAAGAGGCAACAGGGGCAACCGCAATACGCGGTTGCCCCTTTCAAAACTAGAGAACAGTTTTTACCAAAGTTCTCCGTAAAGGTAGTAAACGTTTACAACGTAACTGCCTCCATTGTAGGTGATAACTGTCTTAACTGATTTCAAGAAGTAACGGTCAGTCATCTGTTCAATGATGTTATTAACACACAACTCACCATTTGAAACTACTTGGTTATAGTTGGCGGTGTTAACAGGAGTAGAAAACATGTAAGAACCGTTCGACACAGCCCTCTCGTCAACTGTCACTTTCGGGTTCCTATCAAGGCTAGTAGCGTACGCATCAATGGCATCCTCAGCCTCTTTGATGTTCAGGATTCCGCACTTACTGCAGACGTGGTTGTTCCACTGATGGCCCGTAGCATAGCTGGCACCGCACCGAACCCCGCGACGCAGGCTGCGCCTGCGTCGCTGCTGCCTGCATACCTTTCAGATCATCCGGCTGCCCCGCCTGTTTTGGGGGGCCGGGCGTCACCGTCGCCCAGGCGAGAAACGCAGCCTTTACCGTGTGACGCTTCCCGCCGCCTCGCCGCGCACCTGCCCGCACCAGCCGCCGCGCCGGCGCAGGTTTGAAAGTGCATTTTCAAGGCAAAAAATGGAACACTTGAAAATCGTTCAAAATGGCAATAGTAGGTGTTAATCTGTCAAATTTCTGTTAGATTCTCTTTTTTCTTGAAAAAACTATGCGTTCAAGCATGGCGCGGCTTCCCAGCAGCTTGATGCCCGGAAAGCACTGGAAACACTGGAAAAATGACGCTGCTGCACGATACTCTATGCGCCACCATGATACCCCACGAAATGAGCCGGAACACAATGGCATTCAAGAGGTCAGCGGTTCGATCCCGCTTATCTCCACCACGAAAAAGGACCTGCGTAAGCAGGTCCTTTTTCGTGCTCCACAGAGCCGCGCGATCGCGTAAAACTGCAGGCCCGCAACTGCGGGCCGGCAGTTTCATTTTTCGTCTTATTCGCCGCTCTGCAGGGTCCGGCGGGGGACGAAGGCCTGGACCATCAGGGGGTTGACGCTGATGCGGGCCATGTCGCCCACCTGCACCGGGCTGTCCGTCACGTCCACGATCATGTGGGCGATGCCCAGCTCGCCCAGCACCGGATAGGGCCTGCCGCCGATGGTGATATGGCTGACGTACCGGCCGGGGAAGACCGCCCGCTTGGCCGCCTTCAATATCTGGCGGACGAAGCCCGCCTCCACCCCCGTGAAGCTCAGGCCCACGCCGTCGCAGTGGCCTATCCGCAGCAGGGCCAGGCGGCTGTCCCGCTTCAGGACGGCCTGGCTCTCGTAGCTGATGGTGTCGCCCTTCTTCTTGTCCAGGAGCATGGCTACCGGGGCCTCCAGCCACACCGCCTCCTGCAGCCCCTGGCGGGGGTAGCACTTGCCGATGAGGGCGGAGCCCACCCGCACCGCGTCATAGCCCAGGTCCCCCAGGGCCATGAGGGCGGCGGAGTTGGCGATATGGCGCAGCGCGGGCCGTATCCCCTGGGCGGCCAGGGCGTCCAGTCCCTGCTGGAATCGGGCCGCCTGCTCTGCGACCTGCTGGGCGTACTTCTGGGGCCTTCCGGCCAGGTGGGTATAGCACCCCTCCCACGCCAGTGCGTCCCCGAAGGGGGCCAGGTCCGGCACCTGCCGCCAGTCGAAGCCGTAGCGGCCCATGCCGGTGTCCAGCTTGATGTGGACCCGCACCGGCCTGCCGCTCTGCCGCGCAAGCTCACGGAACAGTTCCGCCTGCTCCAGGCTGTGCAGGGTGAGCGCCACGCCCTCCCGGTGCAGCGCCGCCAGCTCCTCCCGGTCCAGGATGGGGGTGAGCATCAAAATGTCCTCCCGGCAGCCCAGCCGGCGCAGGGTGAGCGCCTCGTCGGCGCCGGTGACCGCGAAAAAGTCCACGCCCTGCCCTTTCAGTATCTCATAAAACCGCCGCAGCCCCAGGCCGTAGCCGTTCTCCTTGACCACGGCGATGAGCCGCCCTCCCGTGCGCTGATGCAGCTGGGCCACGTTGTGGGCGATGGCCTGCTCGTCGATGACCAGGCAGCTGTATTTCTGGTAACAATGCTCGTCAAAAAACTGCGGGTCCCGCTCCATATCTCTTCCCCTTTTCCTGTGTCGCTGTGCCGGAGGCTATTCGTCCAGCTTGAGGACCGCCAGAAACGCCTCGGTGGGCAGCTGCACGCTGCCGAGAGAGCGCATCTTTTTCTTGCCCTCCTTCTGCTTTTCCAACAGCTTCTTCTTGCGGGTGATGTCGCCGCCGTAGCACTTGGCCAGCACGTCCTTGCGCAGGGCCTTCACCGTCTCCCGGGCGATGATCTTGCCGCCGATGGCCGCCTGGATGGGCACCTCGAAAAGCTGCCGGGGGATGTTCTCCTTCAGCTTCTCGCACAGCCGCCGGGCCCGGGGATAGGCCTTGTCCTTGTGGGCGATGAGGCTCAGCGCGTCCACCGCCTCGCCGTTTAGCAGCAGGTCCACCTTCACCAGCTCCGAGGGCTTGTAGCAGGAAAATTCATAGTCCATGGAGGCGTAGCCCTTGGTGCGCGCTTTGAGGGTGTCGAAAAAGTCGTAGATGATCTCCCCCAGGGGCATCTCGTAGGTCAGCTCCACCAGCCGCTGGTCCAGGTACTGCAGGCCCTCGTATATCCCCCGTCGGTCCTGGCACAGGGGCATGATGTTGCCCACGAACTCCTGGGGGGTGATGATGCTCATCTTCACGAAGGGCTCCCGGGCCTGAGCGATGGCGGATACCTCCGGGTAGTTGTGGGGGTTGTCCACGTATTTTATCGTGCCGTCGGTCATCTCGATCTCGTAGATGACGGAGGGCAGGGTGGTCACCAGGTCCAGGTCGAACTCCCGCTCCAGCCGCTCCTGGACGATCTCCAGGTGGAGCATGCCCAGAAAGCCGCACCGGAACCCGAAGCCCAGGGCCACGGAGGACTCCGGCTCGAAGGCAAGGCTGGCGTCGTTGAGCTGCAGCTTCTCCAGCGCGTCCCGCAGATCCGGGTACTTGGACCCGTCCTCGGTGTAGATGCCGCAGTAGACCATGCTCCGGGCGGGCCGGTAGCCGGGCAGAGGCTCGGCTGCGGGCTTCTCCGCGCCGGTGACCGTGTCGCCGATGCGGGTGTCCTGCACGTTCTTGATGCTGGCGGTGAAGTAGCCCACCTCCCCGGCGGTCAGCGCCTGGCATGGGTCCAGGCGGGTGGGCAGCAGATGGCCCACCTCCACCACCTTATAGCTGGCGCCGGTGGCCATGAACTTCACGTCCATGTCCTTTTTCAGCACCCCGTCCTTTAAGCGCACCAGCACGATCACGCCCCGGTAGCTGTCGTACTGGCTGTCGAACACCAGCGCCTTCAGGGGGGCGGATGGGTCGCCCTTGGGGGCGGGGACGCTTTGGATGATGTCGTCCAGCACCGCCTGGATGTTCACGCCGTTTTTCGCGGAGATCTCCGGCGCGTCCATGGCGGGGATGCCGATGATGTCCTCCACCTCGGTCTTCACCCGGGCCGGGTCGGCGGCGGGCAGGTCGATCTTGTTGATAACGGGCAGTATCTCCAGGTCATGCTCCATGGCCAGGTAGGTGTTGGCCAGGGTCTGGGCCTCCACGCCCTGGCTGGCGTCCACCACCAGCACCGCCCCCTCGCAGGCGGCCAGACTGCGGCTGACCTCGTAGTTGAAGTCCACGTGGCCCGGCGTGTCGATGAGGTTGAGCTGGTAATCCTTCCAGGTGAGGGTCACGGCACGGGCCTTGATGGTGATGCCCCGCTCCCGCTCCAGGTCCATGTCGTCCAGGATCTGGTCGGACATCTGCCGGGCGTCCACCGCGCCGCACAGCTCGATCAGCCGGTCGGACAGGGTGGACTTGCCGTGGTCGATGTGGGCGATGATGGAGAAATTGCGAATGTTTTCCTGGTTCATATATAACTCTCCGCCTGCTCCGCGATCTGGCGCAGCTGGGCCGCCAGCTGCCGGATGGTCTCCGGGCTCAGCCGGGAGGAGCTCTCCTCCCCGGTGCGGCCCAGAAGGAAGTCCGCCGTCACGCCGTAGTAATCACAGGCCCGGCAAACGAAGGCCAGTCCCGGCTCACGGGCGCCGTTCTCATAGTGGCTCAAAAGGGCCTGGGAGATATGCAGGTCCGAGGCTGCTTTCCGCTGGCTGACGCCCTTTTCCCGGCGCAGCCGGCCCAGATTCGCGCAAAACTGCCGTTCTTGCATGGCTGGTGTCCTCCCTCAAAGGATGATAACAGATAGTAGTATAACGGACAGGCCCGGATTTGTAAACCGAAAATTTGCCTATCAGTACACGTGCCCGGCGGAGAGGAAGGTGAAAAACAGCGCGCCCTGGGCCGCCATGCCCAGCAGGGCCGCGAACTGTCCCACGCCCGGCCGGCGCCGCAGCAGCACGGCGGCGGAGACGTACAGGGGGAACGCGCAGGCCATGTACCGCCCGCTGCTCAGCGGCCAGCTGATGGAGTAGCTGACCAGCAGATTGGCCAGCGCGTACATGGTCCAGGGCGCGGGCATGCGCCGGACGGCGTATACCACCAGGGGCAGACACACCGCGAACACGGCCAGCTCCGGCAGCCACGTGGCGAACACCACCTTGGTCTGGGCGGCGAAAACGCGCCCCCAGATCGTGCGCAGGCACGCCGGCAGCGGCGAAAAGGCGTTGTCCCAATGCTCCCGCTGATAGGTGAGGAACCGAAACGGGTCCCCCTCCACGGACCAGTTGAGGCACAGATATATCCCCGTGCCCGCTGCGATCAGCGCCAGGGGCAGCAGCGAGCGCGCCGCGCCGCGCCAAAAGCCCCGCCAGTCCCGCCGGCGCAGCTGCGAGAACGGCCGCTCCGCCACGGCGTATTCCGCCGCGCCGGCCAGGATGAGCAGCAGCCCCTGGACGCGGGTCAGGGCCGCCAGCGCCCCGAGCAGGCCCGCCAGCATGTAACGGTGTCTGCGGATGAAATAAAAGCTGCTCACGCTCACCAGAAAGAACAGGCTCTCCGTGTATGCGGCCCCGAAGAAGAAACTATAGGGGCAGGCGGAGAGCAGCAGCAGGCTCAGCCGGGCGGTCCGCCAGCCAAACTGCTCCGTCACCAGCCGGGCAAACACCCAGCAGCCGGCGATGAAGCAGGCCGCCGAGACGATGTGCCCGCACAGCTGCCAGTGGGGGATCGCGGCGTGCAGCAGCCGTATCAGCCAGGGGTACAGGGGGAAGAACACCAAAAACAGGTGCTCTCCTTCCTCCGAGACGCAGCCGGCGAAGCCCTTTTCCGCCAGGTCCAGATAATGGGGCGCGTCCCAGTGCCGCCACACGCTGAAAAAGCCCTCCCAGCTCAGCTCGTTCTTCGTCACGGCGCACCAGACCGCGCTGGCGCCGTACAGCGCCGCCAGCAGCAGCGCGGCCCACGCGGCGCTCTTAAGGCCCATGGCACGGGTGAAGCGCTCCCCCTCCAGAGCGGGGGCGCGCTCCGTCTCCAGGCGCCAGCCGCCCAGGGACAGCGCCGGCGCCCCCAGGCACCGCAGCAGCAGCATCAGGCACACATAGGCCAACAGGACCGTGACCACGCCCAGCGCGAGAGTAAGCATACCGTCCTCCTATCTCCCGGCACGGCCGGGACCGCTTATCAGAGTATACCAAAACGGTCATCCGGTCAACCGTTTCGGCCCGCCGGGGCGCAATTTCTGCAAACAGAAACTTGCATTTTTATCCATCCCGTGCTATCATTTTGTTAAAGCGATGCAGGGCGCGCCCTGTATGGCTACTTCTGTTTGTGTAAAAGTAAATAGAGGAGGAAGTACATATGTTCCAGAAGCTGATCGACTCCCTGCGTGCCCAGCCCCGCAAGATCGTGTTCACCGAGGGCAGCGACCCCCGTATCCTGGAGGCGGCCGCCCGGCTGCTGTCCGGTACGTTTTTGACCCCCATCCTCATGGGCAACGAGCGGGAGATCCTGCAGACCGCCTATCAGGCCGGCTATAACATCCGCGGCGCCATCATCATCGACCCGATGACCTATGTGGGCATGGAGGCCATGGTGGAGAAGATGTTCGAGCTTCGCCACGGCAAGATGACCAAGGACCAGTGCGTGGAGGCTTTGAACCACCGCAACTACTTCGGCACCATGCTGGTGGCCATGGGTGAGGCGGACGCCCTGCTGGGCGGCGCCACCTATTCCACCGCCGACACGGTCCGGCCGGCCCTGCAGCTTATCAAGACCAAGCCCGGCAACAAGATCGTCTCCTCCTGCTTCATCATGGTCCACCCCTCCGCCACCGGCGACAACACCGTGCTGGCCATGGGCGACTGCGCCATCAACATCCACCCCAACGAGGACGAGCTGGTGGAGATCGCCACCGAGACCATCAAGTGCGCTCAGATGTTCGGCGTGGACCCGAAGGTCGCCTTCCTCAGCTACTCCACCTTCGGCTCCGGCAAGGGCGAGGACGTGGACCGGATGCGCAACGCCGCCAACCGGGTCAAGGCCATCATGCCCAGCGTGCCCATCACCGGCGAGATGCAGTTCGACGCCGCCGTGAGCCCCCGTGTGGCCCACACCAAGTGCCCCACCGATCCCGTGGCCGGCTACGCCAACGTGTTCATCTTCCCGGACATCAACGCCGGCAACATCGGCTACAAGATCGCCCAGCGGCTGGGCGGCTTCGACGCCTACGGCCCCATCCTGCGCGGCCTGAACGCCCCTATCAACGACCTGAGCCGGGGCTGCAACGCCGAGGAGGTCTACTCCATGTCCATCATCACCGCCGCCCAGGCGAACATGCGGTAAACGAAATAATACATACGCTGCGGGCGCGTCCGAAAAAGACGCGCCCGTTTTTTACAAAAAAAGTCTTGACCTTCCCCCTGGTGGAAGGCTTAATATGCTCTCAGGGGGGCGGTGCGGTGAAGATCAACGAGGCAGAGGCCCTGGTGGGCATGACGAAAAAGAACATACGCTTTTACGAGGAGCAGGGGCTGCTGTCCCCCCGGCGCAACAGCGAAAACGGCTACCGGGACTACACCGACGCCGACGTGGACGCCCTGCGCCGCATCAAGCTGCTGCGAAAGCTGGGCGTGCCCATCAGCGAGATACGGGCCATGCAGGAGGGCCGGCAGACCGTGGCCGACGGCATGCGCCGGCACCTGGTGCTGCTGGAGCGGGAGAAGAGCAGCCTGGAGCAGTCCATCCGCCTGTGCGAGCTGCTCCGGGAGAGCCAGACGCCTCTGCGGGAGCTGGACGGGCAGGCGGTGCTGGACCGGATGGCACAGCTGGAGCAGGAGGGAGCCGCCTTCCCCAACACCCAGCGGCAGGACATCCGGGTGCGCTACGCGGCCCCGGTGCTGGCGGCGGTGCTGATGGTCATCCTGATGGCGGCCGTCATCGGCCTGTTCGTCTGGGCCTATACGGCCGAGCCGGCGGAGGCTCCGCCTCTGGCGCTGATGGCCGTGGTGATGCTGGTGCCCCTGGCGGTCATAGGCGGGGTGATGCTGGCGCTGGTCCAGCGCATCCGGGAGATCGGGAAAGGAGAGGCTGACGATGCGAAAAAATACTAAAAAGAAGATCGCCCCCGTGCTCGTGGCCATCGTGGCGGCGGCGGTGCTGCTGCCGGTGCTGGCGATGGTGGTGCTGGGCATACAGGCGCTGCGGGATGCGGGCTGGGTGGTGCTGGCCCTCCTGGGCGTTTACGCCCTGGGGGTGGCCGCCGTGCTGTTCGGCGTGGCGGCGGCCATGCGTGCCCGACTGCGGGAGATCGACGGCGGCGAGGAAGAGGAAGCCAAAAAATACTGACGGCAACGTCAAAAACATAAGGAGGAGAAGAAAATGCTATTGCTCAACATCGACTACATCCCCGGACCGCCCCGCGAGATCGAGGCCCTGGGCCTGGTGAAGGGCACGGTGGTGCAGTCGAAAAACTTCGGCAAGGACTTCATGGCCGGCATGAAGACTCTGGTGGGCGGTGAGATCACCGGCTACACCGACATGCTCATCGAGGCCCGGCAGATCGCCACCAAGCGCATGGTGGACGAGGCGGAGGCCCTGGGGGCCGACGCGGTGCTGAACATCCGGTTCGGCTCGTCCGCCATCATGCAGGGCGCGGCGGAGATCGTGGCCTACGGCACGGCGGTGAAGTACAAGTAAGCAAGGCAAACGCCCCGCTCCGGCGGGGCGTTTGCTTTTTCTTGCCGCATATGCCATAATAGCGGTGAGGTGATGGCAATGGAGCGGGAGGACTATATGCGCCTGGCCCTGGACGAGGCGCGGCTGGCCCTGGAGACGGGGGACGTGCCGGTGGGGTGCGTGATCGCCGACGCGGCCGGGAACGTCATCGGCCGGGGGCACAACCGGCGCGAGCAGCGGCAGAACGCCGTCCGCCACGCGGAGATCGAGGCCATCGAGGCCGCCTGCGCCGCCGTGGGGTCCTGGCGGCTGGACGGGTGCTGCCTTTACGTGACGCTGGAGCCCTGCCCCATGTGCGCCGGGGCGGTGCTCAATGCCCGCATCCCCGTTCTGGTCTACGGGGCAAAGGAGCCCGTCACCGGCTCCTGCGGCAGCGTGCTGAATCTGTTCGAGGAGCGCTACGGCTTCCGGCCCGCCATCTACGGCGGGGTGCTGGCGGCGGAGAGCGCGGATCTGCTGCGGGACTTTTTCGGCGGTCTGCGGGAGGGCTGAGCCGATACTTTGATCTTTATCATGATAAGCCTCTATTTTTAATAAAACTTCCATCAAAAAACCTAGAAAATTGGTCAGAAAGAAGATTGCATTCCCCCTGGCCCGGTGCTATACTGCATTGGAATCCTAAAAAGGGAAGTAATGCGAAATGTCAACTCTTCTCTCTGTATCCGTGGCTATGCTGGCCGGGCTGCTGATGACCCGCGCCATCAAGCCCCTGAAGCTGCCCGATGTGACGGCCTACCTGGTGGCAGGCCTGCTCATAGGGCCATATTTTTTGGGCCGGCTGGGCATCGACGGGCTGGGCTTCCCCACCGCCGAGGCGGTGAGCGGACTGGGCCTGGTCAGCGAGGTGGCCCTGGGCTTCATCGCCTTCTCCATCGGCAACGAGTTCCGCCTGCGTGACCTGAAGGCCACCGGCCGGCAGGCCGCTGTCATCGGCGTGTTCCAGGCCCTGACCGCCACGCTGCTGGTGGACCTGGCGCTGGTGCTGGTGCACCGGGCCATGCC
>CANPXW010000027.1 GCA_947587025.1 uncultured Oscillospiraceae bacterium
TCGGTGAAGTCGGCGTATTCTTCCTCGGTCATGCGGGTCTTGACTACCCGGCTGCGGTGCGGCGTGGCGTATCGTTTGTTCATGGTCTGAAAAACCTCCCTTCACTATACAACGGACATTTTCTCGGCGTTTGTCCACTCGTTTTGAGAAAATCCTCCTACTTTACAACGGACAATTTCTTGTAAAAATGTTTCATCTTTTTTGAAATCCCCCTCTGCTTTCGATGTCCCGCTGCAAAAAAATCTTTCTCACAATACAACGGACATTTTCTTCGGAATTTGAAAGGGTGCCTATCAAAAAAATTTTATTGCCCTTCTACTTTATAACGGACACTTTGGAGCAAACGCCTCGGCCAAGGAAGGCCAGACAGACCTCTACCTGGCCGGCGCGAAGTTCCAGATCAGTCAAGGCGGGACCGTGCTGTATACCGGCCAGTCCGACGGCTATGGCGTGGTCCAGTGGAAGCAGACCGATACTGACGAGCCCGTGGCCGGTCTGCAGCTGCCGGAAGGGATCTATCTCCTGGAGGAGACGGACGCCCCCGACGGCTACATCAAGCTGGCGGCGCCGATAGAGTTCGCGGTGGATGCGAGCGGCAAAGTCACAGTGGCAGACGACGCCTACGCGGTGAGCACGGATGGGAACGTCATCACGATCTCCGTTCCCAACCAGAGCAGCTATGAGTTGCCGGAGTCCGGCGGCGCGGGAACGACGATGCTGTACGTGCTGGGCAGCGCGCTGGTCCTGTCTGCGGCCATGGCCCTGGTGTGCGACAGCCGCAGAAGGAAAGCCAAAAACTGAAGACCCCATGGAACAACATAAGAGGGCGCGCTGCAAAGCGCGCCCTCGTCGTGTTGTGTGTGGGGCTTATATGTGCTCCGCCATGATACGGGCCACGGCGGCGGGGTCCGCTTCGGCCAGGGGCAGAAGGGGCGCGGGGGGCACGTCGTAGGGCCCCAGCACCTTCTCGAACCAGGCCACGTCGTGCCAGGCGCCGTTTTTGTAGCCGGAATTGGGGGAGGTGCCCACCCGGGCGAAGCCCATGGACGCGTGCAGCGCCTCGCTGGCGGCGTTGGGCACGGTAACGCAGCCCACGGCGGTCTTGACGTTCTGCAGGGCCAGCAGGTCCATCAGCAGCGCGTAAAGCTTCCGGCCGTACCCCCGGCGGGTGTAGTCCCTGTCCAGGTATACGCTCAGCTCCGCGCACCAGTCGTAGGCCGCCCGCTCCCGGATGCGGTGGGCGTAGGCATAGCCTATAATGCGCCCGCCGTCGGTCAGCACCAGGTAAGGGTATACCCGCTGTATGTCCCGGATGCGCCCGGCGAATGCCGCCACAGTGGGCAGCTCCGTCTCAAAGGTGATGGACGTGCCGATGTACTGCGCGTACACCGCCAGCAGTCCCGCCGCGTCCTGTTCCGCAGCGAAGCGTATCTCCATAGGAGCCTCCTTCATTTTCAATCTTTGCTTTCCCGCATGGCCAGGATGTACAGGGGGATGGCTGCCAGCTGGGCGGCCACGGACACCGCCGCCATGGCGGGGATGCTCACATCGTACAGCGCCCCCAGGGCCCAGCTGCCCAGAAACCAAAACACGCCGAAGGAGCACTCGAAAAGCCCGTACCCGGTGGCCCGGCTGGACTTGGGCACCATGCCGGTGACGGCGGCCTTCAATATGGACTCCTGGGCCCCCATGCCCACGCCCCACAGGGCCACGCCGCACAGCAGCGCGGGGATGGAATCGCTCAAAAACACCAGCGGCGCGAAGGCCGAGGACAGGGCGGTGGAGATCACCAGGGCGGTGAGGCCCTTTTTGTCGTAGAGATACCCGAACACCAGCGCCGCCACCGCGTCCACCAGCATGGCCCCGGCGTACAGCAGGGGGAGGTTCCCGGTGCTGACGATGGAGCCGGTCTGGGCCAGTGCCCCGGACAGGGCCCCGAACCGACGGGACACGTGCATGATGATCAGCGCGTAGTCGGCAAAGCCGAAGGCGAACAGGCTGATGCCGGCGATGTAGAGCTTGAAGGGCTTTTTCAGCTGGAAGGGGATGTACTGCTTCGGCTCCGGCTCGAACTGCTCCGGGTGGGGGAACTTTGCCCGGGTCACCAGCAGCAGGATGAGCGTTATTGCGCCGGGCACGGCCAGCACGGCAAAGCACGCCGCGTAGGCGGAAAAGGCGTCGCCGCCCCGGCGAAAGAGCATCACCACGTACAGCAGCACCGGGCCCAGGAACGCGCCGATCTGGTCCAGCAACTCCTGGATGCCGAAGCTCCTGCCCGCCCCCAGCTGGGAGGCGGCGAAGGACATGATGGTGTCCTTGGCGGGCTTTTTGATGGCCTTGCCCATCCGCTGGACGATGAGCAGCGCGCAGGCGGCGATCCAGCCGTGCTCCCCAACCAGGGCCAAAGCCGGCACCGCCAGGATGTCCAGCACATAGCCCAGGATGGTCATGGGCCAGTATTTGCCGGTCTTGTCTGTCAGTCGGCCGAACACGTAGCGCATGGAATAGCCCACCAGCTCCCCCAGGCCCGAGGCAAAGCCGATGGCCGCAGCGGAGGCGCCCATCATGGCCATGTAGGCTCCCCGGATGCTGGACGCGCCCTCGTGGGTCATGTCGGAGAACAGGCTCACCACGCCGAACAGCACGATGAACCCCATGGCCGCCGACAGCTTTTTCTTCTTTTCCATACCGCCGCACCCCTCCGCCAACTTTGCCACTTATCATACTCCCATGCGGGGCGATTTTCAACAAAAAAGGACGCCTCCCGGCAAATTTCCGGGAGGCGTGGCTCAGATAAGCCGTACCTTGTATTTTTTCATCCAGTAGTTGACCTGGAGCATGTAGGCAATGGTCTGGGGCGTGGTCATCAGCTGGCCGTACCAGGGCTGGGACCTGTCGTCGCCCAGAAGGCCCTCCAGCGCGTCCCGGCGCACCAGGTCCGTCAGCGGCGCGGTCCGGTCCGCCAGCACCTCCCGCAGCCGGCGGGACACCTCCGCCATATACTCCGGGTTGTGGGTCTTGGGGTAGGGGCTCTTTTTCCGCCAGAGTATCTCGTCGGGCAGGTACCCCCGCATGGCCTGGCGCAGCAGCCCCTTTTCGTAGTGCCGGTAGTCCTTCATCTCCCAGGGGACGTTGTAGAGATACTCCGCGATGCGGTGGTCGCAGAAGGGCACACGCACCTCCAGGGCGCTGTACATGCTCATGCGGTCCTTCCGGTCCAGCAGCGTCTGCATGAACCAGTCGGTGTTCAGCCGCATCATTTCCCGCATCCGCCTGTCCACCGGGCTGTCCGTGTCCAGCCCGTCCGTGTCCGCCAGGGTCAGCCGGTACTTCTCCATGAGGTACTCCCGGGCGTCCAGCCCCTGGGTGTGCTCCGGCCGCAGGAAGCCCGCCCGATACTGGATGGACTGGGCCCAGGGAAAGCCCTCGGCCATGCGTATCTTCTCGTCCCGGAACCAGGGGTAGCCGCCGAATATCTCGTCGGCGCACTCCCCGGACAGGGCCACGGTGACGTGCTCCTTGATGCGCTTGCAGAACTGCAGCAGGGAGGAGTCCACGTCGCTCATGCCCGGCAGGTCACGGGCGTCCACCGCCTCGTAGAGGCCGTCGGCCAGCTCCAGGGTGTCCAGCACCGTCACGTGGCTTTCACACTCCAGCCAGTCCGCCAGTTTGGGGATGTACACCGTGTCGCTGGTGGGCTGGAAGCGCGTCTCGTGGAAGTATTTCAGATGGTCCCGGTAGTCCACCGAGAAGGTGTGCAGGGGAAGGCCCCGCTCCGCCATATAGAGCTTCGCCACCGAGCAGATGAGCCCCGAGTCCAGCCCCCCGGAGAGGAACGTGCCGATGGGCACGTCGCTGACAAGCTGCCGGCGGATGGCGTCGGTGACCAGGTACTGCACCGTGTCGATGGTGGTTTCCAGGCTGTCGGTGTGCTCCCTGGCCGTAAGACGCCAGTACCGCTCCGTGCGCAGGCCCCTTTCATCGAACCAGCCCCGCCAGCCGGGCTTCAGCTCCTCCACGCCCCGGAACACCCCGCAGCCCGGCGTGCGGCCGGGCCCGGTGAGCACGATCTCCAGCGCGCCCTCCCGGTCCAGCTCCGGCTCCACCAGGGGGTGGGCCAGCAGGCCCTTCAGCTCCGAGGCGAAGAGGAACGCGCCGCCCCGCAGGGCATAGAAAAAGGGCTTGACGCCCATCCGGTCCCTGGCGATGAACAGCCGCCGCGCCCAGGCGTCCCATACGGCAAAGGCGTAAATGCCGTTGAAGCGGTCCACGCACCCCGCGCCCCACTGGATGAAGCTGTGCAGCACCACCTCCGTGTCCGAGTGGCCGGCAAATTCATGGCCCAGGCCGGCAAGCTCCCTCCGCAGCTCGCCGGTGTTGTAGAGCTCTCCGTTATACACGATGGTGTAGGCCCGGCCGTCCACGCCCACGGTCATGGGCTGGCGGCCGTTTTCGATGTCGATGACGGCCAGCCGGTTGTGTAAAAGCGCCGCGTGCCGGGTCACGTATGTACCGTGCTGGTCCGGCCCCCGGCGCGTCATGGCCTGCTGCATGGCCCGGAACACCGGCCCCTGGCCGCGCAGGTCGTTCTGAAGGTCGATCACTCCCGCGATGGAACACATATCCAGATCACCCCGTTTTGCCAAATTCCGCGCATTTCAGTATATGCGCCCGGCGAAAATGGGTGCTTTACCCGCTCTGTGTCCTGGCAAAGACGCTGTGGGCATGCTATGATGGCGGCAGGAAAGGCGGGATGCGGCCATGGAACAGGAAAAGATCGGACGGTTTTTGGGGCAGGTGCGCCGGGAGCAGGGGCTGACCCAGGAGCAGCTTGCCCAGCGGCTGGGCGTCAGCCAGCGCACGGTTTCCCGGTGGGAGACAGGCCGCAATATGCCGGACATATCCATGCTGACGGCGCTGTGCGCCCAGCTGGACATCACCGTGGCGGAGCTGCTGGCCGGCCAGCGGATAGAGGGAGAGACCATCACCAAGACCGACGCCTCCGACCTGGCGGAGCGGCTCATCGGCCTGGTCAGGCGGAAAAACGGCCTCCGGCGGCTTTTGGGCGCGCTGGCGGCGCTGGCGGTCACCCTGGCCTGCATGGCGGGGCTCTACAGATATGAGTTTTCCGTGGACGTATCCTCCACGGCGGCGCTGGAGGCGGCCATCGACGCATGGTCTGACGGCGAGGTGCGCGCGGACGTGCTGGAGCGCGCCGCTGTGGGAGACAGGCTCTATGTGCTGTGCCGGGACGAGCTGCATCCGGACGGCGGGTGTCTGGCGGCGCTGGAGCGGGGCCTGTTCGGCCGGTACCGGATGGTGCGGACAGACCTCTTCGACGAGCCGCTGTGTATCGCCGACAGCGAGCGCGTCGGCGGACAGGACTATCTGCTGACCTTCTGTCTGAGCGAGCTGCCCGGCGTGGAGACCGTGGTCATCTATGACCGGTACGACGACGGCTTCCAGTCTGTCCCGCCGGAGGCTGTCAGCACCCAGCGGGTAGAGAAGGCACCCTTTATCCATGTGGAGCGGCTGGCGGAGGGCATGTCGGTGGCGCCCTTTGGCGCGAAGTATTTCGATGAGGCGGGGGAGAAGATGGCCCGCACTCAGCTTCTGGCACAGACCGGCTACGACGGCGGCTCCTCCTACGGCGGCGGCCGTGCCGCAGCGGAGCCGTGGCTGGTGTACGTGCTGGAGGGCGTCATAGCGCTGTTCGGCCTGGTGTTCATCCGGTACTTTTTGACGATATAAAAAGAGGGCCTGCTGCCATCCGGCAGCAGGCCCGCGCTTTTGCGATCTCTCAGCTGTAGTATTCAAATTCCAGCTCCGCGATGGAGATGGTATCGCCGTCGGAAAGGCCCATGGCCTCCATCCGGTCGTAGACGCCGGCTTCCCGCAGCTTGCGGTCCATGTACATCCGGGACTCGTAGTCGGCAAAGTTCACCCGCGCCACCAGCCGGTCCAGCCAGTCGCCCTGGATGAGCCACACGTCCCCTTCCTTGCGGATGGTCAGCTCGTCGGCCGTGCCCAGCTGTACCTCCGGGGCCACGTAGTCGGCCTCGTACACCGTCACCGGCGGCAGGGTGCGCAGCATGGCTGCGGCGGCGTAGACCAGCTCCTGCAGGCCCTGGTGGGCGGCAGCGGAGATCTCGTATACCGGATAGCCCTTGGCCTGCGCGTGGGCCTTGAAGTCCGCAAGGGCGGTGCTGTCCGGCGGCAGCAGGTCGCACTTGTTGGCGGCCACGATCTGGGGCCGGGAGGCCAGGTCCGCATCGTACTGGGCAAGCTCGGCGTTGATGGCGTCAAAGTCCGCGATGGGGTCCCGGTCCTCGGACCCGGACACGTCCACCACGTGGATGAGAAGCCTGCACCGGTCGATGTGGCGCAGAAAGTCGTGGCCCAGGCCCGCGCCCTCGCTGGCCCCCTCGATGATGCCGGGGATGTCCGCCAGCACGAAGGACTCGTGGGCCCCGGCGTACACCACGCCCAGGTTGGGGAAGAGGGTGGTGAAGGGGTAGTCGGCGATCTTGGGGTGGGCCCGGCTGACCACGGACAGCAGGGTGGACTTGCCCACGTTGGGGAAGCCTACCAGCCCCACGTCCGCCAGCAGCTTCAGCTCCAGCACCACCTCCCGGTATTCACCGGGCAGGCCGGGCTTGGCGAAGCGGGGGGTCTGGCGGGTGGGGGTGGCGAAGTGCTTGTTGCCCCAGCCGCCCCGGCCGCCCTTGGCCAGCACGAACCGGTCGCAGGCGGACATGTCCTGGATGATGGCCCCGGTGGCCTTGTCCCGGATGAGCGTCCCCTTTGGCACGCGAAGCACCACGTCCTGGCCATCCTTGCCGGAGCAGCGTTTGCCCTGGCCGGGCATGCCGTCGGAGGCGGCGAACTTGCGCTTGTAGCGGAAGTCCATCAGCGTGGACATGTTGGGGTCGGCTTGGACGATCACGTTACCGCCCCGGCCGCCGTCCCCGCCGTCGGGACCGCCGGAGGCCACGTATTTCTCCCGGTGGAAGGCCACGGCCCCCTGGCCGCCGTTTCCGGCCCGGACCGTGATGGTCACCTTATCGACAAAATCAGTCATAATGCTCTACCCATAAAAAATGCGGGGCGGTGATGCTCACCGCCCCGCCTGGTTTGTTACTGCTGGACCTCGTAAACGGAGACCTTCTTGCGGTCCGCGCCGAGGCGCTCGAACTTCACGATGCCGTCCGCCTTGGCGTACAGCGTGTCGTCGCCGCCGATACCAACGTTGGTGCCGGGGTGGATCTTGGTGCCGCGCTGGCGAACAAGGATGTTGCCGGCCAGGACGAACTGACCGTCAGCCCGCTTGGCGCCCAGGCGCTTGGAATTACTGTCGCGACCGTTTTTGGTGGAGCCGCCGCCCTTTTTATGTGCCATTTCGATTTCCCTCCCTGTTCAGCCGATGGTGCCGATCTCGACCTTGGTGTAAGGCTGACGATGGCCCTGGGTCTTCCGGTAGCCCTTCTTGGGCTTCATGTGGTAGACGCGGATCTTCTTGCTCTTGCCCTGCTTGACGACGGTGCCGGTCACGGTCCTGCCGTCGATGTAGGGCGCGCCGAAGGTGTTCTCACCCTCGCCGGTGACGGCCAGGACCTTGTCGAAGGTCACGGTGGCGCCGGCCTCGGCGTCCAGCTTCTCCACGAAGATCACGTCGCCGGCCGTCACGCGGTACTGCTTGCCGCCGGTCTCGATGATTGCGTACTTCATGTTGAAAAATTCCTTCCTTTCGGGCTCGCTGTCCCGGGTGCGGCGCAAAGCCGGCTTGCATACCCTTTCAAAGCGGCTATAGTATGTTACCATCTATCACGCGCCTTGTCAACTGTTTTTTATCGCTGCTTTTATTTTTTCCCGGCACTCTGCCGGTTGAATTCATGGGGACATTTTGTTATAATGTATCTACGCCGGACAGGCGAACAAGGAGGGTATTATGAGAACGAAGGTATTGGCGTGGATGCTGATCCTGGCGATGGTGCTGACGATGGGAACGGTATGCGCTTTCGCGTCGGGGGATGAGGCAGAGGAAACAGAGCAGACGGAGCAGGTCGAAGAGACCGAAGAGGCGGAAGAAGAGGAAGAGCTGAGTGACGACATCTACAGCTTCCAGCTGGAGATGGACGGCGAGCTGTACACGTTCCCCATGTCCTTCGCGGACTTCACGGCGATGGGCTGGGAGTACCAGGGCGACGCGGAGGAGCAGATGGGCCCCAACCAGTACACCGTGGGGGAGCGGTTCCAGAAAGGCGATGCGGAGGTATACGCCAGCCTGGTGAACCTGGGCATCAACACGGTCACCTTTGCCGAGGCCTCCGTGGGCGGCATGAGCATGGACCCGTACCAGTTTGAGGACGCGCCGGATACCCAGATCGTATTCCCCGGCGGCATCGTCTTCGGCCAGGCCACGGCGGAGGACATCGAGGCCGCCTATGGCAAGCCCTCCGACGTCTATGAGGGCGATATGTACACCAAGATGAACTACGAGTACGACTCGTATCAGGAGTGGGACTTCTACGTATATGCGGAGAGCGGCGTGCTGGAGGAGTTCGAGGTGCGCAACTTCGTGGAGGACGAGGAGGCCAACGCGGCCGCTGCCGCCCAGGTGTCGGACGAGCCCACGGAGGAAGTGCTGGCCTATGAGGCCCCGGAGGAGCTGGGCGACGAGCTGATGTCCTTCAAGGTAGAGTATGCCGGCGTGGTGTACCAGCTGCCCGTGCCTGTGCGGGTGATGGAGGAGGACGGCTGGACCGTGAAGGAGGAGCTGTCCGAGCCGCTGGTGTCCGGCGGCAGCTTCGGCTGGGTGACGATGATGAAGGACAACCAGGAGCTGCGGTGCATGGCCACCAACTACGGCCCTGACGCCGCAGTCATCCGCAACTGCTTTGTCACCAGCTTCAAGGCGGACACTCTGGGCCCCGATCTGCCGCTGACCCTGCCCGGCGGGGCTACGCTGGGCATGACGGAGGATGAGCTGCTGGCCTTCCTAGACGACGCGGGCGTGGAGTATGAGAAGGATGAATCGTCCGGTTTCCTGTACTACGAAGTGAAGGGGCCGGAGAACATCCTGGACGGCTTCGAGTTCATTCTGAACAAGGAAGAGGGCAACGTAGTCACCGGCATCGAGGTCACCTACGAGCCCGACGCGCTGGACTGAATGTAAGATGAAAGACAGAGCCCCGGAGCGAAACGCTCCGGGGCCCTTTTTGCGGCCGAGAGTGAAATATCCGCGCGGAAAAGGGTACTGTATGAGTGCGTACGGAAGGGAGGCGGCGGATTTGGACGACAGGGACATCATCGGCCTGTTCTTTGAGCGCTCGGAGCGGGCGGTGACGGAACTGGAGAAAAAATACGGCCCTGCGGCAAAGCGCCTGGCGGCCAACATCCTGGGAGACGGCCGGGACGGGGAGGAGTGCGTCAACGATGCATACCTCGCGGTGTGGAACGCCATCCCGCCCCAGCGTCCGGCGTCCCTGGGCGGGTACTTTTGCCGCGTCGTGCGAAACCTGGCCGCCAAGCGGTACCGGGCCAACGCCGCCCAAAAGCGCAACAGCCATTACGACACGGCGCTGGACGAGCTGGCGGAGTGCCTGGCCGCGCCGGGCGGGGTGGAGGCGGCCCTGGACGCCAGGGAGCTGGCCGCCGCCATCGACCGGTTCCTGGACGGGCTAGGCTACACGGACCGGTACCTCTTCATGCGGCGGTACTGGTACGGGGACGGCCTGGAGGCCATCGCCGCCGTGACCGGCCTTGCGCCGGGGCGCATCTCCGTGCGCCTTTTCCGTCTGCGGGAAAAGCTGAGAAAACGATTGGTAAAGGAGGGGCTGATGCCATGACGCGGGAAGGATTATTCGAGGCCCTGGGCGGCGTGGCCGACCGGCACGTGGCCGCAGCGGTCCGCTTCGATCCCAGGGGAGCATATGCCCTTCCGGAAAGGAGCGCGGATATGAACAAAAGAAGGACGATCAGACGCGTCGCCGTCACCGCCCTGGCGGCGGCGCTGCTGCTGGCCCTGGGCGCGACGGCCTGGGCGGCTCTGGACGGGGCGGAGTGGTTCAAAAGCTGGTTCGCCTCCGCCAGCGGGACGGAACTGACCGAGGGGCAGACCGAATACATCGACCAGGCCGCCGCAGGCGTGGGACAGTCCGTCACCGCCGACGGCTGGACCGTGACGCTCCAGTCGGCCATGACCGACGGGCAGTATCTCTACATGATGCTGGACGCCCAGGCCCCGGAGGGGCTCGGCCAGTTCTTTCCCCTTGTGGACGGGACCCTTGTCAGCGCGGACCCCAACGCCCCGGACGACCTCTTTTCCGGCAGGGGATGCTGCAGCCTGGAGGGCGGGCTGAACGGCGAATACAGTTTTCTGCTGGAAAAGAGCATCCCCACGGAGCTGCTCGCCCAGGGATTGGACTGGTCCTGCCCGCTGACGCTGACGCTGAACGAACTGACAGACGGGCGGACCGGGCACGAGAATGAGCTCCTGTCCGAGGGACCATGGACGTTCCAGTTCACCGTGACTCCGCCGGAGCAGGAGCAGGTCGAGCTGGTGACGGAGCCCTTCGATGCCAAGGGCACGATCATGTACCAGTATTACAAGGGCGTTCCCCTGGACCAGGCGGAGCTGGAGCCGGGCACCATGCTGGACGCACACACCGGGCTCACGACAAAGACGGAGGAGGTGGACATCCAGGTCACATCCCTGAAGCTGTCCTCCATGGGTGCGGTATGCACCTATGGATTCCAGCCCCGGGAGAAGCAGACCACAGTGGACCCCTGGGATCTGGTGGTCTCCTTCGCCGGCGGCAAGGCGGAGATCAGCGGCTGCAGCAACTACTGGCCGGAGGAGGATGTGTGCGTCCTGTCCATCGAGTTCGGCGCGCCCATCGACCTGGACGAGGTGACGGCGGTCAGCTTCCAGGGCCATGAACTGGAGCTGCCGGAGAAGTAAAACACGAGTACGAGCAAAAAAGGGAAGCGTTGGAGCAGCCGCTCCAGCGCTTTCCGTTATCCAGCTCGGCTTTTCAGTTCTTCCCAGGCCGCATTTCCCTGCATATAGTCATAGGACCCGTCGTCCAGGGACTTCAAAAGCTCCCGCCTTAAGCAGGCGGAAAAATCGGGATCGACCGGCTTTGTCACCATGTGCTGATACAGCTTCGAGTTTGCAAAATCGCCTATCGTGCCGAGACTGTCCAGTATCTCCCCCATGAGCTGGGCCGTCCAGGCGGCGTCCTTTTCCCGGACCGCCACGTCCAGCCCCCAGCAGACCTGGTTGTATCTGCCCATCTCAAAGGCAGAGGCGGCGGAGGACGAGACTCCGACCAGCTTTCTTGCCATTTGGCGGTCGCCGTCCTCCATATAGAGGATGCGCAGATCGTTCAGCGTCAATTGTATGTGCTGATAGCCGGTGAAGAGCAGTTCCTCATAGGCGCGGTAGGCCTCGGTCCGCTTGCCGGTCCTGCTGTGCACGAGCGCCTGCCTGCGCTTGCGCTCCGGGTCCTCCAAGGAGAAATATTCCAAATACCGCGCCGCTTTTTCATAGTCGTTTTTCCGGACAAATGCGTAAAACAGCTGATCGGCCGCCTGCACCCGGACCCGCTCGTCCCCGGAGAGCAGGCACCGCTCATACCAGCCGAATATCACATTTTCATATCCGTCTGAGTCTGGAAGGTCCATCGTCATCCGTTTCGCGTCCAGGATGACCGCCGCCTGCCAGATCAGCTTTTCACAGCTGGGGTATTCCTCGAGCTTTTTCTTTGCGGAGAGGAATACGTCATGGAAATCCCGGCTTTCCAAATCCTTTTGAAGCCCGGACAGATATTGGCCGATCTCTTCGTCCGTCAGATCGCCTTTGAAGGACAGCAGCTCATCCGTGGTGATGCCCAGCAGCCGGGCGATAGGGGCCAGCAGGGCGACGTCTGGCAGCGCGCCGCCCTTCTCCCATTTGTTCACAGCGGGAGCGGTCACGCCGAGACAGGCGGCCATCTGCTCCTGGGTCATGCCTTTGTTTTTCCTGTGTTTTTTGATAACGGCTCCTATCGTCATGTTCGATGCCTCCTGTCAGCTATAGTATAACTGTTCGGAGGGCGAACGTCTATTGAACATCACTTAAATCACAGGAAGTAAATTTAATCGCCGGTTAATTTCCGCGAAAAGAAAAGCCGCTGTCTGCACAGACAGCGGCTTTTCTCTTGTGGCGTTTTCATGCCTTTGGGAGCAGACCCTTGGCCTGCTTGCCGGTCAGGTGGTCGATGGTGATCGCAAAGCAGGCGGCATGGGCGGCATCCTTGGCCACCTCGGCCTGCACCTTCGCCGGGTCGGGGTTATATTTATACCCCAGGTCGTAGACCGCCCGGACCGCTTCGTCCCCCTCCAGCAGCCGGACGCGGCCGAAGGCGACGGCGCTCTTGTAGTAGTCGGCGAACTCGTCGGGCACCACCTCGTCCCGGGCGATGACGCAGAAGCTCACCTTCTCGTTCCGGGCCATGGCGTCGAACTTGTGGCCGGCTTTGGCTCCGTGGAAGTATATCTTCCCGTCCTTGTAAACGTAGTTCACCGGCACGGCGTAGGGGTAGCCATCGTCCCCGTGCACCGCCAGCACGCCGGTGGTGCCGTTTTGCAGGATGGCCTCCGTCTCGGCCCGGCTCAGCTCCTGCCGGGTCCTGCGCATGGATCGGAAGGCCATGTTACTTTTCGACCAGTTCCTTGGTGTCCCGCGCGATGACCAGCTCCTCGTTGGTGGGGATGACCATGATCTTCACGGTGCTGTCGGAGGTGTTGATGAACCGGTCACCGCCCCGCTTGGCGTTGCAGCCGGGGCAGACCTTCGCGCCCATCCAGCCCAGATACTTGCCGATGGCGGCGCGGGTGGCGGCGTCGTTCTCGCCCACGCCGGCGGTGAAGATGATGCCGTCCACGCCGTTCATGGCCGCGGCATAGGCGCCGATGGTCTTGGCCACGGCGTAGGCGAACATGTCCAGGGCCAGGGCGGCGCGGTCGTTGCCCTCCTCGGCGGCCTTGGAAAGGTCGCGGAAGTCGGAGCTTACGCCGGACACGCCCAGCACGCCGGACTTCTTGTTCAGCTCATTGGTGATGGTCTTGACGTCCTTGCCGGTGTTCTGGCACAGGTAGTCCAGGATGGACACGTCGATGTCACCGCAGCGGGTGCCCATGGGAAGCCCCGCGATGGGGGTGAAGCCCATGGAGGTGTCCACGCTCTTGCCGCCGTCGATGGCGCAGATGGAGCTGCCGTTGCCCATGTGGCAGGAGATGAGCTTGAGCTCTTCGATGGGCTTGCCCAGCATCTCGGCGGCACGGGCGGAGACGTAGCGGTGGCTGGTGCCGTGGAAGCCGTAGCGGCGCACCTTCAGGTCGGTGTAGTACTCATAGGGGATGGCGTACATGTACGCCTTGCCGGGCATGGTCTGGTGGAAGGCGGTGTCGAACACGGCCACCTGGGGCACGTTGCCCATGACGGCCTTGCAGGCCTCGATGCCGGTGATGTTGGCGGGGTTGTGCAGGGGGGCCAGGGGGATGCACTCTGCGATGGCGGCCATGACCTCGTCGTCGATGAGCACGGAGGAGGCGAATTTCTCCCCGCCGTGGACCACGCGATGGCCCACCGCGCCGATCTCGGACATATCCGCCACCACGCCGTATTCGGCGCTGGTCAGCTTATCCAGCACTGCGGCGATGGCCTCGGTGTGGGTGGGCAGAGCTATATCCTCGTCGAACACGGGCTTGCCGTTCTGGGGCTGGTGCTTCAGATGGCCGTCGATGCCGATGCGTTCGCACAGGCCCTTGGCCAGGAGCGTCTCGGTCTCCATGTCCAAAAGCTGGTACTTCAGGGAGGAGCTGCCGCAGTTGATGACAAGAATTTTCATGGTGGACCCCTTTCGTCTTGTAAAAATAAGAAAAACGTGTAAAATGTATAGGACACTATTTCTATTTTACAGCATTTTCGGAAAAACGCAAGAGGTTTGCGCTATGAACGTCATCGGCGTGGTGGGGGAATTCAATCCCCTGCATCTGGGCCACACAGAGCACTTCAAAAAAAGCCGGGACCAGCTGGGCGCGGACAGCCCCATCGTGTGCGTCATGAGCGGGGACTTCGTCCAGCGGGGGGAGCCTGCCTGCTACGACAAGCACACCCGCGCCGCCATGGCCCTGGCCGCCGGGGCGGACCTGGTGCTGGAGCTGCCTCTGCCTTGGTGCATGGCCTCGGCGGAGCGGTTCGCCATGGGCGCGGTGGGGCTGCTGGACGGCCTGGGCTTCGTCACCCACCTCTCCTTCGGCAGCGAGGCGGGCGCTCTCGCGCCACTGACGGCGCTGGCCATCGCCGCGTCCCAGCCGGAGAACATAGAGCGCGTCAAGGCCCGCATGGCAGACGGCGTGTCCTTCGCCGCCGCGCGGGAGGCGGTGCTGGCCCAGACCCTGGGCCCGGAGGCCCGGCTGCTGCAGAGCCCCAACAACATCCTGGCGGTGGAGTATTTGAAGGCGCTGCTGGCCCTGGGCTCGGCCATTGAGCCGGTCACCACCGCCCGCACCGAGTCGGCCCACGACCGGGATTCGGAGGGAGAAGTGCGCAGCGCCCGCCAGCTGCGGGCCATGGCCTCGGCGGGGCAGAGCATCGCCCCCCATGTGCCCCCGGCGGCGGAGCGGCTCATGGCCGCCCAGCGGGCCGCCGGGCGCGGCCCGGTGACCATGGATCGGCTGGAGACGGCCATCCTGGCCCGGCTGCGGCTGCTGACCCAGGAGGACTTCTGCGCCCTGCCCGACGCGGGGGAGGGCCTGGGCAACCGGTTTTACAGGGCCGTGCGGGACGAGGGCACCGTGATGGGAGTGCTGTCCGCCGTCAAGACCAAGCGCTACCCCCTCAGCCGCCTGCGGCGCATGGCGCTGTGCGCGGCGCTGGGCATCCGGGCGGAAACGGGGGGCGAAACGCCGCCCTACGCCCGGCTGCTGGGCTCCACGGAGCGGGGCAGGGCCCTGCTGCGAGGCGCGAAGATGCCCGTGGTGACCAAGCCCGCGTCGGTGCGGGATATGGACGCCGCGTCACAGAAGATATTCACCCTCACGGCAAATGCACGGGACTTTTACGTGCTGGGCTGCGAGTCCCCGGAGGGGCGCCGGGGCGGCTCCGACTGGCGCGCCGGCCCGGTGACGGTGTGATAATGGGGAGCGTGCGCCCCATTCTCTGATTTGGTATTGCCTATGGACGAGAAATTATTGCAGATCGAAGACAGATACGATAAGCTGGCGGCGCGGATGGAGGCCCCGGAGACCTATGCCGACCCGGAGGCATACGCCGCGCTGGCAAAGGAGCAGCGCCAGCTGGAGCCGGTGGTGGAGGCCTGGCGGGCGGTCAAGCGCCTGCGCGCGGCCGCTGCGGAGGCGGAAGCCCTGATCGCAAACGAGACGGACCCGGAGCTGCGCCAGCTGGCCCGTGAGGAACTGGATGGAGCGCTGGGGGCCCTGCCGGAGGCGGAGACGGCCCTGAAGATGCTGCTGCTGCCCCGTGACCCCAACGACGAGCGAAACGTCATCGTGGAGATACGGGCCGGCGTGGGGGGCGAGGAGTCGGCCCTGTTCGCGTCCAGCCTCTACCGGATGTACGCCATGTACGCCGAGAGCCGCCGCTGGCAGGTGTCCATCGCCAACGTCAGCGAGACGGACCTGGGCGGTATCCGTGAGATCAGCTTCATCGTGGAGGGCAAGGGGGCCTACTCCCGCCTGAAATTTGAAAGCGGCGTCCACCGGGTCCAGCGCGTGCCGGAGACGGAGACCCAGGGCCGGGTGCACACCTCCACCGCCACGGTGGCGGTGCTGCCGGAGGTGGACCAGGTGGAGTTCCAGCTGGACATGAATGAGCTGCGCATCGACGTGTTCCGCTCCTCCGGCGCGGGGGGCCAGAAGGTGAACAAGACCTCCTCCGCCATCCGGGTGACCCACATCCCCACCGGCACGGTGGTGGAGTGCCAGGACGAGCGCAGCCAGTATAAGAACAAGGAGCGGGCGCTGGCCATCCTGTCCTCCCGGCTGGCCCAGGCGGAGCGGGATAAGCAGGCCGCCGCACGGGCGGACGAGCGGCACAGCCAGGTGGGGACCGGCATGCGCAACGAGCGCATCCGCACCTACAACTTCCCCCAGGGCCGGGTCACGGACCACCGCATCGGCCTGACGCTGTATAAGATAGACGCGGTGATGAACGGGGACCTGGACGAGATCATCGACGCGCTGGTCACCGCCGACCAGGCGGAAAAGCTGCGGCAGGAGGGGTGAGCGTGAAGACGGAATACATCACGGACGAGCTTGCCCGCGCGGCGCAGATATTGGCCTCAGGCGGCCTCGTCGCCGTGCCCACGGAGACGGTGTACGGCCTGGCGGCCAGCGGCCTGGACGCGGCGGCGGTGGAGCGGATATACGAGGTGAAGGGCCGGCCGGCGGTGAAGCCCCTGAGCCTGCTGGTGCCGGGGAAAGAGGCACTGGCACTTTACGGGAAAGACGTACCACGCGGCGCGTATGTGCTGGCGGAGGCCTTCTGGCCGGGGCCGCTGACAATCGTGGTGGAGGCTGACCCGAAAATACCGGAAATAGTCCGGGCGGGTGGGGCTACAGTGGGGCTCAGATGCCCTAAAAGCGACAAAACGCTGGAGATATTGAAAATATGCGGTCTGCCGCTGGCCTGCCCGTCGGCCAATCCGTCGGGTGCAGCCAGTCCCAAGACGGCGGGGGAGGCGGCGGCCTACTTTGACGGCGAGATAGACGCCATCGTGGACGGCGGGCCGTGTATCCTGGGCACGGAGAGCACCATCGTGGACCTGTCGGCGGCACCGTACCGCATCCTGCGGCAGGGCGTTCTCCCGGCGGAGGAGATACGCCGGACGCTGGCCGATTCCCTCACAGTGATCGGCGTCACCGGCGGCACCGGCGCGGGCAAGACCACGGCGCTTGGGTCTCTGCGGGACATGGGGGCGCTGGTGATAGACGCGGACGGGGTGTACCACGACCTGTGCGAGACGTGCGCGCCTATGCTGGCGGAGATAGAGGCCCGTTTTCCCGGTACGGCGGAGGGCGGCGTGCTCCAGCGCAAAAAGCTGGGGGCGACGGTATTCTCCGACCCGGCGGCGCTGGCAGACCTGGACCGCATCACCCAAAAGTACGTGATCGCGGCCATCGACGAGGCCCTGGCGGAGCACGCCGCCGCCGGTGGGAGATACGCGGCGGTGGACGCCATCAATCTCATCGGCACGGCCCTGGAGGACCGGCTGGACGCCATCGTGGGCGTGACGGCCCCGGAGGAGGCCCGGGTGGCCCGGCTGGTGGCCCGGGAGGACGTCAGCGAGCAATACGCCCGGCTGCGCATCCGCGCCCAGAAGCCGGACAGCTATTTCGCCGCGCACTGTGACCATATCCTGCGCAACGACGGCAGCCGGGAGGACTTCCGGCGGGCCTGTGATGAATTATTCAAAACCATCTTGGAGGGATGAAGCATGGATGAGATGAAGGAAAAGCTGTTTTATCAGCCCAAGAACGGATACGACCTGATTGACGCCAAGGAGCGGCTGGCGCTGGAGGACTACTGCCGGCGGTACATGGCCTGGCTGGACGCGTCCCGCACGGAGCGGGAGGCGGTGAGCCAGGCGATAAAGCTGGCCGAGGCGGCAGGCTTCCGGCCTCTGGACCCGGCCGCCGGGGCCATCGGACCGGGACAGAAGGTCTACTGGAACAACCGGGGCAAGGGTCTGCTGCTGGCGGTGGGCGGCAAAAAGCCCATGGCCGAGGGCATGGTGGTCCAGGCCGCCCACGTGGACTCGCCCCGGCTGGACCTGAAGCAGCGGCCCCTCTTTGAGGACTCGGAGCTGGGCTATCTGCGCACCCACTATTACGGCGGCGTCAAAAAGTATCAGTGGACGGCCATCCCCCTGGAGCTGCACGGCGTGGTTGCCCTCAAGGACGGCTCCACGGTGGACGTGGTCATCGGCCGGGAGCCGTCGGACCCCCAGCTGACGGTCACCGACCTGCTGCCCCACCTGGCGGCGGACCAGATGCAGAAGACCATGGCCAAGGGCGTGGAAGGGGAGAAGCTGTGCATCCTGGCGGGCAGCGTACCCTACGCCGGCGAGGGCTCCGACCGGGTGAAGCTGGCGCTGATGAGCATCCTCAACGACCGCTACGGTATCACCGAGGCGGACTTCATCTCTGCGGAGCTGGAGGCGGTGCCGGCATTTGACGTGCGGGAGCTGGGCCTGGACCGGAGCATGATCGGCGCTTACGGCCAGGACGACCGGGTGTGCGCCTTTGCCGAGCTGGCGGCCATATTGGAGACCGACGCGCCGGAGCGCACGGCGGTGTGCATCCTGGCGGACAAGGAGGAGATCGGCTCCGTGGGCGTGTCCGGCATGCGCAGCCAGGACTTCGAGTGGTTCGTGGAAAAGCTGTGCGGCGGGACGTGCACGGCGCAGGACTGCTTCTCCAACAGCTTCTGCGTCTCGGCGGACGTGACCGCTGCGCTGGACCCCATGTACCCCGAGGTCAGCGAAAAGCAGAACGCCGCCCGGCTCAACTACGGCGTGGGCTTCTGCAAGTACACCGGCTCCCGCGGCAAGTCCGGGGCCAACGACGCCCCCGCCGAACTGGTGGCCAAGCTGCGCCGCATCTGCGACGAGGCCGGCGTGGTCTGGCAGATGTGCGAGCTGGGCAAGGTGGACCAGGGCGGCGGCGGCACCGTGGCCGGGTTCATGGCCGACCGGGACATCGACACCATCGACGCGGGCGTGCCGGTGCTGAGCATGCACGCGCCCTTCGAGGTCACTTCCAAGCTGGACTGCTACATGACCTATAAGTGCATGAAGGCGGCCTACGAGGCGAAATAAAGAGACTCCCCGTCGGGCACGCTTGCCCGACGGGGAGAGGAGATGATCGTATGGTCCCCGCGCGGCACGGCTGTCGCGCGGGAAAAAGAGAAAGAGTTCTGACCGATGAGGGGGCCTGGCCTGCCAGGACCTCAAATCTTCAGAACTCTTTCGACGTGGCAGCGGGAGAAGGATTCGAACCCTCACATACGGAGTCAGAGTCCGCTGTGCTACCTTTACACAATCCCGCTACGCTTGCAACGGTGTGTATTATGCCATCATTTTCTTCAATTGTCAAGTATCAATCCGCCCAAATCGGCGGATTTTTTCATTCCGTCTGCCCGTGCAGCCACGTCAGCGCGTCCGCCAGGCTGCCCAGGCTGTCGATCAGGCCGCAGGACACGGCCTGCTGGCCGTCGATGATGCTGCCCACGTCGTTGGCGAGCTCCCCCGTGCGGAGCATGTAGTCCAGGAATCGCTCCCGGCTGATGTGGGAGTTGGCGGTGACGAACCGGACGATGCGCTCCTGGGTCCGGGCAAAGTACTCGTAGGTCTGGCTGACGCCGATGACCGTGCCGTTCATCCGCACCGGGTGGATGGTCATGGAGGCGGAGGGGGCGATGAAGCTGCGCCTGGCCGCCACCGCCAGGGGCACGCCGATGGAGTGGCCGCCGCCCAGCACCAGCGACGCGGTGGGCTTTCGCATCCCGGCGATCAGCTCAGCGATGGCCAGCCCCGCCTCGATGTCCCCGCCCACGGTGTTGAGCAGTATGAGCAGCCCCTGTACGTCCGGCGACTCCTCCACCGCCGCCAGCAGGGGCAGTACGTGCTCATATTTGGTGGTCTTGTTCTCCTCTGCCAGCACCTGATGGCCCTCGATCTGGCCGATCACCGTCAGCACCTGGATGGCGGAGGGGGCGCTGGTCCCCAGTTCCTTGATATTCCCGGTCTTGGCTTCATCCACAAAAATCACCCGGAGCCAGTATCCCCAGCTCCGGGTGGTTTTATTTATAGCTGATGGGAGGCGAACACATGTCAGTTCAGTTGACAGAAGGGACGGGATGCTTTATAATGACTAATATATTATGTGAACACAGGCAGACAGACGGACGCCGAAAAACGGACGGTCGTCCGGGACCATTGGGAGAACGAAATGACAGACAACAACGCGGCGATGAACCATCCGAACACGTCGGAAGAGGTGGAGATCGACCTGGTACAGGCGGTCAGGACCCTTTTCCGGCATATCAAGGCCATCATTCTCTGGACAGTGCTGGGCGCCGTCCTGGCGGCGGTCGTCACCAGGCCTGTTCCGCCCGCCTATACCGCCAACACGCTCTTTTACATCGACTATATGAGCGTGTCCAAGGGGACAACGGCGGGGACCGAATATACCACCGAGTCACGCAAGCTGAATGCGGCGACCAGCTTTCTGGATACCTTTGGCGTGCTTCTCACCCATGACGAGACCCTGGCCCAGATCGTCGGGCAGAGCGGCATAGGCTGCACCACGGAGGAGCTGGCGGAGATGGTGTCGTATGAGGCGGTCGGCGGCCAGATGATCAGAGTCACCGTCACCGCCGACTCCGAGCAGACGGCGGTATCCGCCGCCAGGGCCGTCGGGGAGATCATGCCGGAGAAGCTGAAAGACATGGTGGAGGGCATCGAAGCCAGCGTGATGGAGGCCGGAAAGCTCCAGCCGCAGCCGGAGCGAGGCTCGAATGTCCTGCGCAACGCCGTGATCGGCGCGCTGGCGGGCATGGTCGCGTCCTGCGGCGTGATCCTGCTGCTGTTCGTGATGGACAGGCACATCTATTCCACGAACTATCTGGCGGCGGCGTACCCCTATGTGCCGCTGCTGACGTCTCTGCCGGACGAGAAGCACGCCGTGGGCGGCGCGATGGAGGAGGCATACAAGCTGCTGCGGACCTACCTGGTGTTCCCGAGCGACGGAAAGCAGACGCGGGCGATCGGCGTGACCAGCGCCGTGGCCGGCGAGGGGAAGACCGACGTGGCGGTGGGCCTGGCGCGGGTGCTGGCCCAGACGGGAAAGAAGGTCCTGCTGCTGGAGGGCAATATGCGCCATCCCACCATGGCACAGGCGCTGGAGCTGCGGGAGGGCCCCGATCTTGCCGCCCAGCTGGCGAAGAATGATGCCGCGTCCGCTGTGACGGCCTGTTCTCAGGGATTTGACGCCGCCGTCTGCCGTTCTGCGCCGGCCGAGCCCTCGGAGCTGGTCAGCTCTGTCCAGATGTACCAGGCCGTGGAGCAGGCGCGCGGGAAGTATGATTACGTGCTGGTCGATCTGCCGGCGGTGATGGACGCGGCGGACGCCGTGGCGGTCAGTCACATGACGGACGGGATGCTGGTGGTGGTCCGGGCGGGCCGCGCGGACATGGACAGCCTGGCGGAGACCATGCGCCGGCTGGCCGTGGCGGACGGCCGGGTGCTGGGCTTCGTGTTCAACGGACAGGAGCAGACCGGAAAAAAGCGCTGAGCGCGCCGTGATGAAAATGCCCCCGGAGCCTTCGCTCCGGGGGCTTCGCTATATCATTTTTCCATCAGTTCCTCAGCCCGGTGGCAGGCTACCTGCCGGCCCTCCAGAGGCCGCAGGGCCGGCTCCTCGGCCCGGCAGCGGTCGGTGGCGTAGGGGCAGCGGGTATGGAACCGGCAGCCGGCGGGCGGATCGATGGGGCTGGGCAGCTCTCCCTGCAGCAGAGGCACGGATCCGTCCCGCAGGCGGGGGTCCGCCTTGGGGATGGCCGCCAGCAGGAACCGGGTGTAGGGGTGCAGCGGCCGCTGGTAGATGGCGCTGGTGCCGCCCACCTCGCACAGCTTGCCCAGGAACATCACCGCCACCCGGTCGGCCATGAACCGGACCACGCTCAGATCGTGGCTGATGAACAGATACGTCAGGCCCAGCCGCTCCTGCAGGTCCTTCAGCAGGTTCAGTATCTGGCTCTGCACCGACACGTCCAGGGCGGACACCGGCTCGTCGCAGATGATGAGCTTGGGCTGCAGGGCGATGGCCCGGGCGATGCCGATGCGCTGGCGCTGGCCGCCGGAGAACTGGTGGGGGTAGCGGTAGAGGAACTCGTCCGGGATGCCCACTGCGTCCAGCAGCTGCCGCACCCGCTGGGTGACGGCGGCCTTGTCCGGGCAGAGCTTATAGGTCACCAGCGGCTCGGCCACGATGTCCCGCACGGTCATGCGCGGGTCCAGAGAGGCGTAGGGGTCCTGGAAGATGAGCTGCATCTGCCGGCGGTAGGGGGCGAACTGCCGGGCGCTCATTCCTGTCAGCTCCTGCCCCTCGAAGCACACCGTGCCGGCGGTAGGGGGGATGAGGCCGATCAGCGTGCGGCCCAGGGTGCTCTTGCCGCAGCCGGACTCGCCCACCAGGGCCAGCGTCTCGCCGGCGCGGATGTCCAGGTCTACGCCCGACACGGCGTGGACCCGCTTTTTCCCCTTGGCGGGGAATTCCTTCACCAGGCCCCGTGCCTGCAGGAGGATGTTCTCTTCCATCACGCGCGCCTCCCTTCAAAGCAGCGGCACATATGGCCGGGGGCGAGCTGCTCCATCTCCGGCCGCTCGGCGCGGCACCGCTCCCCGGCCAGAGGGCAGCGGGGGGAGAAGGCGCAGCCGGCGGGCAGGTGCAGCAGATTGGGCACCACGCCGCCGATGGCCGGCAGCCGCCGGGGGTTCGTTTTCAGGTCGATGACCGAATCCATCAGCCCCTTGGTATAGGGGTGGGCGTGGCTGTCGAAGAGGGTGAAGGCGTCCGCCTGCTCCACGATCTTGCCGGCGTACATCACATACACCGCGTCGCACATCTGGGCGATGACGCCCAGGTTGTGACTTATCAGCAGCACGCTCATGCCCGTCTGCCGGCTCAGGTCCCGTATCAGGCGCAGGATCTGGGCCTCGATGGTCACGTCCAGAGCGGTGGTGGGCTCGTCAGCGATGAGCAGCTTGGGCATGCATATCATGGCCATGGCGATCATCACCCGCTGGCGCAGACCGCCGGACAGCTCGTGGGGATAGGCGTTGTAGCGCTTTTCCGGCTCGGAGATGCCCACCCGCTCCAGCATGTTCAGCACCTGCTCGCGGGCGGCGTTTTTGTCCATCTTCTCGTGCAGAAGCAGCGCCTCGCGCATCTGCCGGCCCACGGTGGCTACCGGATTGAGGCTGGTCATGGGCTCCTGGAAGATCATGGCCATGTCCTTGCCCCGGATGCGCTGCATCTGCCGGTCAGGCAGGCCCGTCAGCTCCCGGCCGGCCAGCTGGATGCTGCCGCCGGTGATGCGGCCGGGGTACTTCAGCAGGCCCATCACGGACCGGGCGATCATGCTCTTGCCGCAGCCGGACTCGCCCACGATGCCCACCACCTGGCCCTGGGGGATGACAAGGGACACGTCGTCCACCGCAGGCACATAGCCCCGCTCGGTGAAGAAGCCGGAGCAGAGATGTTCGATTTTCAGTGTAAGCTCTTCCATATCCGGCTCCTCAGTCGTTGTTCAGGTGGGGGTCCAGCGCGTCCCGCAGACCGTCGCCCAAAAAGTTGCAGCACAGCACCACCAGCATGATGGCCGCGCTGGGGGCCAGGCTTATCCAGGGGGCGTTGTACAAAAACTGCCTGCCCATGTTCACCATCAGGCCCCAGGAGGAGTTGGGCAGCTGGATGCCGATGCCCAGAAAGCTCAGGGAGCTCTCCGAGAGGATGGCGCCGGGCACGTTCAGGGTGAAAAGCACGATGAAGGAGGGGATGCAGTTGGGCAGGATGTGGCGCAGGATGATGCGCGCGGGCCGCACGCCGATGGACCGGGCGGCCTCCACGTACTCGCTCTCCTTCAGGGAGATGGTCTCCGAGCGGGCCACGCGGGCCACGCTGGCCCAGCTGATGAGCGTCAGCGCCAGGAAGATGTTCAGCACGCTGCCGCCCAGGGTGTACATGATGACCATGGCCAGCAGCAGAGAGGGGAACGCCAGCATCACGTCCGCCAGACGCATGATGATGTGGTCCGCCTTGCCGCCCAGATAGCCCGCCGCCATGCCCAGCGCCGCGCCGATGATCATGGACGCCAGGGTGGGCACCACGCCCACCGCCAGGGACACCCGAGCCCCGTACAGCAGCCGGGTCAGCACGTCCCGGCCCATCTCGTCCGTGCCCAGCCAGTGGGCGGCGGAGGGGGGCTTGAGCCGCTGGGCGATGTCGCCGGTCACGGCATCGTAGGGAGTCAGCACCGGGGCGAATACCGCGCAGAGCACCAGCAGTGCCAGCAGCACCCCGGAAAAGGCGGCCAGCTTGTTGCGCCGGACCATGCGCCGCAGCTTGATGGAGAGGGTATCGCTCTCGCCGATCTGACTGGCCAGCTCCTCCGATACGGCGGCGGCCTTCGTTTTGAACAGCGCCATGTCAGCCCTCCTTCCGGATGCGGGGATCCAGCACCGAATACAGACAGTCGGCCACCAGATTGCCCGCGATCACCAGCAGCGTGGTGAACACCACCGAGCCCTGCAGCAGCGGTACGTCCCGGCCGGAGATGGCGTCCACGCACAGCCGCCCGATGCCGGGCAGGGAGAAGATGGTCTCGGTGATGACCGCGCCGGACAGCAGGGAGGAGATCTGCATGGCCATGACCGTGATCACCGGTATCATGGCGTTGCGCAGGGCGTGGAACACCACCGCCCCCGCCACGCTCCGGCCCTTGGCCCGGGCGGTGTCGATGTAGTCCGACTGCATCACGTCCAGCAGGGTGGAGCGGGTCAGCCGGGCCACGTTGCCCGCGCTGCTCCAGCCCAGAGCCAGCGCCGGCAGCAGATAGCTCACCAGGCCCCGATCCGTGCCCTGGATGGGGAACCACTTCATCTTATATGCCAACAGGTACTGCAGCACCATGGCCGTCATGAACACCGGCACCGAGATGCCCAGCAGGGAAAACCCCATGCCGATCCGGTCCGCCAGATGGTCCTTGCGCATGGCCGACACCACGCCGCACACGATGCCGATCACCCAGGCCACCGCCGCCGCCAGCAGCGACAGCTTCACCGTCACGGGGAAGTAGACGGCGATCAGCTCCGAGACCGGCTTGTGGTACTTGATGCTGGTGCCCATATCGCCGGTGAACAGGCCGGTGATACACCGCCAGAACTGCACGTACCAGGGCTGGTCCAGGCCCAGCTCCGCGATCATCGTCTCCGCAGAGGCGGCGTTGTAGTGCTCGCCCATCATGGTGACGATGGCGTTGCCAGGCAGGATGCGCAGCATAAGATAGATCACCAGCACCACGCCGATGACGACCGGCAGGGCGCTGAGGATGCGTTTTCCGATGCTTTTGAGTGTGGACATGGGGGCTGCTCCTTCATTGATAGCGGCGGGACAGGGGTCCCGTTCATATGCCGATTGGGCGCTGGAGTTTCCTTCAGCGCCCAATAGCTGATTTTATTTTTTGCTTTCGGAAGAAATCACTTCATCACCACGTCGCGGACGAAGAAGTCGGTGTAGCCGGCCCAGTGGGGCACGAAGGACTCCACCTTCTCGCCGATGCAGAACAGGTGGTTGCGCTCGTACAGGGGCACCCACGCGGCGTCCTCGATGACGATCTGCTCCTCAAGGGCCTGGTACTCGGCCATGCGCTCGTCGTCGTCCACGATGTTGGTGGCGGCGCTGACGCGGTCCATGATCTCGGTGTCAGGATAGTTCAGGGAACGGGTCTTGGTGTTCTCCTCGTTGCCGAAGAACACGACCATGATGTTGGCCGGGTCGTTGTAGTCCATGGTCCAGGTCTGGATGAAGGAGTCCATCTCGCCGCTCTTGCGCAGCTCCAGCCAGGCGGAGCTGTCGTAGGTCTCGATGGTCACGTTGATGCCGATGGCGGCCAGATCCTGCTGCACGGACTGGTAGGCCAGCAGATAGTTGCCGGTGTCCTCGTTGTTCAGGGCCAGCTCAAAGGTGATCTCGCCCTCGTCGTAGTCGGCCAGCAGGGCCTTGGCGGCCTCGGGGTCATAGGGGATCTCAGCCAGGTCGGGGTTGTGGCCCCACACGCCGGTGGCCACGATGCCGTTCTCCAGGTTGCCCTCGCCGTCATAGATGTTGTCCAGCATGCTCTGGCGGTTGACAGCCATCTGGATGGCCTTGCGCACGTTCACGTCGGAAAGATACTCGTTGTTCTCGTTCAGGGCGATGTAGGAGATGCCCAGCCGGTGGGCGGCCACGATCTGCTCGGCAGGGTAGACCGCCTTGTAGGAGCCGGCCACGATGGAGGCGTCCAGCACGTCCAGGTCGATGATGTCGATCTCACCGTTCTGGAACATCATGTCCTGGGTGTTGCCGTCGGGCACGATGTGCCGGATGACGGTCTGCACGGAGGGCAGCTCGCCCCAGTAATCCTCGTTGCGCACCAGGGTGTAGTGGTCGTTGGGCACCCACTCGGTGATGATGTACGGGCCGGAGCCGATGGTGTCGGCGGGCTCCATGCCGAAGTT
>CANPXW010000028.1 GCA_947587025.1 uncultured Oscillospiraceae bacterium
GAGATATACACCGACGAGCAGTCGGTGCAGGATATGGCCGGCCGCTGGAGCCGGCTGGGGTATGCCTTTGGCGCCATAGAGCTGGCGATGACGGCGGCCAATGGCCTGGTGACCCTGCGCCGCCTCAGCGTCACCGGTATCGCCATCACCCTGGCCTGCCTGATGCTGGGCATCGTACTCGTGACAGGCGCCTGGCGCATCCGCCACCCCGGCGTGGCCGGCAAGCCCCGGAAGAGCCTGCGCTGGTGCTTCTCCACGGTATTCTCCCTCCTGGCGCTGGGCATGCTGTTCGGCGTGCTGCGCTACTACCAATCCTCCTTCTCGGAGTACGTCTATGACCCATCGGCGCCCCCCTGGACCTGGGAGATGAGCGTACCCCTGCCGGACTTTTACACCCTGGAGGCGGAGGCGGACACCGACGCCATGGTGAAGATCACGGTCACCAATAAGGACGGCGTGGTGCTGGCCGAGATGGGCGGCGGCGGTGACCTGCGGGCGAAGGAGACGATGTTCCTGCTGCCGGGCAAGTACGAAGTCACCGTCCAGTACGCCGAGGGCACCGAGCCCGGCGCCACCGGCATGTTCCGGTTCGAGGTGGGCTGAAAAAAGCGGACCTGTCTTAGACAGGTCCACTTTCTTTTTCCAGTATTTCATCCAGCTTTTTTCGCCGGAGCAAAAATGCCGCCAGGGCTATGTATATCCCCACTGTGATGAATTTTTCCGGTCCATATAAGGATATAGCCTCCACCGCAGCGTTCTCTTCAAGTCCATTTGAAGCTATCATCCCCACCAGGTCGTTGAGCCCGTGCAGCAGCACCAGCGGCCAGATGTTCCCGCAGCGGACGTACACGGCTCCCAGATAGACGCCGATGGCGGCCGCAGCCAGCGTCTGCATCACCGCCCCCGGAAGGGAGACGCCGGACAGCACGTTGCCCAGATGCGCCAGCCCGAAGACGGCCCCGGATAGGCCCACCGTCCGCCACACGCCACGGCGCGTGGTCCGGCCGAGGGCGTCCGCCAGCACATTTTGGATGACGCCCCGGAAGGTCAGCTCCTCCGCCAGGCCGATGGCGAACATATACAGCACGAACCGCACCGCATCCAGGCTGCTCATGGGCTCCCGGTCCCACAGGGCTAGAGCGCCCATCAGGGCCAGGCACAGGTATACGGTCATAAAGCCGCCGGCCATCATCCCCTCGGCCAGGCCCCGGCCCCGGTCCGTCAGCACGGAGCGCCTGCCCAGCGCCAGCAGGCCCAGAGCCGCCAGCGCCGCCAGGATGATCTCCGCCGCCAGTCCGCCCCACTGCTCGTTCAGCAGGGTCAGCAGCCCCAGCAGCTTTCCCGCCGCCAGGTACAGCGCGGCGGTCCCCAGGCTGAACAGGACTGCCCATACCGGTCTTTTCAGCATCTTTCCATCCTGCACACGAAGGCGTGCCACTCCTCCAAGGCGTGGCGCTCCGTCACCGCCAGACCCGCCCCCTCCAGGGCGGCGGCCACCTCATCCTGGCGGCCGTCGATGACGCCGGAGCAGACGAACGCGCCGCCCTCGGCCAGGAAGGCCGGCACATAGGGGGCCAGGGGGATGATCACGTCCGCCACGATGTTGGCCAGCACCAGATCGTACCCGCCCCCCAGGCGGGCGCGCAGAGCCCCGGAGCCGATCACGTCGCCCACGTGCACGTCAAAAACGTTCTCCACCCCGTTGAGCCTGGCGTTGTCCAGCACGATGTCCGGGGCCTTGTCGTCCACGTCGGCGGCCGTCACCTGTCCCGCTCCCAGCACCGCCGAGGCGATGCCCAGGATGCCGCTGCCGCAGCCCAAGTCCAGCACACGCCCGCCGGGCTTTGTCAGGCGCTCCACCGCCGCCAGGCACATGCGGGTGGTGGGGTGATCGCCGGTGCCGAACAGCAGGCCCGGGTCCAGCCGCACCGGGGTGCGGTCCCCGTCGTAATCCTGCCACTGGGGCACGATGACCAGCTTCTCGCCGGCCTCCACCGGCTGGTAGTAATCCCGCCAGTTGTTCTCCCAGTCCGCGTCCGCCACCGGCCGTGTCGCGGGCTGCATGCCCTTTTCATAAAGGTCCGCCACCAGCGCCCGGCTCTCGTCGGTATCCGGCAGCCAGAACTTCACCCGGCTGGCCCCCGCCATGGACTTTTCCAGGCCCTCGTCCACGAAGTCCCAGTACTGGGTGTTGTTCTCCAGAAAGCCCCGGAAGTCCCGCTCGTCCTCTATCACGAAGCCCTCCAGGCCCATGCCGGTGAGCACCGCGCACACCGTATCCGGGTCTCCGTGCGCGGGAACAGTGACTTCCAACCAATTTGCCATAGTTTTATCAGCCTCGCAGAGTTCGCGCCCGCAGGCGCGAAAAAAGTTAGATAATGATTTCCCAGGACATGCGCCTGGGAAATCATTCTTCTCAGCCCGCAAACGTGCGAGCGCAGCGAGTGCGCTGCAGCGGGCTGCATCCCCTGCATCGAAAGACTTTAGTCTTTCGATGCACTAGTCCATTTCCATTCCGCGACTTCCGGCAGGTCCACGCCGTACTTGGCGATATACTGCTTGTGCTCCACCAGCTTATCCTTCATCTGCTGGACCAGGAACGCGCTCCGGTTGCCCAGGCAGCTCAGGTTCTGCAGGGCGGTCATCACCAGGTGGAACCGGTCGATGTTGTTGAGCACCCGCATGTCGAAGGGCGTGGTGATGGTGCCCTCCTCGATGTAGCCGCGCACGTGCAGATTCTTGTTCTTCCGCCGGTAGGTGAACTCGTGTATCAGGCTGGGATAGCCGTGGAAGGCGAACACGATGGGCTTGTCGGTGGTGAAGAGCATGTCGTAATCCCGGTCGCTGAGGCCGTGGGGGTGCTGGGTGTCCGCCTGCAGGCGCATCAGGTCCACCACGTTCACCACGCGGATCTTCAGCTCCGGGAAGGCGTCCCGCAGGATAGTCACCGCCGCCAGGGTCTCCAGGGTGGGCGTATCGCCGCAGCAAGCCATGATGATGTCCGGCTCCTGGCCGGCGTCGGTGCTGGCCCACTGCCAGATGCCGATGCCCTCGGTGCAGTGCTTGACGGCCTGATCCATGGTCAGCCACTGGGGCCGGGGATGCTTGCTGGCCACCACCACGTTGACGTAGTCGCGGCTGCGGATGCAGTGGTCGAACACGGAGAGAAGGCAGTTGGCATCGGGGGGCAGATACAGCCGCACCACGTCCGCCTTCTTGTTGGCCACGTGGTCCAGGAAGCCGGGGTCCTGGTGGGTGAAGCCGTTGTGGTCCTGCTGCCAGACGTTGGAGGCCAGCACATAGTTGAGGCTGGCTATCTTCTGCCGCCAGGGCAGCTGGTTGCACACCTTCAGCCACTTGGCATGCTGGGATACCATGCTGTCCACGATGCGGATGAACGCCTCGTAGGAGTTGAAGAAGCCGTGGCGGCCGGTGAGCAGATACCCCTCCAGCATGCCCTCGCACACGTGCTCGGAGAGCATGCTGTCCATGACCTGGCCGTCCGGGGACAAAAACTCGTCGTCCGGCTCGATGTCGGCGTTCCAGTCGCGGCCGGTGACCTCGAACACCGCGCTCAGGCGGTTGGAGGCCGTCTCGTCGGGGCCGAAGACCCGGAAGTTGCGCTCGGCCTCGTTCATGGCGTAGATGTCACGCACGAACTCGCCCAGCTTGCGCATATCCTCCGCCTCCACCGCGCCGGGGGCGGGGATGTCCACCGCGTAATCCCTGAAGTCGGGCATGCGCAGGTCCTTCAGCAGCAGGCCGCCGTTGGCGTGGGGGTTGGCGCCCATGCGGGCGTTGCCCTTGGGGGGCAGGTCCAGCAGAGCCTGGACGGGCACGCCGTTTTCGTCGAACAGCTCCTCGGGGTGGTAGGACTTCAGCCAGTCCTCGATCATGCGCCGGTGCTCCTCGCTGTCGGCGGAGATGGGCACCTGGTGGGCCCGGAAGGAGCCCTCCACCTTATTGCCGTCCACTACCTTGGGACCGGTCCAGCCCTTGGGGGTGCGCAGCACGATCATGGGCCACTTCACCCGGCTGCCGTCGTTATTTTTGCGGGCGTTCTCCTGGAAGCGCAGGATGGAACGGATGGCGGTGTCCAGGGCCTTGGCCATGGCCGGGTGCATCACGGCCGGGTCGTCGCCCTCCACAAAGATGGGCGTCCAGCCGCAGCCCTCGAAGAACTTTTTCAGTTCGTCGTTGGGGATGCGGGAGAACACGGTGGGGTTGGCGATCTTGAACCCGTTCAGGTGCAGGATGGGCAGCACCGCGCCGTCGGAACGGGGGTCGGTGAACTTGTTCAGGTGCCAGCAGGTGGCCAGCGGGCCGGTCTCCGCCTCGCCGTCGCCCACCACGCAGGCCGCGATCAGGCCGGGGTTGTCGCTGACCGCGCCGAAGGCGTGGGCCAGGGAGTAGCCCAGCTCGCCGCCCTCGTGGATGGAACCCGGCGTCTCGGGGGCCACGTGGGAGGGGATGCCGCCAGGGAAGGAGAACTGCTTGAACAGCTTCTCCATGCCCGCCTCGTCACGGGTGATGTTAGGGTAGACCTCGGTGTAGCTGCCGTCCAGCCAGTCCTGGGCCACCATGGCGTTGCCCCCGTGGCCGGGACCGGACAGGTAGATCATGTCCAGATCATAGGCCCTTATGACCCGGTTGAGGTGTGTGTAAATGAAGTTCTGGCCGGGCACGGTGCCCCAGTGGCCCACGATCTTGTGCTTGAAGTTGGCCTCGGTGAGGGGCTTTTTCAGCAGCGGATCACTGAGCAGGTAAAGCTGTCCCGCCGCCAGGTAGTTGGCTGCGCGCCAGTACATATCCATGGTGTGCAGCAGCTCCGGCGTGGCGGCGAATTCCTTATGGTACGTCATAGCATTCACCTCGTCATTCATAGTATGTCCCGCTGATACGGGGCTATTTTCCCAAACACGTAGTATAGCACGTTTTTCCGCCGATGGGAAGAAAAAACATATTGTACGCCGGCTTTATCTGGTATTATAAAAAATATCAAAACTGGCTATTTTCATATGACCAGTTTGTGCTATAGTAGTCCCACCAAGAAATAGGAGGCGCAATACGATGCGGCAGAAACGTATCATCACCATACAGGACCTGTCCTGCTTCGGCAAGTGCTCGCTGACGGTGGCCCATCCCATCATGTCGGCCATGGGGCTGGAGGTGTGCCCGGTGCCCACGGCCATCCTGTCCACCCACACGGCGGGCTTCACTGACTGGACCTTCCGGGACCTGGCCGACGACCTGGCCCCCATCGCGGCCCATTGGAAGAGCCAAAACCTCACCTTTGACGGCATCAGCACCGGCTATCTGGGCACGGCGGCCATGATCGACACGGTGGCGGATTACTTCCGGCAGTTCCCGGAGGCGGTGAAGATCGTGGACCCAGTGTTCGCCGACAACGGCAAGCTCTACCCCGCCTTTGACCTGGACTACGCCAAGGGGGTGGCGGGCCTGTGCGCCAAGGCGGACCTCATCGTGCCCAACCTGACGGAGGCGGCCTTCCTGCTGGGGGAGGAGTACGTGTCCGGCGGCTACGACGAGGCGTATATCCACGGCCTGCTGCGCCGGCTCACCGGCCTGGGCTGCCCCGCAGCGGTGGTCACCGGCGTGCGCTACGATGACGAGCACCAGGGCGCGGTGGCCTACGACGCCCGGTCCGACCGGTTCACCCAGTATTTCCGGGAGCACATCGACGTGTCCTTCCACGGCACCGGGGACGTGTTCACCTCCGCCCTGGCAGGGGCCGTGGTGCTGGGCAAGGATATGGACGCGGCGCTGAAGATCGCGGTGGATTACACGGTGGACTGCATCCACGCCACCATGCCGGACATCCGGGAGCACTGGTACGGGGTGAAATTTGAGTCCTGCCTGCCCGGTCTCATCCGCTCCGTGGCGGAGAACTGACCGCGCACATATTAAAAAGAGCCTACCGCAGCCCAGCCGCCAGAGGCGGGTTTAGGGGGCCGCGACAAGCTCTATATCCAGTATACCCACCGCAAAGTGGGATGTCAACACAACACATAAAGCACGATGCAAAACTGCATCGTGCTTTATGTGTTGTGTATTGGGTCGTTAAATCACTCTACGCTGTCAAAATACTCCCTGGTGCGCTCCGTTTCCCTGACAGTGTAATCAGGGTCAACGATGAAAACGGGGAAGCCGCGCCCTTTGACCTCGTCATATCTGTCCTCCGGAGCAAGCTTTGGAAAGCCAAGGACATGTAAATCCTCACAAAAACTTGCGGCGGTGTTTTTCGTGAGCTTTTCAACAGACAGACCGTGTGCCTCACAGTATTCGACTACGCATCGCATCGCTTTTTCTGTGTCTATCATTTTTATCTTACTCATTATCCACCACCATTTTCAGTATACCCACCGCAAGGTGAGATGTCAAGGCGCAAAATGCCCGCAGTCCTTAGAGACTGCGGGCTTTGCTGTGGAGCTGCTGGGCGGATTCGGACCGCCGACCTCGTCATTACCAATGACGCGCTCTACCGACTGAGCTACAGCAGCTGGCGACCGAGAAGGGACTTGAACCCTCGACCTCCGGCGTGACAGGCCGGCGTTCTAACCGACTGAACTACCCGGCCACAACTCAAACAGCTTTATGATTATACTCACTTCTCTGTCCAGTGTCAAGCAAAATTTCTTTTTTGTCCAAAAATCCCTGTAACGCCGCCGTTTTTCACACAAAATTAACCATTTCGCAAATTTTCGTAATTTTTTGTTGCTTTTTCCTGCAGTATGGGTTATAATGTTGTCCAATTCTAAGGTAAGGTAGTGATAAAATGTCTGGTAGTCACGTAGCGCCATCCTCTCGGCATTCCTCTCAGCAGTACAATAACAACAACTCCGGAGGCGGCGGTTGGAAGATCGCGGTCCTGGTCATCGTCCTTCTGATCGCTGTAGCAGCGCTTTGCTTCCTGCTGTGGCAGCTGTTCGGTGAGGACATCATGGGCATGATCGGCGGAGACTCCTCCGGCGGGAAGGCCAACGTGGCCCCCGGTATCTTCACCCAGGTGGACGCGGAGTACGGCAACGGCAAGAACGTGGCCGGCAACCTCACCGTCAACCAGGGCACCATGCGCCCGGCGGAGATCCCCGCCGACGCCCAGAACGTGGTGCTGCTGGACATCAGCTGGACCGGCGAGAAGGAGCAGACCGAGCCCGTCTATCTGACCGTGAGCGACCCCACCTTTACCGACGGCGACGGCCTGTCCGTGTATGAATATGACCAGCCCCAGCAGACCTGGGACCTGGTGGGTACATACCGCATCCAGGACAACTCCGTCACCTTCCAGACCGCGTCGATGACCTCCTATGCTTTCCAGGTCATCAGCTCCAGCCCTGTGGCTACCGTCTCTCCGGAGCCCATTGCCACGGCGGAGCCCACGGCCACGCCGGTACCCACCCCGGAGCCCACGCCCGAGCCCATGGCGGTGGTGGACTACGGCAGCTATCCCACCGTCCAGACCGGCGCGTTCACGCTGACGGAGACCATCGAGGATGACGAGACCTACGTGCTCGCCCTGGTGCGTGATCTGCCCACCGACGCGATCGCTCCCGCCGAGGATGAAGACGAGGAGGACGAGGGCGGCGAGGAGAACGCCGTCGACGCGGTGGACTTCACCTATGTGGACGCCCCGACCGCTACCGAGGTCCCGGCCGCCGACGCCGGCGCTGCGGCTCCGGCTCAGCCCACCCCGATGGCCACCGTCATCTTTAACAAGGGCGAGGGCGTCATGGGCTCGGTGGACATGCCTCTGGTGCAGACCAGCAGCGGCGCCTGGTGCCTGGCAGGCCCCATCACCGAGGGCATGCTCTGGACCTCCGATCAGGACTATGTAAACGATGAGAACCGTTATGCCCTGGGCAACAACGATCGGTATCTGAACATCGACGACGACTACGCAAACATCATCCTCAACGACGACAACCTCCGTACCCGCTGGCTGATCGAGACGGCCACCCTCGCCAACGGCTCCAAGATAGCCGCCCTCAACTACCGGGACGGCGACCGCTACTACGTCAGCAGTCTGGGCAACGTGGCGGAGACGCTCACCGACGACCTCTTCCCCGCCGGCGAGGCCCCGGAGGAGCCCAACCCCCTGGCCCAGCAGGTGACCTATATCGGCACGGCCGCTCCCGCAGACCAGACCATGACCCGGGAGGCCCTGCGCTTCACCGTCACCGACGACGAGACCCTTGCCCAGCAGGCGATCCTGTTCAAGCTGGATCCTGACGAGACGATGCCCGCCAGCACCCAGACGACCGCCGTCAGCTCCATCACCGTGCCGGACATCAACGCCGACACCAACCTGAGCACCCTGGACATCCGGGACGGCAGCGTGCTGCTGCAGCTGGGCGTGGATTACACCGTGGCCGCCAAGGTCTATAACAACAGCACCGTGGTGGTGGTCATCTCCTTCATGGGCAAGTACTCCGGCCAGATCGTGCGCACCTACGAGGGCACCTACTTCCGCGCCGACGCCAACTCGCCTACGCCCTCTCCGGAGCCCTCGCCCACGCCCGAGGTCACCTACAACTACACCGGCGGCGGCGGTGGCGGCGGTGGCGGCACCGGCACCTGGGTCGCGCCTCCCACCGACAACGAGGCCTCCAACACGGACGTCGGCGAATACGTGGACGACGACAGCGCCACCGACGCATAACACACGGCACAGAAAACATGTCCCATGCCCGTTTTTCGGGCATGGGACATTTTCTCTTGACTAAAACTATTTCTGTGCTATGATTATAAGCCGGCCCGCAAAGGGCATACCGACCAGGGAAAGGAGCGTCCGGCCGTGGAGACCACCAAGAGGAATGAGATCACCGATGGCGTGATATGGAAGCAGCTGCTGCTGTTTTTCTTCCCCATCCTGATCGGCTCCTTTTTCCAGCAGCTTTATAACACCGTGGACACGGTCATCGTGGGCCGGTACGTGGGAAAGCAGGCCCTGGCGGGCGTGGGCAGCACCGGCCAGGTGATAAACCTGTGGGTGGGCTTTTTCATCGGTCTGGCCGGCGGCGCGTCGGTGATCATCTCCCAGTATTACGGCGGGCGCAACCGGGAGGAGCTGTCCCGTGCCGTACATACCGCCGTGGCCCTGTCCCTGGCCGGCGGCGCGGTGCTCACCGCCATAGGTCTGCTCACCGCCCGTGCGTCCCTGCGGATGCTGGACGTGCCGGCGGACGTGATGGACGAGGCCATGACCTACATCACCGTTTTCTACTGCGGGCTCATCCCCTGCCTGGTGTACAACGTGGGCACGGGCATCCTGCGGGCCATCGGCGACTCCAAAATGCCCCTGTACGTGCTCATCGCCTGCTGCGCGGTGAACATCGTGCTGGACCTGCTGTTCGTGGTGCGCTTTCACTGGGACGTGTTCGGGGTAGCGCTGGCCACGGTGCTGGCCCAGGCGGTGAGCGCGGTGCTCATCATGCTGCGGCTGACGCGCACCAGGGACGACTACCGGGTGACCCTGCGCCAGGTGCGCTTTCACGGTCCCTCTCTGCGGCGCATCGTGCGCCTGGGCCTGCCCACGGGCTTCCAGTCCGTGCTGTACTCCATCTCCAACCTGGTCATCCAGGCGGCGGTCAACTCCTTTGGCACCGACGCGGTGGCCGCCTGGGCGGCGGTGGGCCGCATAGACGGCTTCGTGTGGATGGTGATGGGGGCCTTTGGCATCTCCGTGACCACCTTCGTGGGCCAGAACTTTGGCGTGGGCAAATACGACCGGGTGCTGCGCGGCACCCGTGTATGTCTGGGGATGACCCTGGGGACCATCTTCACCCTGAGCGTGCTGGAGATCGTCTTCGCCGGTCCCATCCTGGGCGTGTTCACCAACGACGCGGACGTGGTGGCCCTGGGCACGGCCTTCGTGCGGGTCTGGGCCCCGGCCTATATCTCCTATGTGTTCATCGAGATATTCTCCGGCGCGGTGCGGGGCGTGGGCGAGGCGCTGCGGCCCATGGTGATAACCATCTTCGGCGTGTGCGTGCTGCGGCTGGTGTGGATATGGGCCGTGGTGCCTCTGCACCGGACGCCGGGCATGGTGGCCGCCAGCTACCCCGTCACCTGGGGCATCACGGCGGTGGTGTTCATCGTCTACTATCTGCGCAAGAACTGGCTGAAGCGCCACATGCCTGCATAAGAAAAAATCCCCTGCCGCGATGCGGCAGGGAATTTTTTATTTGCTCCGCGCTTTGTCCAGGGCGGTCAGGGCCTTTTTCTGGGCCGGCAGCCGTTCCCAGCGGCGGTACTGGCCGGCGTAGGAGATGAACAGCGCTTGAGCGTCCGCCCGGTCCAGGCAGGCGATCAGCGGCTCGGTCATGCCGTGCACCGCCTGGAACATCCAGTAAAGGGACTGGTCGTTTTTGTGCTCCTCCGGGGCCCGGAAGATATACTCCAGCGCCTGCCGTGCCTGGGCCGACGTCGGTCCCTGGGCCGCCAGGTCCTCGATCAGCGCCTGGGCCTGGCCGGCGAACTGGCCGTGGCAGGAGTCGTTCTTCGGCCCGCCGGGCAGGCCGAACCAGCCGGCCCCCGGCTTTGCGTCCCGCTCCAGCTGCTCCACTTTCGCGATATACGCCTCGTACAGCGCCGTCAGCGGTCCCATCCACGCTTCTCCGCTCACGGCTCGTCCTCCCCTTCCTCATCCTGCTCCGACTGCTCCTGCAGGTCCTCCGGCCGCACCTCGGCGTCCTTCAGGTCCACCTTATACTGCTTCCAGGCGTAGAGGCCGATGGCGGCGGCGATGAGGACGAACGCCGCGCCGGCGGCGATGCTGCCCCAGACCGGCATGGAGCTGTCGGAGCGGTCGCGGATCAGGCTGTAGCCGATGTAGAGCAGATACAGCGCTGCGGCGGCCCGTATCGACGAGCGGATCATCGCCGTCCTGTGTCTCTGTACGTTGTATTTCGGTTTTTCGTCCATAGCGGCTCCCTCTCTCAGTCAAATGTTCGCAGAACGGCCGACTCCGTCACGACCACGGGCAGCGGCCGGTCCCAGCTCTGCGCGGGGATATGTTCAAACAGCAGCGCCTGGGGGCACAGGGCCAGCGCCGGGCCGTCATAAGCGGCCAGGAACCGGTCGTAGTACCCGCCTCCGTGGCCCAGCCGGTGCCCCGCCCTGTCCATGGCCAGGCATGGCACCACCGCCAGGCTTATCCGCTCCGGCGGTATCTCCGGGCAGCTCGCATCCGGCTCCAGGATGCCGTATGGCCCCGGCCGCAGCGCCGCCAGGTCCCGCACCTGCCGGCAGACCATGAGGCCCGGTCCCACGCATACCGGCAGGGCCAGAGTCTTGCTGTCCCGGAGCGCCCGCTCCAGCAGAGGCCCCGTGTCCGGCTCCCGCACCGTGGAGGCGAAGGCCAGCACCGTCTCCGCCCGGCCGTATTCCGGCAGAGCCGTCACCAGCGCCGCCATGGCCTGCCCCGCCGCCGCCAGATGGCCCGCCGGCAGCGCGTCGATGCGCCGCTGTGCCGCCAGGCGGAGAGCGGCCTTCTGCTCAAAAGCGGTCACCGGGCCCGCTCCTGGGCCCGGATGCCCGCCATGATGCGCACCATGAGCCCGGTGCGCATAAAGGGGGTCATCAGGTAGTACCCGTCGATATAGGGGGCGATCTCGGCGGCCGCCGCCAGGCTGATCAACTCCGCCAGCGCCTCGCCCCGGTCCCTGTCTGCGCCCTCGTACAGGGACACGATCGCTGGGTCCACGTCGATGCCGGCAATGTTCTCGTTCATGAACCGGGCGTTGCGCTCGCTGACCACCGGGATGATGCCGCCCAGCAGCAGCCCGCCCAGGGCCTGCCGGGCCCGCTTCAGGTTCTCCAGCGCCCGTGCCGTGAGCACCGGCTGGGTGAAAAAGCCGCAGGCCCCGCACTCCAGCTTCTGCTCCGCCAGGGAGAGCTGGTGGTCAAAGTTCCGGGCGTTCACATTCAGCGCCGCGAACAGGCGCATGTCCAGGCCCATATCGGCTGCATAGCGGAGGAAGCTGCGGGAGGTGAAGTCGTACACGGCGTGCACCTCGGCCCGGTCCTCCGCCGGGATGGGGTCGCCGGTGACCAGCAGCGCCTGCCCGATCCCCTCCGCCGCCAGGCCCAGCAGCAGCGCCCGGGAGGCGTTGCGGTTCCGGTCCCGGCATGTCAGGTGGGGCATGGCCTCCACCCCTAACTCCCGGCGTATTTTGCAGGCGGCCAGGCTGGAGTCCACGCCGGGCTTGCCGTTGGGGCAGTCCGCCACGGTGATGAGCGACGCCCCGGCCTGCACCAGCTGGCGGGCCCCGGCCATGTAGGCCGTCAGATCCGCGCTGTCCGGGGTGTCCAGCTCCACGGCGAAGGGCCGCTTCGCCGGATCGTTCAGCTCCCGCCAGAACATATTCTCTCCGCTCAACCCAGCACCTCCCTGGCGATGTCCGCGCTCTGCTTGGCGTCCCGGGCGTAATAGTCCGCGCCGATCCTCTGGGCGTGCTCCGCCGTGAGCACCGCCCCGCCCACCATCACCTTGCAGGCATGGCCGCTCTCCCGCAGGGCGGCGATGGTCTCGGCCATGCTGGGCACGGTGGTGGTCATCAGGGCGGACAGACCCACCAGACGCGCGTTTTCCCGTATGGCCGCCTCCACCACCGCCTCCGGCGGCACGTCCCGGCCCAGGTCGATGACCGTGTAGCCGTAGTTTTCCAGCACCACCCGGACGATGTTCTTGCCGATGTCGTGTATGTCCCCCTGGACGGTGGCCAGCACGATCTTCCCCCGGGAGACGCTCCCCGTCCCCTTTTGGGCGATGCGGCTCTTGACCACCTCGAACCCGGCGCAGGCGGCATTGGCCGCGCCGATGAGCTGGGGCAGGAAGAGCTCGCCCCGCTCGTACCGCTGGCCCACCGCGTCCAGGGCCGGGATGAGCAGCTCGTTCACCGCCGCCAGCTCGTCCATGCTCTCCAGGGCCTTTTCCGTCAAAAGCGCCGTCTGCTCTCCCAGGCCCTTCGCCACGGCCTCAGCCAGGGTAAGCGCACTGTCCGCCGCCGGTGCCGGCGCGCTGCCGGAGCCGGCAAAGCGGGCTATGTAGGCGGCGCTGTCCCTGTCCCGGCCGGACAGCGCCCGGTACGCCGCCACGGCGGCCATCACGGCGGTCTGGCCGGGGTTGACGATGGGCAGGTCCAGCCCCGCAGCCAGCGCCTGGGTGAGGAAGCTGGCCGTCACGTGCTCCCGTGCCGGCAGGCCGAAGGAGATGTTGCTCACCCCCAGCACCGTGTGCAGCCCCAGCCGCTCGTGCACCAGGCGCACCGCCTCCAGGGTCTGGACGGCCTGGTCCTGCTGGGCGGACACGGTCAGCGTCAGGCAGTCGATGAACACGTCCCGCCTGGGTATGCCGTAAGAGAGCGCCGCGTCCAGGATGCGCTCTGCGATGGCCAGCCGGCCCTCCGCCGTGGGCGGGATACCGGCGCTGTCCATGGTCAGGCCCACCACCGCCGCGCCGTACTTTTTGCACAGGGGCAGCACCGCCTCCAGCACGGCCGCCTCCCCGTTGACGGAGTTGACGATGGCCTTGCCGCTGCAGGCCCGCAGGCCCGCCTCGATGGCGGCCGGGTCGGCCGAATCTATCTGCAGGGGCAGCTGGCACACCGCCTGGACGGCGCGTACGGTCCGCTCCATCACGGCCGGCTCGTCCAGGCCCGGCAGGCCCACGTTGACGTCCAGGATGTCCGCGCCTGCGTCCTGCTGGGCGATGGCCAGCTGCTGGACATAGCCCATGTCCCCCTGGCAAAGAGCCTGCTGCAGGCGCTTCTTGCCGGTGGGGTTGATGCGCTCGCCGATGAGGCGCACATCCCCGTCCAGCACCGCTGTATCGGAGGCGGAGCACACGCCGTGCATGTCCGCCGCCGGCCTGGGCGCCGGCTTTTTCCCGGCCACCCGCGCCGCCAGGGCCCGGATGAAGTCCGGGGTGGTGCCGCAGCAGCCGCCCAGGGCACATACCCCCAGCTCCAGAGCCGGAGCCAGGGCCTCGGCAAAGTCCTCCGGCGTCATGGCGTACCGCCCCGTGGCCGGGTCGGGCAGGCCCGCGTTGGGCTTTAAAAGCAGCGGCCGGTCCGTCCAGCGGCGCAGCTGGGCCATCAGCGGCAGCAGCTCCGCCGGCCCCAGGGAGCAGTTGAAGCCCATGGCGTCCACCCCCAGGCCCGTGAGAGTCAGCCCCATGGCGGGCACGGTGGTCCCCAAAAAGGTGCGCCCGGACGCCTCAAAGGTCATGCTGGCCCACACCGGCAGAGAGGTGTTCTCACGGGCCGCCAGTACCCCGGCCCGCAGCTCCGCCAGGTCGCTCATGGTCTCGAAAAACACCAGGTCCGCTCCGGCGGCCTCGCCGGCGGTGACCATCTCGCGGAAAATATCGTATGCCTCGGCAAAGGAAAGCGTCCCCAGCGGCTCCATCAGCTGCCCGATGGGCCCCACGTCCAGGGCCACCCGCACGCCCGGCCCTACCGCCTTTTTGGCAAGGTCTATGGCTGCGGCGATGACCTGGCCGGGAGCGCAGCCGCTGCCCGCCAGCTTGTGCCGGTTGGCCCCGAAGGTGTTGGCGCACACCACTGTGGTCCCCGCCTGCACATAGGAGCGGTGCACGGCGGCCACCTTCTCCGGGGCGGTGATGTTCCAGCTCTCCGGCAGCGCGCCCAGAGGCAGGCCGGCGGCCTGGAGCATGGTGCCCATGGCCCCGTCCAGCAGTATGACCTTATCCTCCACAGCGCCGTCCCTCCCCGCGCAGTACGCAGCCTTCATATTTTTCGCATCCGGCGCAGCCCCCGGTCCGGCGGGACACGGGCGTCTCCGATATGCCCACCAGGGCGGTGACGGTCTTCTGGGGGACCATCAGCCCGCCCGGCGTGAGGCTCACGCCGATGCGCCGGCCCACGTCCAGCACCCGGCACAGCGCCCCCTGCTGGGCAAGAGGCATGTCCCCGTAGCCGGGGCTGAACCGGCCCGTCATATGCCTGGGGGCCAGCTGCCCCGCCAGGTCCGCGCATAAATTATCGCACACGTTCTCGATGGCCGCGCCGGCACAGGCGTCCAGCACCACCGCCAGGGCCATGTCCGCCGCCTGGGTCCGGCGCAGCAGCCCGTCGATCCCGGCCCCCAGAGTGGCGGCCATCAGCACCGCCTGCCCGCAGCCGGCCAGGTGGGCCCGTATATCCTCCCCCGCAGGGGCAAACCCCGTCCCCGCCAGGGTCCCGTCCGGCAGGATGGCGAAAAGCCGCCACACCGCCCGGGGCCGGGCAGCGTCCATGATGAGCGCCTCGGCCCGATCCAGCCGGGCGGAGAGGTCCCCGTCCGGCGCGCCGGTCACGCCCAGGTACGCCAGGGCCTCGGCCCGGTCCAGGCCCGTCAGACGCGCCTCGATCACTTTCTCGTGAGGCTGTAGGCCTCCAGGATTGCGGGGTCCTCCCCCTCCTCCGGCACCGCGTGCTGGATGGTCACCTTGTCCCCCTCGTCCAGAACGATCACGTTCTGGTCCTGCTCGGCGGAGATGGCGTAAAACACGTCCTCCCCCTCCAAGCGGATATAGTACCAGCTGGCGCCGTTCAGCACCGCCGTGCGTATCTCTTCAACAGTTCCGGTGCTCTCGTCCTGCACGTCGGGCACCCCTGTGCCCTGGAGCACGCCCCGCTCGCTGAGTAGATTTACATAAGACCGCTCGCATCCGGACACGGTGGACCCGGTGGCCACGAGCTGGTACTGGGCCACGTTCACCATGGCGTAGCTCTTGACCAGGTTGGTGGCGTCCATCAGGGGGATGAAGTAGGTGGGCTCGCCGGAGATATTCAGCAGCAGCGGGAAGGTGGACCGGTAGCCCAGGTCCTGCACCACGCCCTCGGCGGACAGCCGGGCCGCCGCCTCGGTGGCGCCGGGGGCCACGTAGTAGTGGGTCTCCTTGGTACGCATGTTGCACAGCAAAAAGCCCAGGTTGGACTGGTCCGCGTTGGCGCTGGTGACGCCGGTGTACACGTACACGTCGTCGTTCATGGCGATGTAGTTGTACCCGTCGGTGGTCATGGTCACGTCCCGCTGGCCCAGCACGGAGTTGATGAACCCGTGCACCAGGGTGCCGTGGTAGTCGTACTGCTCCATGATGAGCTGGGGGGTGTACAGGGTGTCCACCCAGGCGGGGACCTGCTCATAATACTGGCTCTCACCGGTGACCGCGTCCAGCAGCACCGCGCCCCGGATGTCCCGGCCGCCGAACAGGCCGATGGTCTTCACCAGCCGGGGGGCGATCCACCAGGGGTGGCCGTCCTCGTCTATCTCGAACTCCGGGGTGGAGAACATCATGGTGGGGTACTGGAACCGGAGCTGGCGCATCACGTTGCGGTTGAGCGGCTCGGAGAAGGAGTATTTCATCCCCTCCCCCGCCGGCAGGCGCACCACCTGGGCCTGCTGGCTCACCATGTCCACCACCACGTAGGCCGGCAGGCCCTCGCCCCGGTTGGTGAACCACTTGAACAGGTCCGCGTACCCGATGGGGGCCACCCGCACGGGCCGGCCCTGGTAGTTGATCTGGGTGGAGTCGTTGGAGTACTCGAACTGGCTGACCATGTCGCTGAGGGTGCCCATCTGCCGGTCGCCCAGGTAGTTGGCGCTGGTCCGGTCCAGGGTGGGTATCTCGCTGAAGGAGATCTGGGCCACGTCCTGGGCAAAGTCGCCGTCCTGCACGTCCAGCAGCTCCCGGTAGGCTCCGGCCCGGAAGATGGGCATGGATATGATCTTGCCCACCAGGGCCACCGCCAGCACCGCCAGCAGCAGGATGCCCACCGGCAGGCAGTTGCGGCGCACGAAGCCCACGCCGTCGCGCATCTTCTGCTGGGGCGTGCGCACCTGCTGGCTCCGGGCGTGGGCCGTGGTCAGCGCCGCGCAGCCGATATACACCGCGCAAATGAATATCAGAAAGACGTAAAACGACCCGTCCTTGAGGTTGATGGCGGGCAGGGAGACATAGAAATACACAAAGCCCACCAGGGCGGTCACGACCAGGCTGAACACCGTCCGGCCCACCCGGCCCTGGGGCAGGCGGAGCTTTTTCCTCTTTTCGTTCACAGCAGGCTCCTCCAAATTTACAGTATACCGTTATTCTACCACGCCGAGGGCATTGTTACAAGTTTCCATGGGCGTCTTTCCAAAAACGACACAAAGACCGGGGTCCGCCCACAGCAGGCCCCGGTCCTGTTTTTTGCCTCTCTCAGCCGCCGAAGACGCTCAGCAGGAAGCCTGCGGCGATGGCGGAGCCTATCACGCCGGCCACGTTGGGGCCCATGGCGTGCATCAGCAGGTAGTTGGTCTTGTTGTACTTCCGGCCCACGTCCTGGCTCACCCGGGCCGCCATGGGCACTGCGGACACGCCCGCAGAGCCTATCAGCGGGTTGATCTTCCCGCCGGAGAGCCGGTACATCACCCGGCCGCCCAGCAGGCCGCCGGCGGTGGAGATGGCGAAGGCCACCAGGCCCAGCACCACGATCTTGATGGTGTTCAGGCTCAAAAACCGCTCCGCCACCATGGTCGCGCCCACGCTTGTGGCCAGGAAGATGGTCACGATGTTCATCAGCGCGTTCTGGGCGGTGTCGGAGAGCCGGTCGGTGACACCGCACTCCCGGAAGAGGTTTCCAAGCATCAGGCAGCCGATCAGCGGCGCGGTGGAGGGCAGCAGCAGGATGACAAAGGCGCTCACCACGATGGGGAACACGATCTTCTCGGTCTTGGACACCTCACGCCGCTGCTCCATCTTCACCTGCCGCATGGCCGGGGTGGTCATCAGCTTCATGATGGGCGGCTGGATCATGGGGATCAGCGCCATATAGGAATAGGCCGCGATGGCGATGGGGCCCAACAGCTGCGGCGCCAGCTTGGTGGTCAGGAAGATGGCCGTAGGGCCGTCCGCGCCGCCGATGATGCCGATAGAGGCCGCCTCCGGGCCGGTGAAGCCCAGCAGGATGGCCCCGAAGAAGGCCACGAACACGCCCAGCTGGGCGGCCGCGCCCAGCAGCAGGCTCTTGGGATAGGCCAGCAGCGGGCCGAAGTCGGTCATGGCACCCACGCCCATGAAGATGAGGGAGGGGTACACGCCGGCCTTCACGCCGATGTAGAAGATGTCCAGCAGGCCGCCCTCATGGATGATGTCGGTGAAGCTCAGATGCTCTATCACCTCGCCGGCGGCGGTGGTGTAGGACGTGCCGGCCACGTAGGCGTCCCACATGTCCAGATGATACATCCCCGCGCCGGGCAGATTCGTGAGCAGGCAGCCGAAGGCGATGCCCACCAGCAGCAGCGGCTCGAACTTCTTCACGATGCCCAGGTACAGCAGCACGCATGCCAGGGCGATCATGATGAGGTTCTTCCAGCCTCCCGCCGCCAGGAACCCGGCAAAGCCTGACTCGGAGGCCAGCTTGCCGAGGGTCTCCATTATGTTCATACCTGCGCCCTCCTCACGCGATGACCGCGAGGACCGCGCCGGTCTCCACCACGGCGCCCTTCGTCACCAGTATCTGGGCCACGGAGCCGGCCTTGGGGGCGACGATCTCGTTCTCCATCTTCATGGCCTCCAGGATCATCACCACTTCGCCCTCCTTCACCTGCTGGCCCTGGCTGACCAGGATCTTCAGGATGTTGCCGGGCATGGGAGAGGTCACCTTCTCGCCGGCGGCCACCGCCTGGGCGGGAGCCGGTGCGGGCGCGGCAGGCGCGGCCGCCGGAGCGGGTGCGGCCGCCACAGGGGCGGGCGCGGCGGGAGCGGGGGCGTAGGCCTCGTACTCATCCACCAGCATGGCCTTGTCGGTGTCCACCTCGACCTCGTAGGTCCTTCCGTTCAATGTGACTTTATATTTCATTTCTCCTCGACCTCCTTGATAGACCGGAACCGCAGCTCGTTGACAGGCTTGCCCAGCTTGTGGGCCACGATGGCCATGACGAGCGCCGCGTCCCGCTCGGACACGTTATACAGCTTCAGCTCGCCGGCGGTGCCCTTGGCTTTGGGCTTCTCCACGGGAGCGGGGGCAGGAGCCTCGGGCGCGGCGGGGGCGGCAGCGGGTGCGGCCTTCCGCCGGCTGGCCATGACCTTGCCCATCACGGCCACCACGGCCAGCAGCATCACCAGGCCCAGGAACACCACCGCGTAGCCCAGCACGGCGATCACCGCGCCGGTGCCCACGCCGGGATGCAGCAACGCTTCATTGATACCGTTCATGGCTCACATCTCCTCGATGGTGTACTTGACCACGTTCTCCTCCGCCGCCTGGCGGTCGGCGAAGAACTTCTCCGCCAGCTGGGGGAAGGCGATGTAGCTGAGCACGTCCTCGTCGCTGCGGGCGGTGTCGCCCAGCTGGGCCTTGGTCTTTTCAAAGGCCGGCTCCAGGGTGTCGGCATAGCGCCCGGTCAGGGGCTTTTCATCCCCCAGTATCTGCTTCTGCACCTCGGGGTCGATGGGGGCGGGAGTACGGCCGTACTCGCCCCGGCAGTAGGCGCGCACCTCGCTGGATACCTTCTTGTACCGCTCGCCCTGCAGAACGTTGGTCACCGCCTGCACGCCCACCATCTGGCTGGTGGGGGTCACCAGGGGCGGATAGCCCAGGTCCTTCCGGACCCGGGGCGTCTCGGCCAGAGCCTCATCCAGCCGGTCCAGGGCGTTCATGGTCTTCAGCTGGCTGAGAAGGTTGGAGAGCATCCCGCCGGGCACCTGGTAGGTCAGGCACTGGGTGTCCGTGGCCATGCTCTTGGGCATGAGCGTGCCGTCGGCCACGTACCCGTCCCGCACGGGCTTGAAGAAATCCGCCACCTTCTTGAGCACCGCGTCGTCCAGGTCCACCTGGTAGCCCAGCTGCCGCAGGGCGTAGGCCAGGGTGTCGGTGGACGCCTGGCTGGTGCCGCCGGAGAAGGGCGGCGTGGCGGTGTCGATGATGTCCGCGCCGGCCTCCACGCTTTTCAGGAGCGTCATAAAGGCCAGGCCGGTGGTGCAGTGGGTGTGCACGTCCACGGGCAGGTCCACCGCGTCCTTGATGGCGCTGACCAGATCGTAGGCCTCCTTGGGGCCCATGATGCCGGCCATGTCCTTGATGCAGATGGTGCTGCAGCCCATGGCCGCCAGCTCCTTGACAAGCTTGACGTAGTTTTCCAGGGTGTGCACCGGGGACGTGGTGTAGCTGATGGCGCCGGATGCGATGGCGCCGCACTTGACCGTCTCCTCCACGGCCACCTTCAGGTTGTCCGGGTCGTTGAGGGCGTCAAAGATGCGGATGATGTCGATGCCGTTTTTCACGGCGTGCTGCACGAACTTGCGCACCACGTCGTCGGGGTAGTGCTTGTAGCCCAGGATGTTCTGGCCCCGGAGCAGCATCTGCAGCTTGGTGTTGGGCATTTTTGCCCGTATCTTGCGCAGACGTTCCCAGGGGTCCTCGTTCAGGTACCGCAGGCACACGTCAAAGGTAGCGCCGCCCCAGCACTCCACGGCGTAGTAGCCCGCCTTGTCCATGGTCTCCAGGATGGGCTCGAACTTGGCGTAGGGCAGCCGGGTGGCCATCAGCGACTGATTGGCGTCCCGCAGGACCGTCTCTACGAACTGTACTCGCTGCATACGTTTACCTCCCTGTTTTATAGCCGTTACTCCCATTATGGCGGTTTTTGGGCAAATAGTCAAGAAAAAGACGCAGCAAAAGCGGCCTCCTTGTCAAAGGAGGCCGCCTGCCGGTCTATTTTTCTTATTTTCCCGCCGGGATGATGGGGTAATCCTTCAGCACGTCCAGCATGTGGGAGTAATCCTGCTTGGCCAGGTGGTCGTAGCGGGCCCACCGGTCCCGTATCTGGGCCCGGGCCTCCACCAGCAGCGCCTCGGCCTGCTCGGGGAAGGTGCGCTGCAGACTATTGAAGCGGACCTCGCCCATGAAGAACTCCCGCAGATCGTACTTCGGGTCGGTGAAGTCCAGGATGAAGGGGTTCTTCCCCTGGGCCTTCAGCTTGGGGTCGTACCGGTACAGCACCCAGTAGCCGCTCTTCACCGCCAGCTTGGCCTCCTCCTGGGCGTAGGCCATGCCCTTGACGATGCCGTGGTTGATGCAGGGGGCGTAGGCCACGATCAGGGACGGGCCGTTGTGGGCCTCGGCCTCCTTCAGGGCCCGGATGAGCTGGGCCGGGTCCGCGCCGATGGCCACGGAGGCCACGTACACGTTCTGGTACTGGGTGGCCAGCATGCCCAGGTCCTTCTTGGCGGTGCGCTTGCCGGCTGCCGCGAACTGGGCCACCGCGCCGTAGGGCGTGGCCTTGGAGGACTGTCCGCCGGTGTTGGAGTACACCTCCGTGTCCACCACCAGGATGTTCACGTCCACCCCGGAGGCCAGCACGTGGTCCAGCCCGCCGTAGCCGATGTCGTAGGCCCAGCCGTCGCCGCCGTACATCCACACGCTCTTCTTCACCAGCTGGTCCCTGGCCGCCCGCACGCTGTCTATGAGCTCGCCCTTCTCCGGGCAGGCGTCCAGCGCGGCGATCACCGCGTCGCTCAGCGCCAGGGTGTTCTCCTTGTCGTCGTAGCCCTCCAGCCAGGCGGCCAGGGCCTGGCGCAGGGCCTTGTCATGGGTCTGCTCGATCAGGTCCTGGACGTGGGCGGCCAGACGCAGCCGCTGCTGGCCGGTGCTGAGCACCATGCCCAGGGAGTACTCGGCGTTGTTCTCGAACAGGGAGTTGGACAGCGCCGGGCCCCGGCCGTTGGGCTTGGTGGTATAGGGATAGCTGGGGCTGCTGAAGCCCCACGCCTGGGTGCAGCCGGTGGCGTTGGCCACCACCATCCGCTCGCCGAACAGCTGGGTCATCATCTTCATATAGGGCGTCTCGCCGCAGCCGGCGCAGGCCCCGGAGAACTCCAGCAGGGGCTGCTCGAACTGGCTGCCCTTCACCGTGAATTTGTCCAGGGGGTTCTGCTTCGGCCGCAGGGAGAGGCTGTAGTCCCAGTTGGGCTGCTCGTGCAGCTGGCTCTCGATGGGCTGCATGACGATGGCCTTCTCCTTAGCCGGGCAGGCCGCCGCGCAGCTGCCGCAGCCGGTGCAGTCCAGCGGGTCCACCTGGATGCGGTAGCGCATCCCCTCCGGGAACCCCTTGCCCTTGGCCGGATTGGTCACGTAGCCCTCCGGGGCCTTTTCCGCCTCGTCCGCGTCCAGCAGGAAGGGCCGGATGGCGGCGTGGGGGCACATCACCGAGCACAGGTTGCAGCCGATGCAGTTTGCCGGTATCCAGCTGGCCACGTGGGAGGCAAACCCCCGCTTTTCGTATTTCGACGTGGCCATGGGCACGGTGCCGTCCGCCGCATCGGCAAACACGCTCACCGGCAGGCTGTCGCCCTTCTGGGCGTTCACCGCCGCCATGACCGTGCGCACGTACCAGGGGGACGTGGTGTCCGCAGGCTCGGCCTCGTCGGCAAGGCCCTTCCAGCTCTCCTGGACGGGTATCTCATGGATGCCGGTCAGCCCCGCGTCCACCGCCGCGCAGTTCATGGCCACCACTTTGTCGCCCTTGCGGTCGTAGGTCTTTTTGATGGCCGCCTTCATGTAGCCCACCGCCTCGTCCACGGGCAGCACGCCGGAAAGCTTGAAAAACGCCGCCTGCAGCACCGTATTGGTCCTGTTGCCCAGGCCGATGCCCTCGGCGATGTCCGTGGCGTCGATGACATAGAACTTCGCCGCCCGCTCCGCCAGCAGGCGCTTGACCTTGTTGGGCAGATGGGCCTCCACCTCGCCGGCGGGCCAGTTGCAGTTGATCAGGAACGTGCCGCCCGGCTTCAGCTCCGTCACGATGTCGTACTTGGATATGTAGCTCTGGTTGTGGCAGGCGATGAAGTCCGCCATGGTCACGTAGTAGGTGGACAGGATGGGGTTGTGGCCGAAGCGCAGATGGCTCTTGGTCACGCCGCCGGACTTCTTCGTGTCGTACTCGAAATATGCCTGGACATACTGGTCCGTGTTGTCTCCGATGATCTTGATGGAGTTCTTGTTGGCCCCCACGGTACCGTCGGAGCCCAGGCCCCAGAACTTGCAGGATATGGTCTTCTCGTCGGCGGTGACCACGTTCTCCCCGATGGGCAGGGAGTGGTGGGTCACATCGTCGGTGATACCCACGGTGAAGTGGTCCTGCTGGGCACCGGCCATGTTGTCGAACACGGCGATCATCTGGGCGGGGGTGGTATCCTTGCTGGACAGGCCGTATCGGCCGCCCAGCACCTTGATGTGCCGGCCGCCGTGTATCAGCACAGAGCACACGTCCTCGTAAAGGGGCTCGCCGTTGGCGCCGGGCTCCTTGGTCCGGTCCAGCACCGTCAGCACCTGGCAGCTCTCCGGCAGCGCCGCCAAAAAATGCGCCGCGGAGAAGGGCCGGTACAGCCGCACCTGCAGCAGGCCCACCTTCCGGCCCTGGCCGCGCAGGTAAGCCACCACCTCCTGCAGGCACCCGGACACGCTGCCCATGGCCACCACCACCTGCTCCGCCTGGGGGTCGCCGTAGTAGTTGAACAGCCGATAGTCCCGGCCGGTGAGGGCGCTCATCCGGCGCATGTACTCCTCCACGATGCCCGGCACGGCCTCATAGTAGGGGTTCACGGCCTCCCGCAGCTGGAAGGCGGTGTCCGGGTTGATGACCGTGGAGCGCATCAGCGGATGCTCGCTGTTCAGGGCGTTGGCCCTAAACCGGGCCAGGGCGTCCATGTCCAGCATCTTACGCAGATCCTCGTAATCCAGCACGTCGATCTTCTGTATCTCGTGGCTGGTGCGGAACCCGTCGAAGAAGTGCATGAAGGGCACACGTGCCTTGATGGCCGAAAGGTGCGCCACCGCCGCCAGGTCCATGCACTCCTGCACGCAGGAGGACGCCAGCTGGGCAAAGCCCGTCTGCCGGCAGGCCATCACGTCCGAGTGGTCGCCGAAGATGGAGAAGGCGCTGGTGCCCACGGTCCGTGCCGCCACGTGGATGACGCCGGGCAGCAGCTGCCCCGCGATGCGGTACAGCGGCGGTATCATCAGCATCAGGCCCTGGGACGCGGTGTAGCTGGTGGTCAGCGCGCCGGCCTCCAGGGAGCCGTGCATGGCCCCGCAGGCGCCCGCCTCCGACTGCATCTCCATCAGCTTCACCGGCTGGCCGAACAGGTTCTTCTTCCCATTGGCGGCCCAGGTGTCCACATGCTCCGCCATGGGACTGGAGGGCGTGATGGGATAGATCGTCGCCACCTCCGTGAATGCGTAGCTGGCGTACGCGGCGGCCTCGTTGCCGTCCATCGTCTTCTTGATCATGTTAGGAAGCTCCTTTCCCCCGGCTTTTTAATTCAAATAACTTATGATTAAATTAAGCCACGCTTATTATGGCACACTCCCCCTCAAAAGTCAAGCCAAACCCGGACGGCAGAAACCGATCCGAGAGGCCCTTGCGAGCCTCCCGGATCATTCTTGCTGTCTTCTCTTATCAATGCTCAAAGGCTTTCGGCAATCCTCTTCTGATCCCGCCGGGCATAGCAGACAGCAAGGATATTGACACGCCTCTGGGCGTCGTCTACCTGATAGTAGATATTAAAGTTTTTGGCGCGGGTCCTGCGGATATTGCGGCCTCCCGCCGGGTCATCCTCTATTGCCGGGTAACGGGATGGCATGACAGAGAGAGAACCGATCTCTTCCTCCAGCGCACCCAGCGTGTTCATGCCGGCTTGCGGCGAGCGCAGCGTTACGGAGATGTACCGCACGATCTCCGCCAGCTGTTCCACTGCCTGCTGGGTCAACGCAACGGCATAACTCTCCATTCACGAAAGCTCCCGACGCAGATCGGCAAACGCCTCTTTGGCGGGCCTGGTGCGCCCAGCCTGCACGTCGTCCATACCCTTCTGGAGCATGGCGGAAAACTCCTCATCGGTCATTTCGTCTCGGGCCTTCGGTTCCCGGGGCAGCGTCAGCGGGAAGGGGATGCCCTGGGTGAGGATGATCTGATTGTATAGCAGGTTTATCACCGTGGATGCGGAGATGCCCAGCTTCTGCATGACCTCCTCGGCCTCGCGCTTCGTCTCCGGCTCCACCCGTGCCAGCACGTTTGCAGTCTTGTTCGCCATGGTATGCACCACCTTTCGTTGTTATCATACCACATTGTATGTCGTTTTGCAATACATTATTCCACACGTAGCAAAACAGCCGATGCACGATGGCATCGGCTGTTTTGCTCATTTGCTCTTGTCTCTTAGTACATGCCGCCCATGTCGGGGCTGGGGGCCGCGACAGGCGCGGGGGGCTCCTTGATGTCGGTGACCAGGCTCTCGGTGGTCAGCACCATGCTGGCCACGGAGGCGGCGTTCTCCAGAGCGCTGCGGCAGACCTTGGTCGGGTCCACGATGCCTGCGGCGATCATGTCGCAGAACACCTCGGCGGAGGCGTCGAAGCCAAAGGTGGGCACGTCGCTGGCCATGATCTTGTCCAGGATGACCGCACCCTGCAGGCCCGCGTTGGCGGCGATCTGCATCACAGGGGCCTCCAGGGCCTTGGCCACGGCACGGGCGCCGGTCTTCTCGTCGCCGTCCAGCTCCTCTGCCACCTTGGCCGCAGCCTTGGCGCCCAGCAGATAGGCGCTGCCGCCGCCGGCCACGATGCCCTCTTCCACAGCGGCGCGGGTGGCGTTCAGAGCGTCCTCGATGCGCAGCTTCTTCTCCTTCATCTCGGTCTCGGTAGCAGCGCCCACCTTGATGACCGCCACGCCGCCGGACAGCTTGGCAAGGCGCTCGTTGAGCTTCTCCTTGTCGTACTCGCTCTCGGTGACCTCGATCTGGGCCTTGATCTGGTGGATGCGGTCCGCGATGGCCTGGGCCTCGCCGGCGCCGTCCACGATGATGGTGTTCTCCTTGGACACCTTCACCTGGCGGGCATGGCCCAGGTCAGCGACGGTGGCGTCCTTCAGCTCCATGCCCAGGTCGGAGGAGATGACCTGGCCGCCGGTGAGGATGGCGATGTCCTGCAGCATCTCCTTGCGCCGGTCGCCGAAGCCGGGGGCCTTGACGCACACGCAGGTGAAGGTGCCGCGCAGCTTGTTGAG